>NZ_JBHYGF010000223.1:0-49371 GCF_051859145.1 Dyadobacter sp.
CCTATTGTATAACTTACATTCGGTCCTGTCGGCGCATCCGGCGGCGTACAAGCTGTTACGGTAACAACAATTTCAGCTCTTGCACTTTCGCATTTGTTGACTGTGCGCGATACGTAATATTTTGTTGTTCCCGCGCTCGTGGTAAGGGGAGTAGGCGCAGTAGAAGAACCGGTTCCGCCGGTTACAGCCGCGTACCAAAGTAGTCCGGTTGCTGGTGTGGCGGAAAGTGCGGTTGCTTTATCGCCTACTGTATAGCTAACATTAGCGACAGTTGGCGCATCCGGTGGGGTACATGCTGTAATCGTTACCACAATTTCAGCGCGCTCACTTTCGCAGCCGCCAACTGTTTGCGAAACAAAATAGCTCGTTTTACCAACTGTTGCAGTAGATGGTTTAGGGGCACTAGTCAGAGCGTCTCCGCCAGTTTTGGTAGCATACCATTTAAGCCCGGCTCCTTCGGCTGTCAATACTTTTTCATCGTCACCAACCTGCTGATTTACGTTGGCAACTTTCGGTGCAGCCGGTGGCGTACAAGCTGATATTGTTACTATAATTTCAGCACGTTCGCTTTCACACTTATCTACTGTTTGAGACACAAAATAGCTCGTTTTTCCAACAGTTGCAGTAGATGGTTTTGGAGCCGCAGGCAGGGCATCGCCGCCCGTTTTAGCAGCGTACCATTTGAGCCCGGTTCCTACTGCAGTCAGTGCTTTTTCATCATCGCCCACTTGCTGATTAACATTAGACACAGCAGGGGCTGCAGGTGCCATACAAGCGATAACTGTCACTACAATCTCGGCCCGCTCGCTTTCGCAAGAGCCCACTGTTTGAGACACAAAATAACTTTTCTTGCCAGGGACATTTGTATCCAGAGTCGGCTTGACTGCAGTACCATTTCCACCGGTCTCAGCATCATACCATAGTAAATCGGTTCCGGCGGCGGTGAGGGTTGCTGCTTCACCCTGGCCAATAATAACTTCGGCAGTTACAACAGGAGCCGCCGGAATTGCATTGATTTTTAATGCTGCACTTTCGGTTCCTTCGGTTACTATTGCAGCGGCCAATATTGAAACCACCCTAATTTTATAAGCTGCACCCGCAGCCGTGGCGGCAGGAATTGTAGCAGTAATCGGACTTTTATCCGACGAGCCGATTTTAGTGGCTGTTGCACCGAAAGCACCAGTTTCGTCAGAAAGCTGTGCTTCGTAAGTTGTGAGCAGCGGTATTGTGCCTGTTGCTGTAAATGGGACAGTCACTTCGCCGCCCTGGCAAACAGTGGTCGGGCTTAATACTCCTGTTGTAATTGTGGTTTGTCCAAAAGCTGTTGCCGCGTAGAAAAATGTGGCTAAAAACGTGAATAGGGCACTTTGAAGGGTAAATGGTTTTTTCATGTATCAATCTGAATATCTTTCCGCTAACCTTTTTTAATTGGTAAAGTTAGAGATATTTTTCAAATACACTCCCACCACTTTAAGGAAGCTGACTTTTCCTTTCCAGCAAAGAACGGTATACCACATCCTGGATTTTTCGGCGCGTCCGGTGCGTTGTTATACCCGTATTTTCAGGATCAGGATTGACCCTGTTTGACAAGAAAACAAACAATAAATCCTCTTCCGGATCCACCCAAACCATCGTTCCCGTAAAGCCTGTGTGACCAAATGAATTCACCGAAGCCAGAGGCGAAACATAAGAGCTGTTTCCATCCAGCGGGGCTTTGTCCCACCCTAGTCCGCGGTGATAGGATTCATCATAAACTCTTGAAAAGAGTGGGACTGTCGCCTGTTCAAAATAACGCTTGCCGGCGTAGCTACCTTTCCAAAGGTTCATCTGGAATAAAACCGCCAGATCGCGTGCAGTACCAAACAAACCCGCGTGTCCCGCCACACCGCCCATGATCGCCGCCATTTGATCGTGGGCTGTCCCTTGCAACAACTGTCCGCGGAACCTATAATCCTGTTCCGTCGGCGCAATCTGCTTTTCCGAAAAGCGGCGCAGCGGATTGAAGCCGAGGTAACCCAGCCCCAGCGGCTCATAAATATTGGCCGCAACAAATATATCCAGTGGCTGACCGGTAACGCGCTCCACAACTTTCTGTAATGTCAGAAAACCCAGGTCGCTATACAGATAACCGTAGCTGCCCGAGCGCTCGCGGCGGTTGTTCATCGGAGATTCAATCACCCATTTCCACACCGAATCGCGCAATGCGGGTTTTGCAAACAACTTGGGCGCTACCTGCAGGTAATAGGCAGTATCCGCCTTTGCACTGTAATATTCCGGCAGCAAGCCTCCCCCACTGGTCTTAGTACGGTCCCAAAGCGGCGGATAAAATGACACCAGACCCGAGCGGTGCAGCAACAGCTCCCTGATCGTGAAGTTCTGCTTGTTGGTACCCACCAGTTCCGGCAGGTAAGCCGAAGCTTTTTCATCCAGATTGATCTGCTTGCGGTCGTAAAGCAGCATAATAGCCTGCAATGTGGCCGACACCTTGGTCAGGGAAGCCAGGTCGTAAATGGTTTCTGACGTCACTCTCTCGCCGGTCCGGTAATTCAACCCGCCAAACTGTTTGTCATAAACAATCTTACCTTTTCTCGCCACCAGTACTTCGCAGCCGGGAAAAATGTGGTCATTCAATGCAGCAGTAGCGAGCTCATCGATTTTTTTCAAAGAAGCCGCATCCATTCCCACACTCTCCGGCGTACCAAATGCAATGCGGTTAATGGCCGTGGTAAAAACGCCGGTGCCTGCTTTGTAGGCCAGTACCGAAACCGGCAGCTTGCCTTTCGAGCTCAATGCACCGAAAATGATCTGAGGAACGATCTCCTGCTGGTCTTTCCCATCCTGATTGGCGCAAATCAATGCGTCCGTCTCCGGGAAGAAGCCGATACTATAAGGTGTACCGAAAATGCAGAGGATTACCTTCTCGTTTTGTTGTTTCAGCTGACTCACAAAGTCGGTCATGCTTTTGGTTACGCCGTAATTCCTTGCCGGATTGGAGGAAATGCCGTGCATGTCAACTACAACCGTATGATAAGGATTGAGGTAATTCAACATTTCACTGATCTGCTCCTGCGACGCCTGGCTGTCGTAGAAAGAATAGGAGCGCATAGGCTTGTAGGTCGAGAGCATTTTCTGAAATGCCACGCTGCTGCCTTCTCCCATACTCACCGACGCGATTCCATTATCCAGTACAGATCCGATCGGAAGGATGTTATTGTCATTTTTCACAACCGTAACAGCCGCTTCGCTCAATGCGCGATAAAGCTCTTTGCTGCTTTCCTTGTTCAAATCGGCGTACAGATTGTTGATGTCAACCGGGGTATAATTGCTTAATCCAGCCCAGTACTTGGCCTGCAATACACGCTTTACCTTATCGTCGATGATCTTCTCGCTGATCACCTTTTTGTCAATCGCGTCTTTGATCCTTGTGATCGTTTCTGCAATGTTTTCGGGGTAAAGAAGAATATCGTTTCCGGCAACAAGTGCTTTCAGGTTTACGTCAGCTGCTTTACCGTTTTTCAAAACCCCTTTCATGTTCATTGCGTCGGTAAAGACCAGCCCGCGGAAACCCAGGTCTTTTCTCAACAAACCCGTAATTACTTTTTCAGAAAGCGAGCTCGCCTGATTTGCATTGTTATCAAGCGCAGGAATATTCAAATGTCCACTCAAAACGCCCATCAGACTATCAGCGATCATCGCCCGGTAGGGATAAATATCCGTTTCCTGCAATTGCTCTACTGAGTGGTTGAGTACTGGCAATGTAAAATGCGAGTCTGCATCCGTATCCCCGTGGCCGGGAAAATGCTTGGCAGTTGCAATCACCTGGTTGTGCTGCAAACCTTTCATGTAAGCAATCGCCTTGCGCGTCACATTCTCGCGGTCTTCACCGAAAGAACGGATACCAATTACAGGATTTGCAGGATTGTTGTTAATGTCGGATACGGGCGCAAAATTGATGTGAATGCCCATTCTGCGGCATTGTTTTGCGATATCCCGGCCCATTAAGTAAATCAGCTCATCGTTCTGGATCGAGCCGAGTACCATTTGTTTTGGGAAAGAAATCGTGCTATCCAGGCGCATTCCCAGTCCCCATTCTCCATCAATCCCAATGAATAATGGGATTTTGGAATGTGACTGGTACCTGTTGGTCAGGGAAGCCTGGGCAACCGGACCGCCCTGAAAAAATATCAGCCCGCCGAGGTGGTACTCGTCGATGAGCTTGTCAATGTATTTATAATGTGATTCGTCGCGGTTGGAGAAAGTAGCGACCATCAGCAGCTGCCCGATCTTCTCTTCGGAGCTCATGGATTTCAGGGTACTGTCAACCCACTCGTTTTCGGGTAGTACCAAAACAGGATCGGCGCGCTTTTTAGGCGCTTTGGCTACGGATTTTTCTAGCTTTTCGGGAGCAGCGACAGCATTGGTGTCCCGGGCACCCATGTATTTCCATGCAACGGAAACCATCGTGCTTAAAAAAACGAGAATGACAATGCTTAATACAACACGAAACCGGTCTAAAAACCATTTCTTCATACCTGGAATCACTGACTTTAAAGAGGGAATGTTAGGTTATCTGACTTCAAAAATGACATTGTAGTTTTTCGGTAGTTACAATAATAACAATTTTGAATCTCAACAAATGCAACAAACATCACGTTTTAATGCAATTCTAATAATTGCTTTTCTGATTATAGTTGAGGCAACTATCTAGTAATTGGTAGTGGTTTGTGTCAGATGACGGAATGTCTCTTCCAGCGAACTCCCGCTTTGCCGCAATGCTTCCAGTGAGCTGTCATTGACAACCTTACCCTTATTGATAATGATCACCCGGTCGCAGAGCGCCTCTACTTCCTGCATGATATGGGTTGAAAAAAGTACTGTTTTGTCCCGGCCGGCCGTTCTGATCACCTCTCTGATTTCCTGTAACTGATTGGGATCAAGACCTGTGGTAGGCTCGTCGAGGATCAGCACCTGCGGATCGTGCAAAAACGATTGCGCAAGTCCCACACGCTGCCGGTAACCTTTGGATAGCTGCCCGATCTTCTTGCGTTTTTCTGCTTCCAGTCCGCACATCGCCACAACTTCTTCCACCCGCGCATTCAATGTGGCGCCATGCATGCCGTAAAGCTTTCCCGAAAAAAGGAGCAATTCGGTCACATACATATCGAGGTACAGCGGGTTATGCTCCGGAAGGTAACCAATCGAACGGCGCGCGGGCATTGGCTGACTCACCACATCATAGTCCGACACCTTAGCAACCCCGTCGGAAGGTTTCAGGTATCCTGTCAATATCTTCATAGTAGTCGATTTCCCTGCTCCATTCGGACCAAGAAAACCCACGATCTCCCCCTTTTTCAAAGAGAAAGATATCCCATCAACAGCCCGCTGGCTCCCGTACACTTTGCTGAGATTCGTTACCTGGATGGACATCTTTTTCAATTTTGAATGACTGAATGATTGAATGATTGAACAGTCGCCTGCTTTGTCACCCTGAGCGCAGTCGAAGGGCAGGCACCATGTTACCCTTCGCCCCCCGGCGGCCCGGTCTGTTCATGGCTACAAAGCCCTTCCCTTTCCTCCCTTTCTCCTAAACCTTCAAAAACAACTTATTCCTGAACAATAAATACATAAATGCCCATTGTACCGCGATGAAGGCTATGATCTCTCCTACTGCTTCTACCGGTTCGGGGAAGTAGCTTAGGATACCTCCGAAAAGGGCTTCTGCTGTGTAACCGAAAGAGATAAACCTGCCTACCATGTAGATTACAATCGAATTCATGCCGATTACGACAAAAAACAAAGTCCAGCGGCGATAGTTCAGTACATCTACGATCCAGTAAAACAATGCGAGCAGTAACACGCTGAAACCGCCGGCGCAAAGCACGAACGAGCTTGTCCACAAATTCTTGTTGATCGGGAAAAAGTAATCCCAAACCACACAAAGGAGCAAACTGATAATTCCTGCGAAAACAAGATAGGTCACTTTGGTGTTTTTGCTCATCGTTTCTTCGCTTGTTCTTAGCAGCTCGCCCGCGAAAATACCCATTAAGCCCGTTGCAATCGCCGGAATCGTCGAAACAAGTCCCTCCGGATCGTGGATCGTCAGGTGCAGCCTGCCCGGGATCAGCATTCTATCAAAGTAGCTGGCGGGATTGCATTCCATCGTCATCAAACCTGCCCCGCAGGCGGGTACGGGGTAAAACGTCATAAAAAGATAATAGCCGATCAGCAAGCTTGCAAACCAGATCCACCTTGCCTTTTTACCTGTGTATAGATAAATGATCTGGGCGAACATACCGGCCAGACCAATGCGCGCGAGCACACTTGGGTACCGCATATTCTCCCATTCGGTCTGGAAAATGCCATTGTTATAAATGATACCAAGCAAAACCAGCAGTAATCCGCGCTGCACTACTTTGCGAAGGAGTTCTTTGGCAGGTACCCCTTTTTCGAGCCTGCTGCCGAGTGAAAAAGGTGTCGAAACGCCTGCCATAAAAAGGAAGGTCGGGAATATCAGATCATAGGCACGGAACCCGTTCCAATCCGGGTGGGTAAACTGATGTGCCAGGAAAACAGCCCACGACCAGCCCGTTACTTTCGCCAGCACATGAAAAATCTCTTCGCCGCCCGATATCCAGAACATGTCAAAACCGCGTAATGTGTCAAGGGACAAAAGTCTTTGCGGAGGAGTACTCTCTTTCATTTTAATTTAAAGAAGAAGGAAATAAAATTTGGCCAAAGCGGTGAACTTTGAAATAAAACTAATAATGTTTACTGTAAAGATGTTAAATAATACCACCTATACCCGGTTACAAAAGATATTTATTTAGAGCAGATTCAGAAATTTCTGCCGAAACGTGCCTGCTAACCGGGCAATACCTGCACCACTAGCATCAAAAATCGAATTTTTATATTTCTCCAATGCATGCTTTCGTTATTAGCTGCAACATTCTAATCTGTTTTTGCTCATGAAAAAAGTCCTTTTGCTTTGTCTTATTGCATTGTCAGTCTGGTCGGCAGGCTATGTTACCCCGGTACATGCACAGGTTTTTGGTAAAAAAGAAAGTATTCGTACTGACGATGAAGTAACAAACAGCAAGCTCAACAACAAGCGGCTGGAAAAGAACCTGGATCGCTTTGCAAGCGAGCTTGAACTTAGTAAAAGACAACAAAAGCAGTTGAAGAAAATTGACCGGAGATACGCCCGAATGGAAAGAAAGCTGTCGAGACGCGACGATACAAAGCGCCGCGACAAAAGAATGCTGGCGCAGGAAAAACGAAATGAAATGATCGAAGTACTCACACCGGAGCAACAGCAGCGGCTTGAAGCATTGTCGAAGAAAGGCAGGTTCAGCCTGGACCAGCTGTTTGGCAGATGAATTACTAACCTGGAATGTTGCTATTACCGGGTCACTGTTTCGAGCCAGGCTTCAATGGTCGGGCCAGTCATATCAAACACGATCCCGGGCAAAATCCCGATTAAGATCGTGAGTACAACCAGCGGCAGCAGCAAGCCCTTTTCCCTTGCTGTAAGATCGGTCAGAACGGAATTGTTTCCGTTCTGATACCAAAACGAGCCGAAGAACATGCGCTGGTAAGTCCACAAAAAGTAGCCCGCTGCGAGTACAATCCCCAAAGTAGAGAGTGCCGGAATCCACGCAGGCAGCAGATCGGACTGGAATGCACCCATTAATGTAAACAGCTCTCCCACAAAACCCGAGAAACCGGGCAGGCCGAGCGAAGCAAAGAATGCGATGCCGGTAATAACGGTATAATGCGGCATCACACCAATTAACCCGCGGTAATTGTCAATCTTCCTGTCGTGCGTACGATCATAAACCACACCGGCGAGTAAAAAGAGCATAGCCGAAAGTACCCCGTGACTTACCATCTGGTAAATCGCGCCATTGATCCCCTCAGCTGTAAATGCGGCAATGCCGAGCAGTACAAATCCCATGTGCGAGACCGAAGAATAGGCAATCATTTTTTTCAGGTCTGTCTGGCCCAATGCATTAAAGCCGCCGTAAACGATCGAGATCATCCCGAGGACACCTAGCGGAATGGCGCTGTACTGTGCTTCCAATGGAAAAAATCCATCTACGATCCTGATAAACCCGTACCCTCCTATTTTCAGCAGGATTCCCGCAAGTACCACCGAAATCGGCGTAGGTGCTTCTACGTGCGCGTCAGGCAGCCAGGTATGAACAGGTACTACCGGCAGCTTGACAGCAAAACCGATGAAAAGCAACCAGAATGCGAGCAAGCGGAGCGGAATATCGCCGATGTAATATTGCGAAGCCAGATGCAGCAGCGAACCGGGCAGGTAATTGCCGGGATCAGCCAGAAACTGGAAGCGGAATGTGTGTACGATTTGCTCAGGTGCAATCTTTCCGTCGATAAGCCACTGCTGGATTTGTGGGATCAGGTCAGGATGGATTACATCATCTATTCCCATAATGCCGACCATCCGCGCAGTTTCCAGCGGATCGATGACGGAAAGATAGAGCCCGATCATCACGATCAGGATCAGCAGCGAACCGAAGAATGTGTAAATGAAGAATTTAAGCGCAGCATACTCACGCCGTGGACCGCCCCATAATCCGATCAGGAAATACATTGGCAGCAGCATGAATTCGAAAAACAGGTAAAAGAGAAAGAAATCCTGCGCCAGGAAGCAACCTACCACACTGCCCGACAACAACAGGTAGAGTGCGAAGTAAGCGCGTGTTTTTTGTGACATATTCCACGAGCTGATCACGCCGACCAGCAGAACGGCCACAGCCAGCAAAACCAATGGAAAGCTGATCCCGTCTATCGCAAGCGCATAATCAATGGAAACGATCCCTAGGGAACCGATCGGTAGCGTGATCCAGTCTTTGGTTTCGGAAAGCTGAAATCCGGGATTCTGATTATCAAAACTGATGTACAGAACTACTACAACAAGCACTTCGAGCAGTAGGGCGACCAATGCGATGATCCTGAAATGGCTGGTTTGCTGCGTGGGCCACACAGCCACGGCAGCGGCACCCAGGAGCGGAATTGCAATCAGTAAGGAAAGTATATGGTCAATCATCAAAATTGAGTTAAAGCTCTGCCGGCGCTATCAAGCCAGAACAAGCCACAATATCAGAAAAAATAAACCTGCCACAGTCACGAGGTAATAGGATTGAATGCGGCCATTTTGCAGGCCCCGGGCTGCATTCCCTGCTGAGCGGATCGAAAAGACGGTGAGGTTTACCCCGCCGTCTACCACATTCCTGTCAATCCAGCTGATCACGTGGGCGGCAACCACGCTACCCTTTGCTATCCAATCCACAACCAAGTCGATAAAGCTTTTCTCAAACCTTTTGAATGTATTGGCAACAAACTCAAAAGGTATAATAAAGTAGCGCTCCCGCGAGTAGTCGCGCAGCCAGTTGAATGCGAATTTTTTCCCTGTTTCTGTTTGCCGCCCGGTTGATTCCAAACGGAATGGATTTGCGGCTTTAGTCTCGCTGTAAGCCAGGAAAATGAAAAGGAATGTAGTTGCACTGGCTACAAACGGCACCCAGCTCAAATGCGCGGAATGTTCAGGCCCAAGAAAATGCTGGAACCAACCATTTGCATCAAGAGGATTCCACGAAAACCAAATGAAAAGTGATAAAACCGAGAGCAAAAGCATAGGCAGCCACATCAAAGCAGGCGATTCGTGCGGGTGGACAGCAGCGGAGACTGTATATCTTTTTTCACCAAAAAACACCAGCCAAACCTGGCGCGTCATATAGTAAGCAGTGAGTCCGGCTGAGAAAATGACGATCAGCGGAAAGATATATCCAACCGGGCCAGCCAGTTTGGCCCAAAGAAATCCTTCGGTAATAATCGCATCTTTTGATAGGAAACCGGAGAAGAAAGGTAACCCCGCCAGCGCCGCTGCACAAACAGAAAAGCATATGAATGTGATCGGCAGACTTTTTCTCAATCCGCCCATTGTGTGCATATCTTGTGGATCAAAAGCAGTATCTGTTTCCGAGGGAGTAACTGCGTGGATCACGGAGCCGGCAGAAAGAAATAATCCGGCCTTGAAGAATGCATGTGTAGCAAGGTGGAACATTGCAGTTTGCCAGCTTCCAAAACCAATCGCTACGACCATCAGGCCCAGTTGCGACATGGTACTGTACGCGAGCACCCGCTTGATATCCCATTCATTGAGCGCCTTCACTGCGCCCGTCAGCATGGTAATCGTGCCAATGATCAGGATAATCACTTCTGCTTTAAAAGTGAGCATGAACGAGATTCTGGCCATCAGAAAAATGCCCGCCGCAACCATGGTAGCTGCGTGGATCAATGCAGAAACGGGTGTAGGTCCTTCCATTGCATCGGGCAGCCAGCCCGAAAGCGGGAATTGCGCTGATTTACCAACGCAGCCGCCAAAAAGACACAGACCGATTACGGTCAGCAGCCCGGGCGAAAGATCGGCAATGGCAGTGGGAAGTACCTCAAAGTCGGTAGAACCAGTATAGTAGAATAGCATTAAAATACCCGTCAAAAAGGCTGCATCCCCGATTCTGTTCAGCACAAATGCCTTTTGCGCCGCCCATACCGGCCGCTTTTTGAAATACCAGAAACCGATCAGCAGATAGGAAGACAAGCCTACGAGCTCCCAGAAAATATACATCACGAGCAAGCTTCCGCCGAGTACAATCCCTACCATCGAAAAAAGGAAAAGTTGCAGGAAAGCGAAGTACCTGTGCAGGTTACGATCGCCGTGCATGTAGGAAATGGAATACAGCTGAACCAGGAGTGCCACAAAATGCACGATTGTCAGCATTATACAGGTAAGGAAGTCGAAGCGAAATGCGAGTTCAATGGAGGTATTTCCAATCACCAGCCAGTTGAACCTCACAATGTGAACTGCATTGGGATCAGCATAATAAAAGCTGATTATCAAGCCAGTCAATGTAGCTGCGGCACCAAGGTATCCCGCCGCATTATTCAGCTTTTTACCGCCCAGCCAAAGCAAAAGAAAACCCAGAAAAGGTACTCCCAGCAGCAGGTAAGCCGGCAAAAAATACGCAGAATCGGGCATAAGGCTGGGAACTGGTTGATTTCGGCAAATATCCTGAATTCGTGGCCGAATTCAAACAATGCTAGATGTCTTTCTCAATGTCTCCGATTTTACCGGAGCCGTGGATTACTTCCAGCAACTCTTTCAGATCGTAAGTCGAGCGGTTGTAGGAATTACCGAGAACGATGATCACAGCCTCATCTTCGGGAGAAACCCAGAGCATTGTATTGTAGCCTTTCCACCAGCCGCCGTGATAGATAAAGCGGGGCTTATTGTCTTTTGTAATGTGCATCCGGAAACCGTAACCATAGTTGCGGATACCGGCATGCTCAAAGCTACGCGGCTGAAATGCTTCATCCAGCAGCTTCTTGTCAATCAGTAATCCTTTGGTCAGGCCATTGTAAAACCTGTAAATATCGCCCGTCGTGGAGTATAATCCCTTGTCCCCTACTACTTCATCGTAATAATCCTTATCAAGACGGCGGCCGAACTGGTGACCCACTGTTCTGAATTTCCTTGCAGTAGCGGAAGTATCTGTCACCAGGAAGGTATTGACCATTCCCAGCGGGGTGAAAATCTGATCGTCGAGGTACTTGCCAAATGGTTCGCCCGTTACTTTTTCGGCAATCGCTGCAAGTACGCAGTAGTTTGTGTTGCAATAGTTGAATGAGCGGCCGGGACGATTGTAAGGTGTCGGTGTGGGTTTTACTTTGGCATACCAGTCCATGATATCCAGGTTATCTGGATACTTTTTGCCGTGGCGGATGCTGTCGGTAAATGAATAAATGTAGTTGGGCAACCCGCTCCGGTGGCTCAGCAGCATATCAACTTTAACGCCATGATAAGGGAAGTCAGGAAAGAAACGTTGCACAGAATCATCCAGACTAACTTTCCCTTCCTGGATCAGTTTCAATACTGCTACTGCGGTAAACGGTTTGGAAAGTGACGCAAGCTGAAATCTGGACGCGCTGGTAAGTGTATCTTTTTCCCTGATGTTGCCAAAACCAAAAGAGTCCTGGTAAAGGATTTCACCTTTTTGAACTATCAACACATTTCCATTGAAGCCGGCCCGCTTTTTACGCCTGAAAATATCCTCGATCCTGGTGATCTTTTCTGCTGTGGCTGCATCCGGATTTTTGATGATCACGGGATCAAGCCCCGACATTGCTTTGGCACGTACAGCAACTTCTTCTTCTGTTTCCGGCTCTCTTTTTCTTACTAATCCCCAGGAAATCAACAGAACCACCACGACAGCGAGCGCTGTCCACCAAACCTTCGGCTGCACTTTTTTCAACATTGGCTGCGGGCCTTTAAAATATTCAGAACGTTGTGAATTGCAAATGGCTATGCACCATCTTTTATGCTTTATATACACAAATTAAGCATAGAATCTTTTACCGAACTAGTATTTTAACATGTTCTTTCCCAATATTTTTCTGATAAATCAAGAGGTACAAACCTGGCGAAAGACGGGTTAACGGCCGCAAAACGAGCGTGTTATTTGCTGTTTTCTGATATTCAAATGCAATCCTGATACCGGCAGATGTAGTAAGTACGAGTGCCTCAGGATCGTCCGGAGTTTGGTTGATTATGATTTTTTCGGGATCAGCCGGATTGGGCATAACCTGCATGAATGCGCCGCCGCTGTTTTCCATTAATACGTCGACAGTCTGGGAGAATGCAAAGCTTCCATCCCGATCAACCATACGCAGGCGATAGTAACTCGGCCCCGCGGCGGGCAAGTTATCTTTGAAACAATAAACAATATGCCCAGCCGACTCCCCCGCAGCAGGTACCTGGCCCACTTCTTCAAAACGGATCAGGTCAACACTTTTCTCAACCACAAAACTACTGCTGTTGTGCTCGGAGGCTGTTTCCCAATGCAGGTCCACGTGATCTTCGGCGGGTGTTGCTTTCAAATAGGTCAGGCTAACCGGCAGGATAATCGGGTGTACCAGACCATTTACGATGATTTCATCAAACCAGAGTACCCCGTGAATACTCGGCGCATTGTATGCATATATACGAAAGGAGAAGGTATTGTTAGACAAAAATGAATAGTTTACCGGCACAACATAGGTGTTGAACTTATTTGTATTGCTGATCAGAAAAGCATCGATATCAGTGGAAAAATGGTCGGCGGTGCAACGTACTTTGATCTGGCTGGGGCCGGTACCGGAGCGGCGGAGGCGGAATGTGAAAGAAGTAATGCTGTATTTGAAGGAATTGGCCGAGAATGCAAACTCCATTGACCGGGCCGTAGTAAAGCTGGTGGGCCAGGGTCGGGTGATGTAGCCTGTGCCGATTGCATCGCCGGGACTATAAACTGTCGGCAGCGTATATGCATTAGCCCCTCCCAGCAAAGCTGCATTTACAGGCGTGAAGTTAGCGTGACTTGAAGTTCCTGCTTGCGTGTAGTCCATTGACCATTTTATCTGGAAAGCTTCCTGCGCACATGCCACTTGTAAAAACAACGGCGAGATCAAGAGAGATCCAACTATGTACCTCCATGTGAATAGAAAAGGTGTTTTCATCAGCCAATTTGATTAAGTAAGATTTATGGTATTTACTTTATCATTACGGCAATTCCACAAAAAGGTAACAACCCAATAAGTCAGTCACAAAATCATATCTTTTGGATATAATCCTTTTTAATGGAAATATTCCATATATTTGTACAGTATGTTAGCACAAGAATCAAATTGGGTTTTAGGGTTGTATAATGAAAACACCTTGTTCGCTGTGTGAACAAGGTGTTTCTGTCTTTAAATGGACTTTAATCCATCCATTTTGAAAATGCATTCTAAATCAGGAACGAACAGCTTTTTGGATGCTGACCAGGTGCAGATCTTTTATTGTGCTAAAAAACATACCGGTAAATGCGGGTGAGACAAAACATACCACTGCTAACAATGAATGTTCCTGAACGATTTACTTCCATTTTATTCGGCGATCAATACCTTCTCGTGGACAACCCCATTTTCATTTTCCAGTCGCACAATGTAAAGTCCTGACGCAGCTTCGTGAATGGGAATGGTTACCGGTCCGCTCTTACCCGAGATTTCCTCTTTTAAGAACACCTGTCCCTTTGCATTCACCAGCTCCACTGACTGGAATGGGCGGTCGAGCACCAGGTTAAGTTCATTGTTACTGATAATCGTAGGACGCGCATAAGTATTTACAGGAGCGAACTCCTCCGTTTTTACCATAATAATCCTTGAATGCTCGTAGCTATCATCCGCTTCGATCATTTTGAGCCGGTAATAAAGGTTTCCGGTATTTTTGGTCAAATGCGAAAATACGTAACTAGTACCGTTGGCTGCATTTTCAGCAGGTACATTTCCGACGGTTTCAAAGGTTTTTGCATTCATACTAAACTCCACGTCAAACCCTTTGAAACGCTCTTCCATTGTTGTGTTCCAGGTAAGCTTAATGCTTTCGTTTCCTTTAACACCTTCAAAATTGGCCAGCTTTACAGGCAGTGGCTCGTCTGCAAAAATCCTGAAAACAGCGTCGGCTTTTACGGCGTAAATCTCACCCGATTCATCCTCTCCTATCTCCCTCGTTCCGGCCAATTCACCTTCCTGGTACCCGGTGTAAGATTGACTGCGCAGGATTTTGTGGATTTCGCCTGAAGAGTAATCTGTCCCGATGTACCAGCCTTGCATCAGCAGCGACCTGGTGCCACGGTACACCCGCCCGCCGATCACCGAATTACCCCGCGCGGCTCCATTGACGTAGGTGTAAATCGGCGCAATGTAACTAGACGCAGGCAGACAGCCCGTGCGGTCGATATTGGGAGTGGGAATATCGCCTTCATAGCACCGCCAGCCAAAGTTGGAGCCACCCAAAGTTCCCTCTGCGCGGAAGTTGATTTCTTCCTTTGCACCCTGCCCCACATCGCCGATCCAGGCATCGCCGGTAAGTCTGTCGAAACTCCACCGAAACGGGTTTCGCAGCCCGGAGGCGAAAACAGGACTGCCGGAACTAGGGTTATCAGCAGGTATCTGATAAGGCTGCGCCACGCCGCCAGGCACATTGACATCAATCCGCAAAATTTTGCCGAGCAAACTGTTGAGGTTCTGACCGTTGTTGGACGGATCGTTTTGTCCGCCGCCGTCGCCAATCGATGCGTAAAGAAATCCATCGGGTCCGAAGTGAATTGCGCCGCCATTATGGTTGCTGTTAATAGGATGCGGGATTTTCAGGATTTCAAAAAAGGAACCCGCCGCAGCCGCATTGCCCGAGGCAGTGTACCGCCCGATTACCAGGTCGCCCGCCAGATCAGTAAAGTAGGTGTAAAGGTATCCATTAGATTCAAAGTTGGGGTGAAAAGTAATGCTCAACAAGCCCCCTTCGCCATCTACGCCAACGCGCGGCGAGGGGCTGTTCATGTTTAAAAACTCAATTGGTGTTGTAGGCGCTGTGGGCAGAAAAACCTTTATAAGTCCCGCGCGCTCTGCGATAAAGATGCGGTTGGAACCATCGCCGGCGTGCGTGAGCTGCATAGCTTCGTCCAGGTCTGTAATATCCGGATTGTCAACATCGATCCGGATGTCGGGAATCTGCGCAAATGCATTTGTAAGTGATAGGAGTGTCAGGCAGAATGCAGTGAGCAGATTGAAGTTGAATTGTTTAAGTTTTTTCATAATCAATCATTTAGTTGATGAATTGTAACAATACTTCTATTAACTAGAACTTATACTACAAATCTTATACCCTCTTAAAACGTGCCGGGCACAAAAAAACCCTCCGGATTTTACCGGAAGGCTCTGCCTTAATGTTTCTGATCTGCTAATAGGTAAATGTCCCGAACTCGCTTTGGATCGTTAGCTTGCGGGAAGCTGCCTGCTCCACTCTACCGACGATCTGCGCCGGGATTCCAAAGGACTTTGCCAGTGCGATCGCCTGATTTGCGTATTGCTCCGGAAGGTAAATTTCGAGTCTGTGTCCCATATTAAAAACCTTGTACATTTCCTCCCAGCTGGTACCGCTTTCATCGCGGATCATGCGGAACAAGGGAGGTATGGGGAGCAGGTTGTCCTTGATGATGTGCAGGTTATCAACAAAATGTAGAATCTTGGTCTGCGCTCCGCCGCTGCAATGTACCATGCCATGGATCTGCGGCCTGATCTCGTCGAGCAGCGCCTTGGCGAGGGGCGCGTAGGTGCGTGTCGGAGAAAGAATCAGCTGACCTACATTCAGCGGTGTACCCTCTACCGAATCGGTAAGGTTTTTACTGCCGCTGTAAATCAGATCCTCATTCACTTCGGGATCGAAGCTTTCCGAGTATTTTTTGAGGTATTTACCTAGTATATCGTGCCTGGCAGAAGTCAGCCCATTACTGCCCATTCCACCATTGTACTGCGTTTCATAGCTTGCCTGACCGTACGAAGCAAAACCAACGATCACATCGCCTGGGCGGATATTCGCATTATCTACCACCTGGTCGCGCCGCATTCTGGCGATTACCGTACTATTGACGGTCACTGTTCTGACGAGATCGCCTACATCGGCTGTCTCGCCGCCTGTGCTGTAAATTTCCACGCCGTAGCTCCGTAGCATTTCGAGCACTTCTTCGGCACCGTTGATTATCTCAGCGATTACTTCTCCGGGAATGCGGTTCTTATTCCGGTCAATCGTGGAAGAATAAAGCATAGGTCCGGTGGCGCCCACGCACAGCAGATCATCTGTATTCATTACGATCGCATCCTGCGCAATTCCTTTCCAAACAGAGATATCGCCGGTTTCTTTCCAATATAGGTAAGCCAGGGAAGTTTTGGTTCCGGCGCCGTCTGCATGCATGATGGTACAGTAATCAGGATCACCGGCGAGGGTGTCGGGTACTATTTTGCAAAAAGCTTTTGGAAAAATTCCTTTGTCGATTTTCTCGATGGCCTTATGTACATCTTCTTTCGATGCGGAGACACCACGTTGCAGGTAACGGTCGGTATTTTTGATTTGCTGGGTCATTATCGGTCAGTTCCTTTCTGCCACAAAAGTAGGCAAAAAGCCCTTTAAAGCTTTACTTTAATGACCTCCGGCTTAACTCATTGAAATCAGCAACTTACAAAATATTCTAATTTTTTAGTTAAAATTAATATAGGATACTCAAAAAGAAGCGTTTAGATTTACAATATATCGTTTCAAAGATCGAAAACGATAGAACCTATTGTTTGAGAGTTAAGAGTTAATATCCTACTACCCTTCATGACAATTGTTAAGCGTTTTGTTTTCCTTTTTGCCGGATTATTACTCCTTAATGCTGTTGATAACCGTTCTTTTGGCAAAAGTTTACCTACCCGTGAAACCAAGTCAGACTCGCTCGGCGGTGTTGAATCCCTGGTCTCCTTTGCTACCAAGCACCTGCATATTCCCTATCGTTCTGGCGGCACTTCCAAAAAAGGTTTTGACTGTTCAGGCTTTGTAAGATATTGTTTTGATAAACTGAATGTAACACTCCCGCATTCCAGCGCAGCCCAGGCCGAGCATGGCGAAGTGATTGACCTGGACAATGCAAAGCCGGGAGATCTGATCTTCTTTAAAGGCGAAAGCACCAAGAGCAAACGCATTGGCCACGTAGGCATTATTACGGAAGTTTCGCCCGGTTATGTCAAATTCATCCACTCTGCCTTCAAAGGCGGCATCCGCTACGACCTGCTAAACGCATCCTACTACCACAAGCGCTTCGTCGCTGTAAAGCGGATTTTGTCCGCGGAATGACCCCTAAGCCGTTCGCTGAAGCGAACGGTCATAGACTGGCATAGGCGCAGCTAAGCTGCCCGCCAAAAAAATCCCTAGCCGTCGGCTTCAGCCGACGGAAACTAGATTGATGGCCAATTATATTTTTTGGCGAAGCGGTTGATTTCTTCTATAAAAGTTTGTTTGCTGTGGTGCGCTTCCTGGTTCAGGATGTAATTTCTCACCCTGGCGACGTGGCGCTCGCTGACGCTGACCGCCCAGTAATCATCCTGCCAGACAAACTTACTGGCTGTCAATTTATTCTGATTGATCCAGCAGGCCGACTCTCCCTTGATCATTTGCACCACCTTACTAACAGACTGCTCCCGCCTGAGACACACCAGACAATGTGCGTGATCATAGTAGCCATTCACAACGTCAATGTAAATGCCCTTCTTTTCAGCATTCTCCTTGATATGAAAAAACACCTTTTTTCTTATTCCGTCATGCAGGTAATGATTCCGGTATTTGGTTGCGAAAACAATGTGAACCCAGATGCTCGTCCAGCTCATACAAATGATAATTGGTAAGATCATTTGACGCTATCCTGCGAGAAAAGTAACGCCTGTTTCCATTTTGATTCAGATCAATGGGAAACTTCAATTTTGTAAACTGTTATTGCGGTATAACCTGGATTGGGAGTAAATTTGAAGAATTGTTCTCGTCAAATCAGTTAACCACATTTGTTTTGAAACTCTGGCAAAAGGAAAATACAGTCACTTCTGAGAAAATAGAAAAGTTTACGGTTGGTAAAGACCGCGAGATGGATTTGCATTTGGCAGAATTTGATGTGCTTGGAAATATCGCACACGCGACGATGCTCGAAACCATCGGCTTGCTGACAGGCGACGATCTGAAAGCATTGAAAGAAGAGCTGAAAAACATTTATGCAGAGATTCAAAAGGGCGAATTCGAGATTGAAGACGGCGTAGAAGATGTGCATTCACAAGTAGAGCTACTCCTGACCAGAAAACTGGGGGATACCGGCAAAAAGATCCATAGCGGTCGCTCCCGGAACGACCAGGTGCTGGTGGATATGAAGCTTTTTACACGTTCCCGCTTGTTTGAAGTCGTACAGGCTACGGAAAAGCTTTTTAATGTTTTAATCCAAAAATCAGAACGGCACAAAAACGACCTTCTCCCGGGGTATACCCACTTGCAAATTGCAATGCCTTCTTCCTTCGGACTCTGGTTTGGAGCTTATGCAGAAGGTTTGATCGACGATATTATTCAGCTAAATGCAGCTTATCGACTCGCTAATCGCAACCCGCTGGGTTCGGGAGCCGGCTACGGATCCTCTTTTCCGCTCAACCGCCAGCTGACTACCGAACTGTTGGGCTTTGAGGGAATGCATTATAATGTAGTGTACGCGCAAATGAGCCGCGGACGTACCGAGCAGGCTGCATTAACTGCTATTTCGTCTCTTGCAGCAACCGTATCCCGGCTCGCAATGGACGTTTGTCTTTACAATAGTCAGAATTTCGGGTTCATTGTTTTGCCCGACGATCTTACAACAGGCAGCAGCATTATGCCGCACAAGAAAAATCCCGACGTGGCTGAATTGCTTCGTGCCAAAACCAACCGGATGAAGGCGCTACCCATGGAAATAACAATGGTTCTGAGCAATCTTCCCTCAGGTTACCACCGTGATATGCAGCTGCTGAAAGAGATTTTAATGCCAGCTTTTGACGAAATCCTGGACTGCCTCGATATAGCTGCTTTCATGCTCGAAAATATGAAAGTGAAAGAAAACCTGCTCGCCGATTCCAAATACGACCTGCTGTTCAGCGTGGAGCGTGTAAATGAATTGGTGATCAGCGGGGTACCTTTCCGGGATGCTTACCGCCAAGTGGGCGCTGAAATTGGTGACGGAACTTACAACCCTCCACGTGAGCTGAAACATACGCACGAAGGCAGCATTGGTAATTTGCAGACTGCGGAGATAACCCAAAGAATGCAGCAAGAGTTGGCGGCATTTGGTTATGACAAAATACAGAAAGCACTCGATCAATTGGTAGGTCAATAACAACGTAATGCTTACTCCAAAAAAAGGATGCTCATTTCTTTCTTTGTTTGGATTGTTTGCTTGTCCATAAACGTGGCCTGGAAAGCACCGGACGCGCATTCTGTTGTTTTTACCCAAAATCAAAATACAGACTCCATTGCCGAAGGGAGGCAGCTTGCGAAAAACTATTGCGTGCGCTGCCACCTTTTCCCCGAATCTGCATTGCTTGACAAAAGCACCTGGATCAACAGCGTACTTCCCAATATGGGCCAGCGGCTCGGTTTGCATTTTGCAGACAACAACCCGTTTGCCGACTTGCTCCCTGCTGAGGAGAAATTAATCCGGCAACTCAATATCTACCCGGAAACTGCATTGATCTCCCCATCAGATTGGGAGAAAATTGTTGCTTACTATCGCCACGAAGCGCCAGCCGAACCACTGCCGCAATTGGCCAGCTTACCTATCTCTGACTCACTTCCATTGTTCCGTGGACAGTACCTAACTGTTTCCGACAATGCGATCCCCAAAACTACCCTGCTCAAATTTGATCCGCGGAGTTCGCAACTGTACGTCGGCGACGATCAGCAGGCATTGTTTGTACTTGACAGTACCCTGCATTTGAAAGAAAAATATTGGATTGACTCTGCACCTACTGACATTGACTTTCCTCTGAATGCCCCGCCCAGGCTGCTAACAATAGGCGTTTTCGCACCTTCCGAGCGGCGGGAAGGCCGGTTAATGTCTGTTTCAAAAGCGCCGGTACCACCTCAGTCGCTGGTGAATATTCAGTCTTTGCCGCGGCCGGTACAGTTTACAAGCGGGGACCTGAACATGGATGGTAAGGCTGATGCATTGATCTGCGGATTTGGAAACCATTCAGGAAAGCTGTTTTGGCTGGACAATTTTGACCCTGCAAAAGAGCATATCTTAAAAGAGCTGCCCGGCGCCCGGCACGCGCAAATTCTTGATTTTAACAAAGACAAAAAACCCGACGTAATTGCATTAATGGCGCAGGCCAGGGAAGAAATTTCCATCTTCTACAATCTTGGGAATGGAAAATTCAGGGAAAAGGTGCTGCTGCAATTCCCGCCCTCGTACGGCATGAGCTACTTTGAGCTGGTCGATTTTAATAAAGACGGGTTTCAGGATATTTTGCTGACAAATGGAGATAACTGGGACTTGTCCAATGTGCCTAAAAATTACCACGGCGTGCGCATTTACCTGAATGACGGAAAGGATAATTTCAAACTGTCGTGGTTTTATCCGCTTTACGGCGCAAGCAAAGCAATCGCGAGGGATTTCGACAATGACGGCGATATTGATATTGGCGCTACCTCATTTTACAATGACCTGGAAAATCCCGCACATGGATTTGTATACCTCTCCAATGAAGGTAAAATGAACTTCAAAGCTTCCTCCACGCCACTTGCAGGAGCAGGAAAATGGTTGACAATGGAAGCCGGGGATTTTGACAAAGACGGAGATATCGACATTGTGCTTGGTTCCTACTTTCATACGATCGGCGAGGTAAGCAAGCTGATGGCGCGCGGCACTGTTTCATTTCCTCAGCTGCTGGTATTAACCAACCGTAAAAAGGATAAGTAGCAGAACAATAAGCTGCAACAAAAAAGAGGCAAGCCAACCGGCCTGCCTCTTTCTGCTTTTAACTAAATCTAATTCTTATCGTTATTTCACATCCCAGAAAAGTCTCTGAGTCAGTTTGTCGCTGTCTCTTACCGACGCATAGTTTGTTGGGTTGTAAGTAACCTCGTTGCCAGGATAATTCCATCTTACAGGCGGAGTTGTCTGGTTATTGGCATTATCAACCTGGAACTGTAACGTCGGCATATCCAATCTGCGTACTTCTGCCCAGTTTTCATAAGCCTGAACAATGTTGAAGTGCAGCCATTTTTGCGTAGCGATCAAGCTCAGCTTTTCAGCAGGAGTAGTCGCTTTTGACCAGTTAACACCATTTCCTGCGATGTAAGCTGTAATCTGCGCATTAGTTGCAGGTGCAGGAATAGCCGCATTGGTAATACCTGTTGCATTGGTAATAGCCAGGATATCATTGTAGAAGTCCACCGACTGTGCAATAGCAGTTTCGTAAGCCGTTTTTGCCAAAGCATCATTTCCGTTGTTCAGATAATATTCAGCTTTGATCAGATTTACCTGAGCTGCGTTGATGATCACGCCAGGGAAAAACTGATTGTGGCTTAATGTAAAACGATTGTAGATCGCCACTGTACCTGCCTGGTATTGCGCAGTTTGTACCGAAGATGTTGCGAGCGGATCAATACCTGCATAAACACCTTTTGCATTCTGGCCAGGTTCGAAAATAATTTTCAAACGTGGATCTGCATTGGCATTCATGTGGTCAATCATCTTTTTGCTGGCAGTGTTACCAAACCAGTCGCCACCGCCAGATGCGATACCATCCTGAAATCCTTTTGAATTGATGTCTGTATTCACATCATAAACATTGATCTGGATGTTCTGCTCGTTGTTCTCTACGATCGGGAGAGTAGTGGTGTTACCCAGGATTTCGCCCATTTCAGTAGTTGCACGTCCTTTGAAGTCAGCAGCAGCAGAAACGCGGTTCAGCATTCGCAGGCGAAGCGAGTTAGTATAACGCTTCCACATGTCAATGCTTCCTTTGTTGATGAAATCCGAAGTTTGGAAGGATTTCTGATATCCTGCATTCAGCGTGATACCGTTCAGCTCGGTGGCAATTGATTTCAAATCGTCCAGCATGATCGTGTAGATTGATTCCGGTGAATCAAACTTTGCATTTGATGCTGCATAATCTCCATTGTTAGCGCTGAGCATACCTGCTTCTGTAAAAGGTATCGCTCCGAAGAGATCTACAACACGCTGCGTATAGTCGTACAGGTAGACTTTTGCAGTTAGCATAAAGATCTTTTTGTTAGCCTGCTCGTCAGCTGATTTGCTGGCGTATACCTTTTCAAGCTCACGGTATTGTGCCAGGGTGTTATAGTAATTAAACCAAACTTCCTGTACACCAGCTGAACCTGGTACGTAGTTGCCTGATTCAAAAGGCCAGCCTACTGCCTGGTTGTAACGGTTCAGGGTAGTACGCAAGGTAACAAAGTAGTTTCCGTAACCTGGCAATACATACTCCCGGTTTGTGTACATAATACCGGTATACTGCTTCTCAATTGTTGTTTCGGAGATTTTTGCAGGATCCGCATACCTTTCAGTAAACTCGGATTCTTTACAGGACGCAGCCACCAGCATAAGTCCTGCTAATATGAATGATGATATTTGTTTCATTGTCTTGATCAATTTTAGAAATTAGAAGCTGGCTCTCAGCATTACACCCATTGTACGGAAAGATGGATTGCTACCTGCATTGCTGATGTTTTCATACCATCTTGTGCTGATGTTGGTTTGCTCTGCATCCAGGTCTTTCACAGTTCTGTAAAGGAAGAAAAGGTTACGTCCGAAAACAGATAGTGAGATGTTCTGTGCACCCAGCTTTCTTCCAATGTTGGAAGGCAGACGGTAAGCCAATGAAAGCTCACGCATTTTGAAGTACGTGTTTTCCTGTACATACAGCTCGTAACGTGCATTTCCGTACTGAGGACCTCCCCAGTTGTAAGTTGAGTTGTAGTAAGTTGCCTGCGAAACTACATTCGTGTTTGTTTCGCCCGATGCAGTTACACCATCCATCAACATACCATCGTGGTAAACAGGCTGACCTGCAGGACCTGCCGATTCTGATGTCTGAACACCTTTTCCGTTTGCATCCACGTAGTAAGAAAGACCGCCGTGTTCTTTGTCCATGTAGTTAAGACTCTCTTTGGTCAAACCTCTTGACGTCATCCAGTTGATACCTGTTGGCATAATGTGGCCACCTACTCTGAAATCAATCACCGCGTCAACTGTGAAGTTTTTGTAGCTGAATGTGTTCAGCAAACCACCAGTCAATTTTGGCATTGCATTACCAACTTTGATCCAGTTTTCCCCGTCCAGCTGATACAGACCGTTTGGACCAACAATACCCTGACCCTGCTCGTTTTTAAGGATACCGTGCGCGAAAATGTCTCCCATTGGCTGACCTACAATTGATCTTACCTGAGCAGCATTTCCGTCATAGTCAGCATGCAGCAACTCGGTTGAATTGTTAGCCAGCTTTTCTACTTTGTTTACGTTTCTTGCCAGGTTCAAAGTAAGGTCCCAGTTGAAATCGTTCAGGTTGGTAGCTCTGATAGGGCTTACATTGAATGCAACTTCAACACCCTGATTTCTCAAAGTACCGATGTTAGCAAGAATGGTTCTTGCTCCGGTAGTTGCTGCAATATTCAGCGGAAGGATCTGGTCTACGATCTGTGCATTGTAGTAAGCAATATCCAATCCGATACGGTTCTGGAACAATTTGGTCTCCAAACCGAATTCAAATTCACGCTTCTGCTCGGGACGAATTCTGTCGTTACCGCGTTCAGCACTCATATTTGTATAAAGTACTGATGCTCCTCCTCTTTGCTGTACGCTCAGGTTACCCTGGCCAAAAGCCACGTTAGCGCGATAGGTTTCAGGATAGTTACCCACGATACCGAAAGAACCTCTCAGTTTACCATAGCTGAAAAATCTTGGAAGATCGAATGCGTCAGAAAATACGAAGCTGGCATTCACAGATGGATAAACGAATGCGTTGTTACCCGGAGCTAATGAAGAAGTGCGGTCTCTTCTGATCGTACCTTCAACAAACAGAAGGCTCTTGTAGTCGAAGTTAAGTGTTCCCATGTAAGCATCGCGCAGGTATCTGCTTCTGGTTTGCTTACCATTTGCTACGTTCACACTTGCCGAAAGGTCAAAGAAGTTTTCAGTACTTAATCCGCCGTTGGTTGATCTTTGAAGAAAAGTATTCAAAGTTCTGTTTGCTGTATATCCTCCCAATGCAGACAATGTTACATCTTCACCGATTTTCTTGGTATAAGTCAAAAGAATGTCACCATATACGTTGTTGTACAGGTTGTTGTCCATTCCGAAGTTACCTGAGTAACCAAATGCAAGCGGTGTTGCGCTGTACTCGCGATTTTCCATTCTTTCGCTGGTCCAGTCAGTTGCAATACGACCTCTCAGTTTCAAACTTTCAAGAATGTCCCAGTGCTGGGTAATACTTGCGATCACACGGTCTGTGTACTCGAAATATTGGTTCTTTCTTGTATTCCAAACGTAATCCCCGATATCTGCTTTGAAACCATTGTAAATGATGTTTTCATTTGGAGTCAAACTCTGTGTTCCCGCACCGGTTACGAATTTGTAACCTAGGCTTGTCTGATATCTGTCATTGTACCAGTCAGCAGACTCGAAACGGTTCATCATACCCGTGAAGTTGTTGATCATACGATCCACTTTGAAGGGCCTGTTGTAAGTATATTGATTAACGTAGTTAACCATCAAATCCGTTTTTAGCTTTTTGTTCAGGTTGAAGCTCGCATTCAGGTTAGCGATGTTCTTGCTGTTTTTAGATTTGTAGCTGATCATTCCGTTATCCTGACGGGTAAACGAGAAACGGATGTTTGCGTTATCAGTTGCTTTCGAGATCGAAAGGTTGATGTTGGAGCTGCTCGCGTTTTCAAATAAATCTGCGTAGCTGTTTCCTGATGGAGAGTAAGGTCTGATCTTTCCGTCCCAGGCCATTACCGGCTGTCCGTCGAATTTAGGACCGAAGTTAACACTCGCACCGAGCAAGCCTCTTGTTTCTTTCACACCGTCACCATCTACATCATAGTAAATGAAACCAGCTGCATCCTGACCACCATTGTTGTAGTTCAATGGATATCCAGGACCTCTTACATCCTGGTAACGCGGCAGGTAAGCGATCTTATCAACATTGTAGCTTGCATTGAAATCAACACCAAGCCCTTTTTTGCCTTTCCCTGTTTTGGTAGTAACCAGCAAAACCCCGTTCACCGCTTCTGAACCGTAAAGTGCAGCAGCAGAAGCACCTTTCAATACAGAAATGTTCTCGATATCGGCTGGGTTCAAATCCAGAAGACCGTTACCGCGCAAACGCTGGTCAGCCCAGAAGTCGCCGTTACGCGCTTCTCCGTTACGAATGGGAATACCATCCAAAACGATCAGCGGCTGTGTGTTACCTGTGATAGAGCTGAAACCACGGATGTTGATACTCACACCCGAAGTAGCACCACCTGGGGTTGCATTGATCGTCACACCCGGTGCTTTTCCGTAAAGTGCTGTAGCGAAGTTTGGAGACGCAGTTTTGATCAGCGCCTCGTTGTTCACGATAGCAGTAGCGTAACCCAGTGCGCGTTGCTCTTTGGAGATACCCAATGCAGTTACTACTACTTCACCAAGCTGGTTAGCGTCTTCTGATAAAACTACGTCAAGCACTGTTTTGCTTCCTACCGGAGCTTCAATGGTTTTGTAGCCAATGTAGGAGAAAACCAAAGTGTTTTCAGATGTTGCCGCAATGGAGAAATTTCCCGACGCATCTGAGGTGGTACCATTGGTAGTACCTTTTACAAGAACCGAAACGCCCGGCAAAGTGGTGCCATCTGTTCCGGATTTAATTGTCCCTGTGACCGTTTGAGCGATTACCGGGCTGCTTACCATCAAGAACATGACGAAAAGCCGAAGTAAATTTTTTCGCATAGTTGGAATTGCGTATTAGTTGAGGATTAAAATTAACACAATTTTAATATTTAATTTTTAATTAACCCGAATCTTCTTAAAAAAAATTATTAATTAGGTATTGGAAAGATAAATAATGTAGAAATTAAATATGGCTGATCTGGTGCCAGGCAGAATAAAAGAAGGCCACCGCCTACGAATACAATCGATAAGCAGTGGCCTTAAAGGAGCAGATGTAAAATGTCTATAATGTTATCAAGGTACCTGCGGAAGACTGTGTTGCATTCAGCAGTTCATCAGCGTGGCAGATCGTTACCTGCTTTACGCCTGCATTCAATGCGGCAAATGCATTGTCCAGTTTCGGGATCATTCCTTTGTTAATCGCGCCGGAAGCTTTATAGGAAGCGTAAGTTCCGGGATTCAGCTGCGGAATCACCGACTCTTCGTTGTCCGGATCAGACAGTACACCCTTTTTCTCAAAACAATAAATAAGGTTTACATCATAACTCCCTCCCAATGCCACAGCCGTAGCCGACGCCATTGTATCTGCATTGGTATTGAGTAGCAGCCCTTCTGAACTATAAGTAAGCGGGGCGATGAGCGGAACGAGGCTGCTGTTGAGCAACGCGGCGATCTGACCTGCATTGACCGATTCAATATCTCCGACAAATCCGTAATCAATTGTTTTCACGGGCCGCTTTACAGAGCGGATAATCCCGCCGTCGGCACCGGTAAGTCCGATCGCATTGCAGCCGAGCGACTGTAATTGCGCCACCAGGTTTTTGTTGACCAACCCGCCATATACCATTGTCACCACGTCGAGCATTGGCTTGTCCGTTATTCTCCGCCCGTCGACCATTTCGGTTTCAATCTGCAATTTGGCTGCAACCTGCGTAGCGACCTTGCCGCCGCCGTGGACAAGAATTTTCAAAGCATCAAGCTGCGCAAATGCATTTAAAAAGCGTGTACAAGCTTCGGGATTATCGATTACGTTGCCGCCGATTTTTATAATATATAGTGACTGGGACATACTAGCTGATTTTGCAATTCGGTATTTCGGCAAAGGTAGCACAAACACGTCCGGTGGAAAACCTGAATTTCGATTGATGAATTTTTTTGGCAAAATTACGTTCAATTAAGACCCGGCACTTACTCTATTAATCCAATAGATAATGTCCTTTCACCGAATATCAGTCCGTCAAAACGATATGAAACGCAGCATTTTCCTCTTTTTAAGCTTTTTCCTTCTTCTTTCCATTGCTGCCTCTGCACAGATCCAGAAAGCCAAAGCACAATGGAGCTACTCTTTTTCAAAGCCTGATGTAAAAAAGGGAGAGACAGTCGATCTTGTTTTCACTGCAACGATCGATAAAGACTGGTACATGTATTCGTCCGACTTTGATCCTGACCTCGGGCCCATGCTCACGACTTTCACTTTTGAGAAGAACAACACTTTTGAAGTGGTCGGCAAGCTTAAACCGCAAAATCCTAAGACGAAGTTAGAAGAGGTTTGGAATGGTAATGTAAAATACTTTGAAGGAAAAGCGGTTTTCAAGCAAACGATCAAGGTTCTGGCTGACAATCCTGTTATAAAAGGTACTTCTGAATACCAGACCTGCAGTCACGTAACCGGGCTCTGTATCCCGGGTGGAGAGGATTTCGAGTTTAAAGGCTTGAAGGTCGCAGCAGCCGGGACCACAGTCGCACCGGAAAGTACTCCTGCTGAAACAAATGTGGCCTCGGCCGATTCTACTGAAAATATTGCCGCCGCTCCGGCTCCTGCAACTGTTGATAGCAGCTCTTCCACACTGACTAACAAAGCTACCGCTGCTTCTGCAAGCACTGAAGAGACTGCCGCAGACGGATCTTTGTGGGCATTTGCGCTGGCTGCGTTCCTGTCGGGGCTTGTCGCGCTGCTAACTCCCTGCGTTTTCCCGATTATTCCGATGACGGTCAGCTATTTCACCAACCAGGAAAAGGGGAAGGTGAAAGCATTTATGTATGGAATCTCGATTGTGTTGATTTATACATTAATAGGCACTGTTGTTTCGCGCCTTAATGGACCTGCATTTGCTAACTTTTTAAGCACGCACTGGCTGCCTAACCTGCTGTTTTTCGGGATCTTCATCGTTTTCGGACTTTCTTTTCTGGGACTATTTGAAATCGTGCTGCCGAGCGGGTTTGTGAATAAAATGGATCAAAAGGCTGATCAGGGCGGATATGCGGGTGTTTTCTTTATGGCATTTACATTGGTGCTCGTTTCCTTCTCCTGCACCGGTCCCATTGTGGGTAGCCTGCTGGTTGCCTCGGCGGGAGGCGAGGTAGTAAAACCGATAATCGGAATGGCGGCATTTTCGGCCGCATTTGCAATTCCATTTACTTCATTCGCCTTATTCCCGCAGTGGTTAAAGTCGCTTCCCAAGTCAGGCGGCTGGTTGAATACGGTGAAAGTCTGCCTGGGCTTTCTGGAACTGGCACTTGCATTGAAGTTTTTTAGTATCGCCGACCAGGTTTACCATTGGGGTTTGCTGGACAGAGAAATCTATCTCGCATTCTGGATCGTGATTTTTGCGATGCTGGGCTTCTATCTTTTAGGTAAAATCAGGACGCCGCACGATTCTATTCTGGAAAAGGTGAGCGTACCGCGGCTGTTGCTGAGCATTATTACATTCACTTTTGTGATTTACATGTTGCCCGGAATGTGGGGCGCGCCATTGAAAGCACTGGCCGGCTACCTGCCTCCGCAGTCTTCCCTGGATTTTGATTTAAATAAAAGAAGTGCGGGTACCACCGCAGCAGGCAACAGCAGCGAAATCGCCGGAAAATATTCCGACCTCTTCCATTTGCCGCATGAACTCAACGGTTTTTTCGATTATCAGGAAGCATTGGCATATGCCAAGAAAGTCAACAAGCCGGTTTTCATAGATTTCACCGGGCACGGATGTGTAAACTGCCGTGAAATGGAAGCCCGTGTTTGGGTTGATCCTGCGGTGCTACAAAGGCTTCGAGACGATTATGTAATTGTGGCCTTGTATGTGGACGATAAAACAGAATTACCAGAATCGCATTGGTATACTTCCAAATATGACAATAAAGTCAAAAAGACAATCGGCGCACAAAACGCAGACCTGCAAATTGTGAAATACAACAACAACGCCCAGCCGCATTACTGCCTTGTAGATCATGAAGGCAACCTGCTTGTAAAGCCAAAGAATTACGATTTGAATGCAGCGAATTTCGCGGCGTTTTTGGATAGCGGGAAAGCGGCGTTTGGGAAATAGCCGGAGGACGTTTTCCGTTGGCTGAAGCCAACGGAAATAGATTTTAAAACTGCGTTTGTTGTAAAATTTATCTTTTCTTTTCCTATCCGCAAAACATATTCCGAATTTAACTGGATTAGCCGGACAGCGACTTTTGGCTCCAAACAATACAGACTTCGACGCATTGGTAAAGCTGGCCTATAAAATGTCACAGAAACCCCGAATTGTATTCCACTCATACTGGCACGATACGACAAAGGGGAAGCCAGTTGGGTTCGGGGTATGTGGTTGGTGGTATGGGATGAAAGTTTTGGGAGAGAGGTGGAAGTGAATAAATCTTTACTAAATAGTAAAGATCATAGAACAAAGAAGGCGGCCTCTACTTTAAGACCGTCTTTGTTAACAATCGATATTTTGCACTCAATTTAACTGTTTGATTGAGCTTTTGTCTATATAAATATTGAAGTATCCGGTTTTTCCTTGCGCATTTCCCGCGTAGGCAAGGAGGTCTAACGCCATCTCAGTGTCAGTTGCATCAAAGTAGATTTCTTCTTTAACCCAGGTTCCTTGTTCTTTTATCAGCACTGCTGCACCTGCTACTGCACAAGTACCTTGAGCCAAAGTATTGGAGATGCATTTTGATACTTTCATCCAGAGATATCTGGGATAAGCCTCCGATTCGCTGGTAATCGAGCTCGCTACAAACACATTAATCACGTACTTCTTGCCAGGTTTCAAATACCGGAGTCTGGCCTCTGCAACTGCTGCATCTGCCCAATGCTCGTTATCGGGAACCGCTGCAAGTGTAATGAAAGAGGCAGTACTTGGTATTTCAGGAATTAACGGCAACTTTTTTGTCCAAGGCGAATTCAAGCTACCCCACAAGTATTTAAAATTTGATGTCCCTGAGGGCAGCACTTGCGGACTAGCTGGAAGTTCCTTATGAATTTTTCTCCACCCTGGTGCGTACACACCAAGCCCTAACAATCCCGATGTTGCAGGAATTTGTGGCAATACTTGCCATCCACCCGGAGGCACATTAGGATCAGCAGACACGTCACCCCGTAACCCCGAACTCTCATTCACTCCCCCAACCTGTGGCTCGGGAGTTTGCACATCTTCCTTCAAGCAGCTGCTCAGCATCATCATGCAAGCCAGCCCTAAACCAATAGGTAATTTTTGTACTAAACTCATTTTTTTACAGCTTTAAATTAAACAATTGTTTTTGATACTGGCTACAAAAAAACCTTCTCTTTACACAAGTAGCTATTCAAAATGACTGCGTGGAACATGGTGGTTATTTTGCGGCAAACAGAGCTCCTGAACCTGAATCGGCAATATCCGGATTGTAGTCTTTACTAACTTACATCTTTGATTTACCATGCATTTACTGCGCCTTAACCTATTTAAAACAAAGTGCAGCCCCGAACTTCGGAACTGCACTTTAATCAGGCGGTAAATGGCGGCTTAATCTAGTTGCTTAATCGCATTATTACCTACAAATAAATGAGCATAAGAGTATTTCTTATCTTGAGATGGCGTCGCTTTAAAAATGATTGTCGCTTCCGTACTCTTAGCTTCAAATGTCCAAATTGTCTTGACCCAGTTAAAATTATTCGCTGTTAGATCAACCTCTTTTCCGTAAGTATACGTCCCGAAGTCGATCTTTGCATGTAATTGATGAGCATAAACAGATTTTTCACCAGGTCCATTAGGAATAGTACTTGCTCCATAGAACGTAATTGCGTACTTCTTGCCAACCTTCAAATTCTTTAGCTTAGTAGAGACATATGAGCCCCTGTCGATATTCGCATAACTAGCACCGAAATAGTCGGTTTTAGCTGTTAAAGTTATGATTGAGCCAGTAACTGCTCCGGATGGGTGTGGAGGAAGCGGTGTCACCCAAGGTGTTGATTGCTTCCCATATAAATGTGTCAAACTAGAGGTACCAGCAGGAAAGAGCATCAAATCTTCAATTGAATTGTTCACTCTCTCCCACTTAGCTGGTAACAAAGCTATACCTGTCGGGCCGCTTGTTGGCGCAAATTCTGGCACCGTCATTGAATATGCTGCTCTCAGCCCCGAACTCTCATTCACTCCCCCAACCTGTGGCTCGGGAGTTTGCACATCTTCCTTCAAGCAGCTGCTCAGCATCATCATGCAAGCCAGCCCTAAACCAATAGGTAATTTTTGTACTAAACTCATTTTTTTACAGCTTTAAATTAAACAATTGTTTTTGATACTGGCTACAAAAAAACCTTCTCTTTACACAAGTAGCTATTCAAAATGACTGCGTGGAACATGGTGGTTATTTTGCGTCAAACAGAGCTCCTGAACCTGAATCGGCAATATCCGGATTGTAGTCTTTACTAACTTACATCTTTGATTTACCATGCATTTACTGCGCCTTAACCTATTTAAAACAAAGTGCAGCCCCGAACTTCGGAATTGCACTTTAATCAGGCGGTAAATGGCGGCTTAATCTAATTGCTTAATCGCATCCTGGCCGACGAATACATGCGCCCATGCGTGCTCTCCTTCCTTTACAGGTAATGCGCTTGCAGCGAAGGTCATTTCCGGAGTCTTCGCCTCGAAAACAATCACCTTTTTAATCCAGACATTTGTCTTATTTGTGAAGTTCACACTATAAGTTTTCATACCAACTGATGGGCCTGCGATCCACAATTCACACCGTTCTGCATAGGTTGGAATCGGACCTATCCCCTTCCATTTCGGGATTGCAGTCGATACATAAACCGTAAGCTGATAGGTTTTACCAGGTGTCAAAAATCTAATTTGCGTATCAACAATGGACTTTTTTTTCAGGTCAGTCTTACTTGAAGTTGTAAGCGTAACAAACGAACTCCAGGGTTGGTTAGGAATTGCCTGGAGTGGTTGCTTGAATGGGGATGAGGTACTACCCCATAAATTTATCGGATTAGAAATTCCGACAGGAAAAGCAGTTGGGTCACTGGCGGAAGAAGAAGAGCTATATCTTTCCCAGAGATTCGGGAGAACGTTATAGCCAGGATAGCCTTTCGTTGGTGCGATCCATGGAAGCATATTTTCCTTCAGGTTAGAATGCGAGCTTTCACCTTCTACGTCGGAAGCGGTTAATACTTGCCCTTCTTCTTTCGAGCAACTGGCTAAAATCATCATACAAGCAAGGCTCAATGCGATTGGTAATTTTTGCACTAATTTCATTTCGTTAAAGTTTAAAAGTTGAACATACACTTTGCTTTCAGGTACAAAACAAAGCACTGCACTGTCACCGAATATTTTAAAGTGAGTACAGGGGCGATCAGGGTTATTCTTCGGCAATCAGGCGTTTTAAAGAAGAAAATTTTAGTTTGTAAATTGTAATTATTGCGGGATTGTTGTTCGAGCTAGTTCGTAAATTTGGCGCTGACAACTGTGAGTCTGCACCTTCTTACATTTTAGTCATAGCTGCATGGTTACTTTACATTAGTCTTTAAAAACGAAAAAACCGCCTCACGAAATGAGACGGTTTTCACTTAGACTGAATAGAACCTATTGTACCACCATTGGCTGGAAAGGAATAAATTCTACAATAGAATTTCTATCCACAAAAAGGTGAATATAAGAATACACATTTCCTAATGGCGTCAAACCTGAGAAAACGAACTTGGCATTATCAGCTTGGGCGGTGAATGTAATCGTCTTTTTAACCCATGTTCCTTGTAATCCTGCAAAGTTGATTTTCGTTGTCATACTTCCACCGCTAACATTTAACATTTTGATTTCAGCAGAAGATGCAGGAACAGATGTTTCTCCATTGCTTGCGAGGCCGGCAACAGTCGTAGTTGCCACATAGAATGTTATAGTATATGTTTTTCCTGCCTTCAAGTTTTTAATTGTAGTAAATGCACCTGATTTGTCGTACGTCTCAGCTGAGGTATGAGCAAAGCTTTTTACTGTCAAAACAGAATTTGCAGTTGGATTGCCTGGAACGGGTTGTAGTGGCTTTATCCATTTTGGGTCTACTGATGCACTCCAGTATTCAAGTCCCCAAAGTGATGTGAGTGAAGACAATCCCGCAGGTATTGAAGGGTTTGGTCCAACTAATTTCGACCAATCAGCTGGGTATTTTTCGAAACCTGGCAGCCAAGCAGTTGAGGCAAAATACGGAAGGGCTTCCCCCGCATTCGTCTTCGCACCCGAGTTTCCATTCACGCTTTCAGCGAGCGGCTGTGGTGTTTGTGCGTCTTCTTTTGAGCAACTGCTTAGCATCAGGGCGCAGGCCATGCTCATCGCTACCGGAAATAGTTTTGTTAGTTTCATCTTTTTAGATTTTGTAGTTGAACATTTATTTATCTCGTACAAAAGAAGAAGCTTGTCCAAATCAAAACGCATTTAGTGACTGCGAGGAGGAGCAGGATTATTTTCCGGGAAAGCAAGGTATCTTATATGGAAGTATGTTTTAAATGGATTTAAACCTAATTCTACTTTTTTCCAGAAGATGTGCACTGCCTGTAAACACAAAAATCTCCTTTCGGAGATCGTTGTGTTTGTAAAGGAAGGTACTTACTAATAAGCTACTGAGTTACCGGATTGCAGACGCCACGTCTACGCTTCGAGAAGCAACTCTTCATTCTGATGCTTTTTCTTTTTCCGGTTTGCAAGGCGCTCTTTAACCCTGTCTACTACATAGTAAACGCTCGGAACCAGGAACAAAGTCAGCAGTAATGAGCTGGTCAGACCGCCGATAATTACCCACGCCATCCCATTCTTCACCTCGGCTCCGTCGCCGGAAGCCAATGCGATCGGCAGCATACCGGCGATCATCGCAATGGTCGTCATCAAAATCGGGCGGAGACGTTCTTTGCCTGCTTCAATCAATGCGTCTTTCAACGCGTGACCTTCTTCTTTCAGCTGATTGGTAAAATCGACGATCAAAATCGCATTTTTAGCTACCAGACCGAGCAACATGATCATACCCACGATCGAGAAGATCGTCAAGCTTTCCATCGTCAATGCCAATGCAGTTAATGCGCCGACCAATGCAACCGGAATCGAGAACAATACAACGAAAGGATAAATGGTACTTTCGTATAGCGCGACCATGATCAGGTAAATGAGCACAATACCCAAGACAAGTGCCAGACCCAGACTTCCAAATGCATCGGCCTGATTTTTCAGGTCGCCACGGTATTCGATAAAAACACCTTCCGGTAATTTCACATTCGCCATTTTAGCCTGGATATCGGCACCGATAGAGCCTGACGGGCGACCGATTACCTGCGAGTTGATACTGATCGAACCCAGGCGGTCTATACGTTGCAAGACACTTTCGCCCATTCCTTCCTTCACGGTTGCAAATTGAGAGAGTTCGAATGTTCGTCCCGCGCTGTTAACGAAAGTTAGCTGGCGGATATCGTCGGCTTTGGAACGGTTAAACTGATCCAGCGTCACCATAATATCGTATTCCTTGCCATTTTCTTTAAATTTCGAACGGTCATCCCCACGGAATGCAGTTTGCAGTGCAGCGCCAACTTCGGCGGCATTGATACCAAGCTGCGACATTTTCTCGCGATCCAGTGACACGCCCACTTCCGGTTTCGGATCATCAACAGAATAGTCCACATTGGCAGTACCCGGCACGGAAGCTACAACTTGTTTTACCTGCGCGGCAACTTTACGGATCACCGCCATATCGGTTCCTTTTACAGCTACCTGAATCGGCGCCTGATTTGCATTACCTGTGATAGAAGTCGGCGCAACAGTTACTTTCACCCCGGGGATTTGGAGAATTTCCTTTTGAATTTCAGTACCAAAATCTTCCGCAGACATCGGACGCTCAGCTTTATCCACCAACTGAACAGTCAAGTCAGCAATGTTACTGTTGGAAGTAGTTCCTAAACCTGTGCTGCTGTAACCGACCTTGTTGAAAACTTTTGTCACCACTTTTCTTCCCAAAAGCAGCTTTTCTACTTTCTGGGCTACCTGGTTGGTCTGGTAAACGGATGCAGTCGGCGCAAGCTCAATGGAAACATTCAGCTCGCCACGGTCACTTTGCTGCATAAATGCGGCCCCGATAAAACCGGCCGGAACCAATGCAATGGAACCTACAATCAATAAAAGCGAAAGAATGAAAATGTACCTTTTATGACCTAAAACCCAGGTCAGAATGCGACCGTACTCGTCTTTGATTCTATCCAAAAACCTTTCAAAACCAAGGTTAAGTCGGCCCCATAGTGTGTTTTTATCCAAAATCTCAATTTTACCAAAACGCGAAGCAAGCAACGGGGTGAGTGTAAATGAGACGAACAAACTCATCAATGTCGAGAACACGACCACCAGGGAGAATTCTCTCAGAATGTTACCTATCAAACCTTGCGTCAATGCGAGCGGCACGAACACTACCACGTCCACCAATGTGATCGCGAGGGCAGTAAATCCAATCTCCGCACGTCCGTCCAATGCAGCCTGCCAGCGGCTTTTGCCCATTTCCATGTGGCGGTTGATGTTTTCCAAAACCACAATCGAGTCATCGACCAGGATACCTACCACCAGCGAAAGCGCCATTAACGTCATCAAATTGAGTGAAAAACCTAAAAGGCTCATCAAAATGAAAGTCGGGATCATGGATGAAGGGAGTGCCACGAGGATAAACATCGAGCTGCGGACACTATGCAGGAACAATAACATTACGATGGACACGATCAAAACCGCAAGTCCAAGGTCAAACACCACCGCGTCGGCGGAAGCCAATGTATAAATCGACTGGTCGGATGCAATGTTGAATTTCAATCCGGCAGATGCATATTGTTTTTCCAAAGTCGTCAAACGCTCGCGGGTCAGTTTACTTACGTCCACCGCATTCGCATCGGATTGTTTCTGGATCTGCAACGCCACGGAAGGTTTCCCGTTAATGTGGTTTACCGCAGTTGCATCAGCCGTTCCGTCGTACACTTCGGCGATATCTTTCAGGAAAACCTGTCCGCCCGTACCGTTACGGCCCACAATTACATTTCGCAGGTTTTCAACCGTTGTCAGTTTCGCATCAAAACGAATAGAAAGCTGATCTTCCTGTGTTTTCACCTGACCGGCCGGGAATGAAGTATTTGCATTGTTAATCGCAGTGGAAACCTGTGCGATCGACAGGCGGTACGCTTTTAATTTATCCTGACTAATATTGACCTGGATCTGACGCTCGGTACCACCGATAATTGTCACCTGACCTACGCCGGTTACGTTCGAAAGCTGTGGTTTCAGCTTCTCATCAATCAGATCATACAATGCGGAAGGTGAGAGATTGGCAGTAACCCCCATTCTCAACACCGGGATTTCGTCGGTTGAAAATTTATTAATGACAGGACGGTCGGCATCGTCGGGCAGTAATGAAATCACCTGCTCCACTTTACGCTGCGCTTCCTGTTGCGCCAGATCGACACTTACACCTTGTTTCAACTGGATAATCACAGAAGAAACACCTTCCTGAGAAGTTGAATTGATCTGGTCCAAACCTTCGATCGCCGATACGGCGTCTTCAATATGTTTGGTAACGTTGGTTTCGACTTCGTCCGCAGCGGCACCACGGTACGTTGTCATTACACTTACTACATTGGCCTCAAACTTTGGTAATAAGTTATAGGACAATTGTTTATAGCTGATCACACCAAATAGTATCAACACCGTGAATACTACTATGATGAAGAGCGGTCTTTTTACTGCTACTTCGGTGATTGACATTTTCTTATTCGTTTACTGATGAAAACTATTTAGTGACATTAACAGCAGCACCTTCGCTGAGGTTGATCTGGCCAGTTGTAATCACCGTTTCGCCCGATTTCAATCCTGACAAAACTTCGATATTATCCCCTACTTCACGTCCCACTGCGATCTTACGCTGCTTGGCGACACCATTTTCGACTGTGTACACGTACGGGTTACGCACACTTTCCACCAATGCACTTCTAGGAACCAGCAATGCATTCTGAGTGCTTTTTTGTTTAAACTCTACGGTCACAAATGTTCCGGCCCGCAACTGATTTGAGTTTTTAATCACAATTTCAACCGGATAGTTGTGCGATTCATCGCCTTGCGGGGCAATGTAAGAGATCACACCATCGATTTTTTTATCAGGAAAAATGCTGGTACTCACTTCCACGTGCTGACCTTCTTTCAACTTATACACATCATTTTCCGAGATCATTACCTGTACTTTCAGGCGCGAAACATCCAGGATCGTTCCCAGGGAAGTACCTACGTTTACAAACTCGCCCGGTTCAATGTTCTTTTTGATCACGCGGCCGCTGATAGGTGCTGCAATGGAAGCATCATTGATCTGCTGCTTGATCTGCTCAGCCTGGTTCAATGCATTTTCGTAGTTGTATTTGGTATCGTTTACCTGAACTTCAGTTGCTGCATTTCCTGCCAGAAGCTTTGAATAGCGTTCGGTATCTTTTTTCAGCTTATTGATATTCAACTCTGTCGCTTCCAGGGAAAGCTCTTTCAACTTGCTGTCCACTTTAACCAGCGTCGCACCCTGCGAAACGTAGGTACCCAGGTCGTATTTAACCGATAAAACTTTACCTGCCGAAGTCGCCATGATCTCAGCTTCTTTGAATGGGATCAGGCTACCTGTACGCACCAGGTCCTGACTTGTGCTGCCTTCTTTAACCGCCACTGCAGTTACCGGAATGGTTACATTCTTGTTATCCGGCATTACTTTCTTCGCGTCCATTTTGGACTTGTTCGCTACCAACCGGAACCCGATTAGGAGTCCGATTTTCCTTTTCATGGAAGTTCAATTTTGAATGATTGAATGATTGAATGAGTGAATGAGTGAATGATTCAAATTGTCACATTGAGCGGATCGGGCGGCCGGGCGGTCGAAATGTCGACCAGCGACTATCCATGACCTTTTACGGTAATGCTGTATAAAAGTCATTTAGGCTACCCTGCGATTGTTCGAGTCCGAGTTTGGCCTGGTAGTAGCTCAGCATTGAGTTGATGTAGTTGCTTTGGGCTTCTTTATAGGAAGTTTCGGCATTCAGCAGGTCCGAAAGTGTTACGGTACCTTCTTTATATTGAAGTGTTGTAACGTCGTACACTTCCTTGGCCAGCGTCACATTGCTTTCGTCATTTGTAAGGTTCAGCTTTGCTTTTTGAAGCTGGGTGGTTGCATTGTGATTTTGTAGCTCGTAATTCTGGACATTCAGTTTCAGCTGTTCATTTTGGGTCAAAAGATTCAGATCAGCTTGCTTGTACTGCGCGTCTCTTCTAAAACTATCAAAAATCGGGATCGAAAGCTTAACGCCAATTGCACCGAAACTAAACCAGTTACCCCAGGATTCTCCCAGGTTCTGACCAAGCGACTGAATTCCATATCTTCCATAAACAGAAAGCTTGGGAAGATAACCGGCTTTGATCCGCTCCTTTTCAATTGCCTGCAACTCCATATTGATGTTCTGTATTTTGAAGTCGGTCAGGTTAGCTACATCCAGCTTGTCGGGCTCAACTAACTTGAAAGGCTGGTTTAATGGATTATCGGCTATTACCAATTGTTCGCCCAGCGGCATTCCCATTTGGAATTTCAGCTGGTTCTGAGATAAAATCAGGTTGCTTTCCGCCAGTGTAAGCTGTGATTTGATGTTATTCAAACTTACCTGGGTACGATCATAATCCACCTTTTTGATTACGCCATTATCCAGCTGCAACTGTAAAGTCCCGAGTATCTGCTGCGTTTTTTCAAGATTGTCCCTCAACAGATCAATTTGTGCCTGCGTGATGAATACCTGGTAATACGCATTCGTCACATTGTAAATGATGTTCTCCTTGGTTTTGCGGGAATTCAGTTCCGCATTCTCTATGTTTGGCTTATTGGCTTTTAAACCAACGAGCAGCTGGCGGTCAAAAATCACCTGATCCGCTTGTGCCGAAACGTTCGTCGAGTACTTGGTACCCAATGCAACGCGGCGATCTTCCCCGCCAAACAATGCACCTGGCAGTACTGTTGATTGCAGCTTGATGTTATCATCAAGTGCGCCGCTACCGGCTACCTGGGGCAGGTAACCTGCCAGCGCTTCCCTCCCCTGCTGCACAGCGATGTTTTCCTGATACTGCGCAATTTTCACATTTCCGTTATTCTTTATCCCATAGGCAATGCAATCTTTCAGGCTCAGCTGGGTTTGCGCCCAGGTACTTCCCGAAGTTGCTGCTATTGTGAGGATTGCAATAATCCATGCTCGTTTCATCTGTTCTTGTTTTATTACTTGTGGCTAACCTCTATTTAGTTGACACCTCTACTGGTGACATATCAACTATTTATATAAAATTTTTTATTTCTCAATCACTGCTGCTACCCTGTCCAGAAAGCCGATGAATGTTTTGCGTTCTTCTTCGGTAAAATGCTCCATTACCTGGTTGTCAAATGCAATTACCAAAGCCTGAATACGCTCGCAAACAAATTTTCCACTTGGGGTAAGCGAAACCATATTCTTTCTTTTGTCCTCTATATCGCTTTCAATTTTCAGGAATCCGTCTTTATGCAGCGTCTGTACGGAACGCTGAATACCCGCTTTATCCTTTTGCAGCACATTGGCAATATCCTGCTGCGTCATCGTGTGTTCCTGGAAATATACAACCATCAAAATCGGCAGCTGCTCAGCCAAAACCGGAATACCTTCCTGAACCAGCTCAGCGTTCATTTTCTTAAAAACACTCTTCGTCACAAGCCCAAGCTTGAACTGCAGAGAGTTCTTCATATCATCTTTCAAACAGGAAAATTTATTAAGTGTACTGTTCATGATGGTGCAAATGTAAATTGTGTTGATATATCAACCAAATGTTAAGCAGAAAAGTTTTGTAAATGGTAATATATAATGGTGAGTGGCTCAGGGAAGTATCGCAAGCAAAAAGGATAGCAGCACCCAAACAAAAAAAGCCGCAGAGCGGCCAAACATCCGTAGAAAATGCACGATCAACCGACACCATCAAATCACGTAGGGATGAAACAACACCAAACAAGCGATATCGCAAAAGCCGCAGAGCGGCAATACATCGGTAGAAAATGTACGATCAATCAAAACGTCAATCCCGTAGGGATGAAACAACACCAAACAAGCGAAATCGCAAAGCCGCAGAGCGGCGAAACATCGGTAGAAAATGTACGATCAACCGGAACATAAAATCCCGTAGGGATGAAACAACAATGCAGATCCTCCAAAAAAACATTGGTGCAAATTCACGTGGATTTTGCACCAATATTGCATGCCTGATGGCATTATTCCTCTGCTATATGCTTCTACCGATGTTGTATGCCTGACGGCATTACGAACGCACTGACCTAACCTTTCTACCGATGTTGCATGCCTGACGGCATTTTGCGTCCTACCTTCCTAGGGTTTTGATTAACATTCCTTTGGTGACTTTATCCGACAGGCCCATTCCGTTGATGATGGCCAGTTCGTCCATTTTGTTGTCGGGCTGATTGTTGTCTTTTAATGCGTCTTTCAAAGATCCGTCGCGCTGTACCGTTTTGATTCGGATACGCTCGGGCTGACGGTTCAGAATATTCTGATCTGTCACCGATTTGAAACCTTGCGCCACATTTTTGAAAGTGTTTATGCTACCAGAAAAGTTGGCCGGAGCGGCTACACCGTGGATCACGTAAATATTTCCACCATACTGAATCAGCCAGCTCGCCACCTGGATCGCATTGGCTGCCGCTTGCGCCTGTCCTGTTTGTGACTGTGCTACCTGTTGCGAAATCATCACGATCGCCGGATTTCCATTGATTGTTGTTTTACTATTTTCAGAAACCTGCAGACTGTAATTTTTTACCACATTCTGAGCTGCTTCTTCGAGTGACTTACCTTCTGCCATTGCAAAAAGCATCATCGACTTGCCATCCTTTGCGGCCATTTGAAACTGAGCAGGCGAGTTTTCATACTGCCAGCCGCTCGGTACCGGGAACTGGAACTTCAGCTCTGGATGGTAGAACTGGTTATTTTCCACAAAACCCTGTTTCGGATCGGTACCATATATAATCCCTTCAATTTTCCGGAGGTAAGCATCTCGGTTGACATTATATTTGCCCGGGTGCTCTGCCTGATACTGCTTGGCCAGCTTGTCTACCTTATTCCTCCTGTCGCCCGGATCCGGGTGGGTTGATTGGAATGTTGGGATCGTTTGTCCTGCTTTTTCACTGATTTTTTTCAAAGTCCCAAAGAAGTCGGCCATTTCCTTCGCATCATATCCAATTTTACTCGAATACTCCACGCCAATTTTATCCGACTCCGTTTCGTGCTCACGGCTGTAACTTAACAGCAGCAAACCCAGAGCCTGCTGCGTCTGCTCCGCCAGCCCGCGAACCGTTTCCGACAGCACCATACCTGCCAGCAAACCTACCTGTCCGAAGATCTGGGATGTTTGCTGCCGCGCCGAGTGGCGTGCAGTAATGTGACCGATTTCGTGACCTAGCACACCTGCAAATTCTGCTTCATTATTAAAATGCGCCATGATACCCCTTGTGAAGTATACGTAACCGCCAGGCACAGCAAATGCGTTTACAACCGGCGAGTCAACAATGAAGAATTGATAGGGTAAATCCGGTCTGTGAGAGATATTAGCCATTGCTTTTCCTTTCTCATTAATAAAGGATTGCAGGTTCTTATCGTCGTAAATACCCATTGTAGCCACAATAGAAGGGTGTGATTCAGCGCCAAGCGCGATCTCCTTTTCTTTGGACATGAATATGATTTCCTTTTTTCCCGTAACAGGATTCTTAGAACATCCGGTAAACAGGCCCGCTGCTGCAAGACCAAGCAGAATGTGAAATTGAAATTTCATTTTCATACAAACTCGAAAGATGATGTTATTAAAGGGGCTGGTACAATACTCTGTATCTTTAAAGATCTGAAAGAATCATGCCAATTATTTGAGCTTGCCAAACCGACGCGTTTGTCAATAAATATATTTCCCATTAACTCCGCCAATTCCCTAAATTACACCCCGATGGTACAATAGTTGTTGATCAATCATTCCAAAAAGCCAGTCGCCTTTGAAGTACATTTCCCTGACACTATGAATTTGAAAAAGACAACATTCAGTCTCCTGCCGCGCTGGCTTGTCAGGTTTGACTTTTTTGGAATTTTCGAAAAAGATCCTTTCGGCAACTATCTTATTTTCAAAAGATTGCTGATATTTATTCTGGGCTGGTTTACTTACTATCGATATACAGCTGTCAATAAAATAGATATTATCGGAGGTGATCAGTTGCTCGACCTGCCCGATCACGGTGTGCTTTTCCTGTCAAACCACCAGACCTATTTCGCCGATGTAATTGCATTCTTTCATATTTTTTGTGCTGTCAAATGGGGCTACAAGGATACGATCCGGCCACCCTTCTATCTCTTCTCTCCCCGTGCAAGATGCTATTATGTAGCAGCTTCGGAAACAATGAAAGAAGGGATTTTACCCAAATTGTTCAGCATGGGCGGCGCGATTACCATTGAAAGATCGTGGCGGGCAAATGGGGAGAATGTACAAAGGCAGCTCGACAACTCGGCACAGGATCGCATTGGAATGGGTTTGAGCCACGGGTGGGTAGTCAGTTTTCCACAGGGTACCACCAAACCGTATGCCCCTGTACGCAAGGGTACCGCGCACCTTATCAAAGAACATCAGCCGATCGTGGTACCCGTCGTGATCAATGGTTTTCGACGCGCTTTTGATAAAAAAGGGCTGCGTTTTAAAAAGCGTAATACGCGCCTCACTGTCCATTTCAAAGCACCAATGCACTTTTTACCTGACGAATCAGTCGAAGAAATGGTAGACCGCGTAACGAAAGCAATTGAGCAGGAAGCACCAAAAGACGGACTAGCTACTCCGGACAGCCAGCCGGTATAGATTTTTACATATCCTGATTATGGGAAAAAAAGTATTGATCACAGGCGGCTCCGGCCTGATCGGAAGACGGTTAACACAGCTTCTGCTTGCGAAAGGCTATGAAGTTGCCTACCTCAGCCGCGGCAAGAAGACAATTCCATCTGTGAAGGTATTTCAATGGGATATTGCAAAAAACTACATTGAAGAAGGCGCACTGGAAAATACGCATTTCCTGATCCACCTCGCAGGCACGGGGGTTGCCGAAAAACGCTGGACCGAGGAGCAGAAGAAATCCATTATTTCCAGCAGGGTTGATACCATTCAACTGATTGCCCAAAAATTGAAAGAAAAAAACATTCGCCCGGCTGCATTTGCATCCGCTTCGGGCAGCGAAGACAGCGGGGATGTAAAAAATACCGAAGACTTCCCGCCTGGAAATGATTTCTTATCTCACGTTACCATTGAATGGGAAAAAGCAGCAGATAAGATAACTGAACTCGGAGTAAGAACTCTGAAACTGCGTACCGGTATTGTGTTAAGTAATGAAGGCGGCGCATTGAAACAAATTGCTGCACCTGCAAGATTCGGCTTTGGCGCACCCCTTGGCTCCGGGAAACAATGGATCAGCTGGATCCACGTCGACGATCTTTGTAATATGTACATCGAATCGCTCGAAAATGACAACTGGCAGGGAGCTTACAATGCAATTACAGATGCAGTTACCAATGAAGAATTTACAAAAGAGATATGCAAAGTGCTTAACAAGCCACAATGGGCACCTCACGTACCTGCATTTGCATTGCGCCTCGCTTTTGGTGAAATGGCGAACGTAGTTCTGGGAAGCAGCTATTTAATCGCTAAAAGGATCAAAGAGGAGACTGATTTTAAATACCAGTACCCTGGTTTGCGGAAGAGCTTGGAGGAAATTTTGAAGTGAACTTCGGCTCTCGGCTATCAGTTTTCGGCCTTTTTATTTATTGCGATTTCGCTTTCACTGGAAACAAACAAGCCGACAGCCAATTGCCAAAAGCCGACGGCCAAAAATTCACTCCTCCTCCTCCTGCACCGTTAAAACCTGCGCTGTCGCCAGCCACTTGTCTCGTTGCAACTTGCCGCGGAAATCGTCCATTACATTCAGCTGAATGTTTCCGTTACTGAAAACCGACATTTGTAATCCCACAAAGGAAAGTGCCTCATTGAGGCGGCTTTCAAGCGGCTCGTTGGTGAAAATGCATTCTTTCCAGTACCACTCCAATGTTTCGCCGGCAACTTCTTCCACAATGCTGATATAATCTTCAACCGTATAACCAATGAAGGGTTTCCCGAAACGTACCCACAGCAACCGCATTACATCATCGAGTGAATGCGCGTGGTTTGTTTTCTTACGTATATATAAGTCGAGGATCAGTGCAACCAATGCACCTTTGTGGTAAACGGAAACCTTCCGGTTAGGTATTCCTTTTTCGTAGCCGTCGAGCCAAAGGTCAAAGGAAGATTCAGCCAGCGACTGAGATGCATTTGCGCTGTTCTCGAAGTGCCTTTTCATATATACCTGCAACTCTTTAACGTAATTCTCGTCGGTGAAAACACCGGCGCGTTTCAGGAAAAGATCACCATAGTAGGTTGTGCACCCTTCGGCTACAAAGCAGGTTTGAAAGTAATTTTCTTTGGTAAAATCATAAGGTAACAACTCTTTCGGCCGGATGCGGATGATATTCCAGGCGTGAAAGAGCTCGTGGGAACTTACGCCCAGCAAATCAGAATACAAACCCTCACCTTCATCGTCCGGACCAAGTACGATCATTGTCGAGTTCTGGTGCTCTACTCCGTGGTAGAATGCCGTCGGAAGAATCAGGTTGAGAAAATGGTAGTCCTCTTCGGGAAACTCCCCCATTGTCGCAATCTGCTCGCGTGAAAACCGTCTGAAATCCCGCTCAATGCGCTTCCAGTTAGGTTTCAAATTTCCATGCATCCATATTTTGAATTGTACGCCGCGCACGTAGTACTCACATTTCTGCAAAGTTTCGGAAGCGAGCAGCGGGCTGTCTACCAGCTGATAAAAGTCGCGGGCTACCAGGGTATTATGTCCGGCGGAAGGCAACCCACATGCGATCATATATCCTTGCGGGAGATCAAGATATACTTCATGAGGCTCGGAAATCCGGCCTTCGGTATACATGCAAAAGTTGATTAAATTGAGATACCAAAGCTCTTCGTCTACATAACTGGTACCTGCATTCTGAATTGCTGCATAATAGGAATAACGTACTCTTGCTTCTTTCTGGCCAGCTGTTCCAACCCGCCAACGGTCTTTGGTTACTTTATGAATAGGCAGTTTATCACCGCTTGCAGAAATCGCTTCGATAAATTGAATATTTTTGGCAAAATTTTGAAGCTCATATCTGCCGGGCCGCCACGCAGGTAGCTGTATCTCAATAACATCACTGTCGATTTCCGGGATAGTGTAGGTAATAACAATAAGGTGTGACTGGGGCTCTGCTACGGAAATATGGTAATGCATAAAGGTTACAGTAATATTAAGAGGGGACTCGGCGGGAATAGCTGATAAACCAAAAACAAAGACTGGGTCGTTACCAGTTAACAATACGATAAAATAAATGATTTTAAGATGAAAAGCAAAATCCTCCTGAGCTGCACACTTCTGTTATTTATCCTGACCAGCGTCAACTTATACGCCCAAAATGACGAATACTATCGTCCGGATTCACTGAGAAAAGAAACCCCTAATCAACGAAAGGATTATACGCCTGCTGACACAAGCCGGCTTGCGGAAAAGAGAAAAGAAGTTGACTTCAAACAGCTTCCGTTCAAGGACAGGCTGCGCGCGGGAGGCGGCTTCGGATTAAGCCTAGGTACATTCACGAATATCAACCTTTCGCCGATGGTTGGTTACGAACTGACGGAAAAGCTGGTGGGAGGTGTCGGCGTGACTTATATGTTCTTCAAGCAGCGCTATTACGATTCTTATAGTTATTATGGTGGAAAGGGTTTTTTGATGTACAATGTAATCAAGCCCATCAACCTGATCGCAGAGCTGGAACCGTTGAATGTGGTAGGGAATTACCAAAAACGGCAGTGGATCGTTTCTCCTATGCTGGGCGCCGCCTACTCCGTACCAACGGGTGGCCGGATTGCCAAGGCAGTTCACTTTACATTATTATATAACCTGAACTATTACAATCAGGTAGATAACACTGCCGGCCCTGCTGCTGCTATTACAAATTTGTCTCCTTACGGCAGCCCGCTGGTTTTTCGCATTACTTTACTTTAATATAGAAGCCGCAGAAGTGGCTTGATTTTTTGTCTTCATTTGAACTCTTCGCGCACATGGAGACTTTTTTCTTTTATACAAACCACAATTATGGAAAATCCTGTTTTAATATTTGGTGCAGGCGACCTGGGTGTACAGGCGCTGGATATTTTTAAAAGAAATAATGTACTCGTTTACGGACTGCTCGATGATACCACAGAACTTCATGGGAAGGAATTTGGCGATGTCAACGTAATCGGTTCTACAGATGATACTGGTTATCTGAGCATTCTTGGATCCAAATGTGAAGCTTTCGTGGCTATTGGAGATAGAGTAGTACGAGAAAGACTTGTAAAAACATTAAACGAAGAGTACAAGGTAATGCCCGTGAATGCAGTTCACGACACAGCTGTAATCTCCGGAATGTCAGCGATCGGTCACGGGAATCTGATCGGAGCAAAGGTCACTATCGGGGCAAAAGCGGTTGTGGGGCATCACTGCCTGGTTCAGACAGGCGCATTGCTGGATACCTCAGTTCGGGTCGGCGATTTTGTTACAATTGGTACTGGAGCTATCATCAATGACCGGGTACTCCTGGGCGACGGCGCATTCATCGGTTCAGGAGCAGTGATAGTAGCTGGCATTGAGGTTGGCAAGAACGCGAGAATAGGCGCAGGTTCAGTAGTAGTGGAAAACGTGCCCGCCGGTGCAACCTACTTTGGAAATCCTGCAAGGAAGATTTGACAAAATTCCGTCACATCTTTTTTATTAATATCAAACACATTACCTTTGCACTCCTTTTTGAGCGAGAAAGTGAAAGAGCTAAGTAAATACAACATAGACATTTACGGTTTGGAAGACAAACAGTATGTGTATGATATGGAGTCCGGAGACGCTTTCTTTGAAGAACTGGAACAGGATCTGATTGAGCAGGGGCACTTCAAAACACACGTTGTTTTGAATAAATCGGCTACTATGATCCAGCTTCAGTTTCACACAGAGGGCGCAGTTACATTGACCTGTGACAGAAGTCTCGAAACATTTGAAGAACCTATTCATTCCGACGAACGCATCATTTTAAAGTTCGGCGACCATAATGAAGAGCTCACAGAAGAGATCGAGATCATCAGCAGAAATACCAACAGGATCAATGTTGCCCGCTATATATTTGATTTTATAGCATTGTCTCTTCCGACTAAGAAAATTCATCCGAGTCTGCGGACTGAAGATGACGATCTGAATCTGGAAGATGATGAGGAAGAAGCAATATTAGTATACTCATCTGCCGAAAGCACCGATGAGCAACCAGAAGAAGAAGAGCCGGTAGATCCCCGCTGGGAAGCATTGAAAAAGCTAAAAGGCGAATAATGGTTTCGACGCCTCGTTCTCCGTGGGCTGAAGCCGGACGTAAATGGATTGCAATCAATGACCGCCGGCCTCAGCCGACGGAAAGAGAGCAGAGACCGTTGGCTGAAGCCAACTGATATAGATAGTCAATGACCGCTGGCTTTAGCCGACGGGAAGAGCAGAGAGCCGGCATTAGCCGACGGAGTTTTAAAAGAAAACAAAAACAATTAGAAATAAAGCATCATGGCACATCCTAAGCGGAGACATTCCACTACACGTCGCGATACACGCAGAGCGCATGACTTCCTTACCGGAAAGCAGCTTGGCACAGATTCATCAACAGGAGAAATCCACCAACTACACCGCGCCCACGTTCACGAAGGCAACCTTGTTTACAGAGGAAAAGTAGTAGTTGAAAACTATACTAAAACAGTTTAGTATCAGTCGGAGAACATATCAATTTCGCAGCAGCCCCATAAAAGTTGTTGCGAAATTCTTTTTTACTACGGCACATCTGCTAAATTTACACCTTCGAGTTCTAACTTATTTGTCTAAAATAACAGCGTGTAAATGAAAATTGCGGTAGATGCTATGGGGGGAGATTTGGCTCCACATGCAATTGTTGAAGGGGTCATCCAAGCCTCTTCTGAGCTACCATCCGAGGCGCGAATCGTTTTAATCGGACGTGAAAATGTGATTTGGGAGATATTCAATCAACACAATTTCACCCCTTCTAATGTTGACGTTGTTCACGCAGAAGATGTGATTGAAATGGGCGAGCATCCTACTAAAGCCCTTTCTCAAAAACCCAATTCCAGCATCGGAGTTGGATTCAAGCTTCTGAAGGAAAAAGAAGTTGACATTTTCTGCAGTGCAGGGAATACGGGAGCTATGCACGTTGGCGCCCTCTTTAGCATTAAGTCCATCGAAGGAATTTTAAGACCTGCTATTGCCGGGTTTGTACCGCAAGTAAGTGGTGCCCATTCTATTATGCTTGATATCGGTGCCAATGCAGACTGCAAGCCCGAGGTACTCGCGCAGTTCGGCGAAATCGGCTCTTTATTTGCACAATATACTTTCCAGATTGAACGTCCGAGGGTTGCATTGATGAATATAGGTGAAGAAGAACAAAAAGGTTCGCTCACTGCACAGGCAACTTACCCCCTCCTCCAACAAAACAAGCGCATCAATTTTATAGGAAATATAGAAGGGAAAGACCTTTTTACCGATAAGG
>NZ_JBHYGF010000224.1:0-28473 GCF_051859145.1 Dyadobacter sp.
TATTCGCGGCTGCTCACGCACGAAAATTACGAACTGCAGTCCGGTAAGAAGAATATGAACACCTTAACGATGACGCACTGGGCCTATCGGAATAAGGTGGGCTTTATATTGATGGACTACAAATTTCGGCCGGAATCATATTATCCGAAGGCAGGTACTAAGTCAATTCCCTTCTACAAGTTGACTTTTTTCAATGGCAGGTTTGCCATTTACAAGCGATAGATTTAACAATTGACATTTAAAAAGGGGCGGCCTGACTGATGTCAATTAGAGTTATATTTGTTAAAGCAGTTGCAATAATTTATTGTTCGGATCAGCATGTTGGCGTACATAGAAAGATGGTTAACACGAAGGAAGGCGCGGCGGCAATTTAGTGAGTATTCTCACACGATTGACACATTCACGCTTGAAGATGAAGGTGCTATTCTCTTTGCGAACTGGAAAAATCCGCTAATTAAACCAAAAATCATCACGCAAGGAGAAGTTAATTTCTTTAAGAAGTTTATCAAAAAAGGAAGCCTCTGTATTGATATTGGAACCAATATCGGCGATACTACTGTACCTATGGCACTTGCTGCCGGGAAGGACGGAGTTACCCTCGGTTTTGACCCTAATCCGCACGTATTCAGGATTATGGAGGTGAATGCGTCTTTGAACCGAGACAAAACTAATATAATTGCCTTACCCTTTGCTGTGACCAAAGAAGACGGTGAGTTTAGCTATGCATCATCAGAAGCATCCTTTGGAAATGGAGGGATCGCGAATGAAATGGTTGAAGATCATGGAGCATTTCAGCTTTCAACCAAAATAAAAGGTGTTGCGCTTGGAAAGTACCTGATTGCAAATTATGCTGACATACTGCCAAAAGTATCTTTTATAAAGGTAGACGTAGAAGGAGCTGATAAAGAAGTGCTAGAGTCAATATCTGGCTTAATTAAACAGTTTCGCCCTGTGCTTATCGCGGAATGTTTTCCAAAAGCAACGCAACAGGAACGAGCAGAGTTGTTTAAGCTTGTTTCTGATTTCAATTATTCACTGTACTACTTTGCCGACTTCCACGAAAATGCACAGGTAATAAAAATTGAAACCGCGAGGGACATGAATAAATGGAGAACTTTCAACTTTTATGCAGTCCCAAACCAGTAACAGCTGATATCAAATCCACCGCTTCCGCCTGAAAAACAAAAGCACAACAGCGGAGGACAAGACCATTAACAGCAGAGAGCCCCAAAATCCCCAGGGTTCGCTGGTAGAAGGAATGTGGTCGTAATTCATCCCGAAAATCCCTGCTATGAGGGTTGGCGGCATGAAAATGATCGTTACTACGGTAAATATTTTGATTACCTGGTTTTGTTCGAGGTTAATCAAACCCATAAATGTGTTCTGCAGATATTCCAATCGTTCAAAATTGAAAGTGGTATATTCCAGCAGTGAGTTAATGTCTTTCAGGATGATGCGCAAATGTTCCTTTCGATCCTCGGGAAAATACTGACTCCGTAAAATTCCGGATAAAACGCGTTGTTTGTCAATGCTTGTTTCCCGCAGCATCATTGTAATTTCCTGCAAACCGCTGATCCTGATAAGTACTTCCTGCCGTGCTTTCTGCTGGTGTGTAAGATCTTTACTGATCGCAGAAATGTCTCTGGAAATACCTTCCAGCGAATCAGCGTCGGCTTCAATGCGGGTTTCCAGCAGTAAAAGCATAAAGTCCACGCCGCCCTGTATACTCTCGGGGCTTACCGTCATTTTTTTAACCGTATCCGCAAAGGTTTTTGAGTCGCCACGACGGTAAGTGAACAGTACATTCTGGTGTAGCAGAAAGGACACGGGATAAGTCTCATAGCCTTCCCGGTCTATTTTCAGGAAGTTAGAGTTTGCGTTAATGGTCTCATTTTGTTCAAAAAACCGGGAGCTGCTTTCAATCTCCACGATTTCCTGGGGAGTTTGAAAACTGATATTGCATTTGTTCTCAACCCATTCCTCTTCCTCCGCAGAAGGTGACTGCAAATCCACCCAAATCAGGTTCTTTACCTTGCCAAGTTCACGAAAATCATTTTCGCGTTTAATCAAACGTCCCTCTTTATAGAATATACGTACCATTTTTTAAAGTTGGGAAAAAAGAACGTCCCAGGAAAGAAGCGCTCCTATTTTCCGCAGGAAAGATGAAACCGGCAGTTGGAGTATTGGTTTAGAGAGAAAGTTTCGGCTTTACTATTTTTCGGTTAAAATGAACGCTTTTGAAACATAGCATTTATCCTGTAAGTACTTCGTCTGACCGGTATTCCTATACATTCGAAAGTATATCATCAGAAAAGATTGTGACCAAGAAGGTCGAGTTTGTTCCAATCGTCGACGGGCTTTACAACTTAGCATTTGGTGATTTGAACAGCGCAGGTGCATTGGACGATCTTGTAAAAACCAACAATAAGGATATGAAGGAAGTGCTTGCTACCGTTATTCAGATTGTGAGGATTTTTTTAGAACTTCACGCTGATGATGCAATATATTTTGAAGGCAGCACCTCATCAAGAACAAGGCTGTATCAGATCATTTTGACACGAGAGCTACTCAATTGGAATGATAAATTCGTAGTTTTTGGTGCTGAAAATGGCAGTTTACTGCCCTTTGAAGTAAATCGTAATTTTGACTCGTTTGTTGTAAAATTAAAAGAATCATGAGCTCAGAACAAAAACGTGAGTTGACCCTGGCGGACATCAAGGTTGACCCAACAATTAAAAGCAGCAGAAATGACCCTTTTGTAATCAGGAAGGTAGAGGAAGCAAAGAGAACACTGGCAAAGCTTGATCTTACTGTGCTCAATCTGCCACATAAGTCTTAGTAAGCGTTTAATTTTCTTTAAGGCAAATCTGTACCTTTGCGGCATGCAAAGTACAGCTTCACCAAGCATCTTTACCACACAATTCTGGCTGCTGGGTCTCAGTTCCTTTCTCTTTTCTTCCAGCTTTAATATGCTCATACCCGAGTTGCCCGGGTATCTTTCACAAATGGGCGGCGGGGATTATAAAGGCGCCATTATCGGTTTATTTACATTAACAGCAGGTTTGTCAAGACCATTCAGCGGCCGGCTTACCGACCGCATCGGCAGGGTGCCGGTGATGGCATTTGGTTCATTGGTCTGCTTCGTCTGCGGATTGTTATATCCAGTTTTTACCACTGTAATGCCATTTTTGTTGCTCCGGCTCGTACACGGATTCTCAACCGGCTTCAAACCAACCGGTACCGCTGCCTACGTGGCCGATATCGTTCCGGCAAACCGCCGGGGAGAAGCAATGGGCATTCATGGTATGTGTATGGGTGTCGGCTCGGCATTCGGGCCTGCTGTTGGAAGTATGATCAGTCAGGCGTTTTCGTTGAACGGCTTGTTTTATACCTCTTCTGTTTTCGCACTGCTATCCATCGCTATTTTAATGAATATGAAAGAAACGCTGGTAGAGAAACAGCCGCTTTCCAGGGAAGCATTCAAGCTGAGTTGGCGCGATATCTTTGAGCCCGATGTATTTAGTCCGGCACTGATCACTTTCCTCTGCTATTTCAGTTTTGGTGCAGTAGCCACCATTACGCCCGATTTTAGCGAACATCTTGGTTTGCAAAATAAGGGGTATTACTTCATGGTGTTCACAATTTCTTCCATTCTCGTACGGATTTTTGCAGGCAAAATATCGGATCAGCATGGGCGCATGCCGGTTACCATTGTCGGCGCAGCTATATTGATCGCGTCCATGATAATCACAGGTTACGCAGATACTGCCTTTCTGTTTCTGGCAGGCGGAGCTGTTTTTGGAATATCCATGGGCATTTTATCTCCGGTACTTTCAGCCTGGACAGTCGACCTGAGTGGTGACCATAACCGCGGCCGCTCCATTGCGACGATGTACATTTGTCTGGAAGCGGGGATTGGTATCGGCGCATTTCTTTCCGCTGCTTTGTTTGCTAATAAGCCAAGCAATTTACCTCTCGTATTTTTCTCAATGGCCGGGTTCGCCGCCGCCGGACTGATCTACACTGTATTTATCTATCAGCAGAAAAAACGCCAAAGCCGTGTTATTTGACGATACATTTCAAACAATCTCCGCACCGGCAGAGGGATTTTTCAAGGATAAAGGAAGCAAATTTCATGGATATGCATTTCCAATCTCAGGTGACGCAGATGCCAGGCAGCATTTAGGCGAGCTGAGGGAATTGCATCCCAAAGCAGTGCATCATTGTTACGCCTATCGGCTGGGTACGGACAAAATGAGCTACCGGATGAGTGACGATGGTGAGCCTTCGGGTACCGCAGCCCGGCCTGTTCTAAATACATTATATTTACGCAACGTAACCAATTTGCTGGTAGTTGTTGTCCGTTATTTTGGCGGGACACTTCTGGGCGTTCCGGGTTTGATCAATGCTTACAAAACCACAGCTGAGGATACATTGAATGAGGCAAATGTGGTAACCAGACATTTTGTAAACAGGTATGAAATTGCATTCTCCTACCCACAAATGAATGAAGTAATGCGGATAGTAAAAGAAATGGAGCTGCCTGTATTAAGTCAGCAGTTCGAAATGCAGTGCGCCATGAAAGTGGAAGTGCGGGTATCTGCAACAGAACTATTCGTCACAAGATGCCAGAAGATCGAAGACCTGACCCTTACATTGCAGTAGGGTAGTTATTGTCTTTCAGCATTTTGATGAAATCATCTTCATAGTCCTTTATCGCTTTGAGGAGCTCTTTCAATTCTTTTTCCTCAGGGCTACCCTTTTTTGCCCCGAAAATTTCATCAGCGCGCTCCGACGCTTTCTCGTATTCACTTTCGTTTTTGATGGTCATTTCTGCTTCGTCTAATCGAGATAAAGATATTCATAATGCCTGAAACGCAAAAGACCTGCCGAAGCAGGTCCTTGCGTTAGTTTGGTTAAAAATGCAGATTATCAATATCCCGGATTCTGAACCAGAATGGGTTGTCCATTCAGCTGACTGTTCAGGATCTCGTCCTGAGGCAATGGATAGTAAAGGTTTTTGGAAGTGAATGTTTTGCCGGCCATATACCCTCTTTTGCTGAAAGTACGTCCGGAAGGCTCTTTTCCAGCTACGGCTTCTTCAGCAGCATATTTGTTGAGTACTTTCTCAGCAATGCCCCATCTTACCAGATCAAAAAAGCGGTGACCTTCCATCGCAAATTCAAGTCTCTGCTCCATGCGAACCGCATTTCTTGCAAAATCAGCTCCTTTGCTTGCAAACGTACCTGCCGGGTAAGGCTCCACTTTGTAAGTTACGCTTGCATCCTGTACAGAGCCGGTCTTGGCACGCAGACGAATTTGGTTCACATAACCTTCTGCCGCAGCGAGGTTACCAAGCTCCACTTCACATTCAGCCAGCCAGAGCAATACGTGCGAAAACTTGATCAGGCGGAAGTTGTTGTTAACATTCCGTTTGCTGGTCGAGTGCGTGGTGCTGTTTTCTTCTGCGAGATAGTACATCCATTTTTTTCCGGTGAACGGACCTGCATAAGTCTGGTCGCGGATCCAGGAAGAACCCGGCATTGGACCCCAGTCGAGGAAGTTTACACCGCGACGACCAACTGTCCAGTCAAGGCGAGGGTCAACCGGAACGGTTTTGTCTAATGTGAATGCAGCAGAAGCAGCAATTCCCTGGTCATTTGGAAGGTCTACTTTGTTGTAAGTATCCAGCGAACCGTCAGCAGCGTTACCGATCATCGGGAGTCCATTCTCCGTTTTGAATGCATTCACCAAATTGTGTGAAGGCTGGTAGAAACCGCAGCAGCCTCTTCCGGGTGCATTCGCAGAATACGGCCAGTTCAGGTTGTCACCCGCGTTCCCATTATTTCCATTGGTACCGTCATTTACTGAAAACTGTACTTCAAAAATCGATTCCGCATTGTTGTTTCCGGTTGTTCTGTAATTGTCGTGATAGTTGGCAACCAGCTTTTTACCAGAGTTTTTAACTACATCTTCAAGCAAAGTTTTTGCAGCAGCCCATTTTTTCTGAAACACCAACACCTTTGCCAGGTGAGATTTCGCTGCCCATTGGGTAGCCCTTCCTTTTTGCGCCTGAGTCGCAGGTAAGTTGTCGGCAGCGAACTGGAAGTCAGCTTCGATTTTAGGCCAGATATCATCCTTGTTAGGGATTTTGGTAGAATTCGGGTCCGCGGCTACATAAATGGTCTCATCAATATAAGGCACCATATTCCACATTTTCTTTGCCTCAAAATGGTAGAATCCTCTCAAAAAGCGCGCTTCTGCGATTACCTGATTCTTTTCAGCATCAGTCATATCTTTTACCAATTCGCCGTTTACCACCTGAATTACTTCGTTGCAGCGGGCAACTCCATCATACTGGTGCCACCATTTTCCAAGGAAATAGGTGTTGTCAGAAAGCCAGTTGTATTGTTCAATGAAAGACTGTTCAGGCTGGTCACCTGCATCAGTACCTTTCACTGCATCGTCGCTGGCGATACCGCCGAAAACGTAGTTTGAAATAGTCGACTGGCGGCCGGTATTACCTGAACCCACACCATCCAGCAGCGAGTAGGCGCCGATCAGCAATGCATTTACACCGTTCTTGTTACTCAATTGCTCACGAGATGCTCTTCCCTGCGGTTTTAGGTCAAAAAAGCTGTCGGAGCAGGAGAAGCTGAGTCCGACGAGGAGTACTAATAATGTTATTTTTTTCATCGTATTATCTATAATAATTTGATTGTCACGAGATTTTTAGAAACCAAACCGAACACCTACCAGGTATGATTTAGAAACCGGGTATGCACCTTCGTCCACGCCCATGTGGGTATCCTGGTTATCATTACCGGATCTTCTCAGGTTAATGTCAGGATCAAGTCCGGTGTATTTGGTAAATGTGAACAGGTTTTGTCCCTGCAAGTACACTTGCGCCGAGTTAAGCTTGATCTTTTTCAGGAATGAAGAAGGTACTGTGTAAGTCAGCTGGATGTTTTTGATACGGAAATAAGAACCATCTTCAAGGAAGTAAGAAGAAACCTGCTGGCTGGTTGCATCGCCTGAGTTAAGTCTTGGCAGCTTTGCATCGTCGCCCGGTTTTTTCCAGGAATTGTAAAGCATATCCTTCGATCTGTTACCCTGGAACACGTTGAAATCAGTCCAGTATCTTACGTAGTTGAAGATTTCATTGCCATAAACACCTTGTCCGAACACGGTCAGGTCAAAAGCTTTGTAACCAACGTTCAGGTTAACACCATAGTTGAAGTCAGGATGTGGGCTTCCGATGATGGTTCTGTCAGCAGCAGTAATGATACCGTCGCCATTTACATCTCTGAATTTAAATACACCTTCACGGGTATACGAACCAAACTTAGGAGCTGCATCTGCTTCCGCCTGATCTTTGATCACACCATCCACGAAGTAACCATAGTAGCTCGCGATCGGATAACCTGCTTTGGTAGCCGACATAGCCGGAAGGCGCGTTGTGAACCCGAAAATGGTCGCGTTAGGATTGTCATTCAATTTGATCACTTCATTTTTGTAGTGACCGAAGTTTACGCCTACTGCATAGTAGAAATCATCTTTACGATCGCGGAAGTTAACACCGATATCAAATCCTCTGTTACGAACTTCGCCGATATTGGTGTAAGGAATAGTACCCGTTCCGGCTGTTCTTGGGATCGCGATCTGGGTCAACATATCGCTGGTTACACGGTTGTACAAGTCAAGTACTACCTCCATTTTGTTATTCAGCAAAACCGCATCCAAACCAATGTTGGTAGAAGTATTGGTTTCCCATTTACCATTCTGGTTACCAAACTGTACTAGGTCAAAACCACCTACGATGGAAGTTCCGGTACCATTGATATCGTATGCATTGTTCTGAGGATCCGGCGCGTACAATGTATACGCATTAGATACGTTCGGGATCAGCTGGTTACCTGTTTTACCCCAGCCAAAACGAAGTTTCAGATCGTCGAGAACTTTCTTGGTCGGCTTCATGAAACCCAGTTCCGTCATACGCAGACCCAGCGAGAATGCAGGAAAAATACCGTAGCGGTTGGCTTCTGAGAAACGGGAAGAACCATCGCGACGCAGTGTAAAGTCAGCCAGGAAAAGGTCTTTAAAACCGTAGTTGATTTTACCGAACTGAGAGAAAAGGGCAGTACGTGTAGCACCTGCGCCTGCATTGGCCAAACCGGCCGCCGAACCTGCATCCAGGTAACGGTAATCCAGATCGTCGAATGCAAAACCGCTTCTGCTGGCCTGGAATCCGGCCGCGTATGTTTTTACAGCCTCAGTTCCTACCAGTACGTTTACATTGTGAGAGCCAAAAATCTTGGCATAATTTAATGTGTTGAACCAGGTAATGGAGCGGTCGAGGTTGTTGATCACGTTCATGCTGTTTGCATTTCTTGCCTCAGCTGCTTCAATGTCACGGTGAAAATATTCCGACCGGTTGGATTGGTTGTATTCGAGACCAAAGCTCGTGCGACCTACCAAACCTGGAAGAATGTCCACTTGCGCAAACATGTTTCCAAATACGTGGGTACCTCTTGTAATGTTGTCTTTTTCGCGGTACAAACGTGCGAGCGGGTTAGGTGCATTACCCAGGTTACTGCCTCGGCTACCTGCAAATCCATTGTAAGCAGAAGTGTTGGTACCACCCAGCGCAGCCGGACCGCCTGTGATATCGAATACGGGAATGATCGGGTGAACGCGTATCGCGAACATAATCGGGTTACCTTCATCGTTGTTCGTGATTCCTTGTCTTTCATCGTAAGAGAATGTAAGGTTTTCTCCCACAGTGACTTTGCCTTTCGTGAACTCAGTGTTGGCACGGACAGAATAGCGTTTGTAGTTGGTATATCTCAAAATACCATTTTGCTTAAAATAGTTGGCTGAGATCGCATACTTGGCTGTTTGCGAACCGCCCGAAGCGCCGATCTGGTAATTTGAAATAGGAGCCGGATCAAAGATCACATCCTGCCAGTCGGTACCTTCCTTGTTCGCTTTTGTAATGTTAAATGCTGTTTTACCCAAATTTGGATCAGCAATATCATTGGTATAGGTGTAAGAACTTGGAAGCGTGGTTTCACCCGGTTTTAAATAGTAGTTTGGGTAAATGTAATCTGCAATCGTCTGATTTCCGTTTTCGTCAAATTTGTACTGAACAGAAGGTGAGGTAGCAGAAGGATTTTTACCTGCGCCAAGATCGGCTTGATACAGATATTCGCCCAATTCTTTGGTATTCAACAGGTCAAGCATTTTGCCTGGACGCTGGGTACCTGTATAGAAGTCGAATGTAATGTTCGGCGCACCTGGTTTTCCTTTTTTTGTTGTAATGATCACAACCCCATTGGCAGCCCGCGCTCCGTAGATAGATGCAGCAGACGCATCTTTCAACACCTGCATCGATTCGATATCGTTCGGGTTGATCTGATTGAGCGTTCCCTGCGTAGGTACTCCGTCGATTACATACAGCGGACTGTTGTTGTTGATCGAACCAAAACCGCGGATACGGACCATTGTTCCACCACCCGGCGAGTTGTCATTACCTACGGTAACCCCCGCCGCGCGGCCTTGCAGCATTTGCGTCACGCTGGCGCTTGGTACCGCTGTCAGTTCTTTGGGGTTGATAACTGTAACCGCACCGGTAATATCCTGTTTCCGCTGTGATGCGTAACCGGTTACAACCACCTCGGTCAGACTTTTAATGTCATCGGAAAGTTTTACGTCAATAACAGTTTTTGAACCTACGGTAATTTCTTGTTTGATATAACCGATTGAAGAAAAAACAAGGACTGAATTAGCTGATTTTGCATCGATAGCATACCGCCCGTCTGCGTCGGTGACAGTCCCGGTATTGGTACCTTGTACCTGAACATTCACGCCGGGGATTCCGGCTCCGTCAACTGTAGAGGTGACTTTCCCTGTAACTTGTCTGTCTTGCCCGTAAGACGTGCCACTGCTTAGCAGCGCGCATAGCAATAACGTTACGGAAGTCAGAGCGACTCGTAAATTTTGTTTCATAGAATAGGGATGTTAAAATGTTAATTATGTATTACTAATTATCAATATACTACCAAAAGTAGAAATTCAGTTGATATTTCTACCATAAATTGTGGATGATACGACGATAAAATATTAATATATCAATGGTTACATTATTTAACGGTCACGGTATCGTGCAAATTGGGAACGTTTGCATTGCAATAGAAAATCCTTTTAAACTTCAATTATCACCTGTTAAAGAATGGCTCGGAATCTTACAATAATTATGCAACTGAAGGCGTAGTTTTGTGGTTAATTCACTTAGGCTACATCAACAAAAACATTATTCATCACCATCATCTAAGGTATTGGAACATCTGAATGCGACAGAACTTGCTGGTCAGGATCTCATTGAAGTAGAGGGCGCCCGCGAGCATAATCTTAAAAATATTGACGTTAACATTCCCCGCAACAAGCTGGTTGTGGTGACCGGGATCAGTGGCAGTGGTAAGTCTTCGCTTGCCTTTGATACCATTTATGCAGAGGGCCAGCGGCGCTATATGGAGAGTTTTTCTTCTTACGCGCGCGGTTTTATAGGTGAAATGGAGCGGCCCGACGTGGACAAGATCAGCGGCCTTTCACCGGTAATCAGCATTGAACAGAAAACAACTTCCCGGAACCCGAGATCTACGGTAGGTACTGTTACGGAAATCTATGATTTCCTTCGATTGCTGTACGCGCGTGCAGGCGAAGCGTATTCGTACGTAACAGGCCGGAGAATGATCAAGCAGTCTCAGGACCAGATTGTTAACCAGCTTTTAACCCAGTTTGTCGGTAAAAAAATCATGTTGCTTGCGCCGGTTGTGAAAGGCCGGAAAGGACATTACCGCGAACTGTTCGTGCAGATTACCCGACTAGGCTATACGAAGGTGCGGGTTGACGGTGAAGTACTCGATATTACGCCCAAAATGCAGCTTGACAGGTATAAGGTGCATGATATTGAAATCGTTATCGACCGCATTATTCCAAAAAGTGAAGCTGAGGATAGTCAGTCGCGGTACCGGCTGAGCCAGTCGGTTGCGACGGCGATCAAGCAGGGGAAAGGTGCATTGATGGTTTTGGACGATAAAGGCGAAACTTACTATTTTTCCCAAAACCTGATGGACCCTGAATCGGGTATCAGCTACGACGATCCTGCACCGAATGCATTTTCTTTCAACTCACCTTACGGCTGGTGCCCTACCTGTCAGGGGTTGGGGTTGATAGAGGAGATAACGGAAGATTCCATCATCCCCGACAAATCTTTGAGCATCAGCAAAGGCGGGATCGCGCCTATGGGAGAATACAGGGAAGCCTGGATTTTCAAACAGCTTGAAGTGCTTTTGAAACCATATAAGATCACATTGCAAACGCCGCTTGAAAAATTCTCCGAGGAAGCTATCAAGCTGGTATTGTATGGAAGTGAAGATGCTGTGCCGGTTCCTTCCAAAAAATATCCCGGAACAGAATGGGAGACGAAGTTTGATGGTATTGTCAACTTCCTAAAAAGACAGCAGGAGAGTGGAAACGACAAAATTCAGGAGTGGCTGAAAGATTTTATGTCCATTCAAACCTGTCCCGAATGCAATGGAAAGCGACTGAAAAAAGAATCGCTCCATTTCAGGATCGACGGAAAAGATATTGCCGAACTCTCTAACCGGGATGTACGCGAGCTGGCGGATTGGCTGGTGAATCTGGAAGACAGACTGGAAGAGCGGCAGCGCGTGATCGGACACGAAGTTTTGAAAGAGATCAGAAAACGCGTAGGGTTTTTGCTGGATGTTGGATTGGATTACCTGACTTTAAACCGGGCATTGCGGACATTATCCGGCGGCGAAGCACAGCGGATCAGGCTCGCGACGCAAATTGGTACGCAGCTTACGGGGGTTCTTTATATTATGGACGAACCGAGTATCGGGTTGCACCAGCGTGACAATGTGCGGTTGATCAATTCGCTAAAAAGCCTGCGCGATCTTGGAAATACGGTTTTGGTGGTGGAGCACGATAAAGATATGATGCTTGCTTCCGACTATATCCTCGACATTGGTCCGGGCGCCGGGCGGCACGGAGGTAATGTAGTAGGAGCAGGTTCGCCCGAGGTTTTCCTGAAAAACGGATCACTTACTGCTGAATATCTGAGTGGCCGGGAAGCGATTGAAGTTCCGAAAAAGCGAAGAAAAGGTTCGGGTAACTCTATTTCGCTAAAAGGCTGTACTGGTCACAATCTCAAAAATGTGAATATGTCGTTTCCCCTTGGAACGATGATCTGTGTGACTGGCGTAAGTGGCAGCGGGAAATCCTCACTGGTGCACGAAACGTTGTTTCCGCTCCTGAATGCGCATTTTTATAAGTCAAGAAGAGAGCCGCTGCCTTACAAATCGGTGGAAGGTTTAGAACATATTGACAAAGTAATTGAAGTAGATCAGTCGCCGATCGGCCGCACACCGCGTTCAAACCCGGCGACTTACACCAATTTATTTACAGATATCCGGACGCTTTTTGCTGAATTGCCTGAATCCAAAATCCGCGGTTACAAGCCCGGCCGTTTTTCATTCAATGTAAAAGGCGGCCGCTGCGAAGATTGCGAGGGAGCCGGAATGAAGAAAATCGAAATGGATTTCCTTCCCGATGTGCATATCAACTGCGAAACCTGTAAAGGAAAACGCTTTAACCGGGAAACGCTGGAAGTTCGTTTCAAAGGAAAATCCATTGCCGATGTGCTGGATATGACCGTGGAATCGGCATTGGAGTTTTTTGAAAATATGCCAAGGTTACTTCGTAAAGTTCAGACTCTGAATGATGTAGGTTTGGGTTACATTACGCTCGGCCAGCATGCTACCACACTTTCAGGTGGCGAGGCGCAGCGTGTGAAGTTGTCGGAAGAATTGTCGAAAAGAGATACGGGTAAAACGCTTTATATCCTCGACGAACCCACAACCGGGCTGCATTTCCAGGATATCCGCCATTTGCTGAATGTTTTGAACAAACTTGTAGAAAAGGGAAATACCGTTTTGATCATCGAGCATAACCTCGACGTGATCAAAGTTGCAGACCATGTTATTGATGTAGGTCCCGAAGGTGGCGCGAAAGGCGGGCGCATAATTGCCGAAGGTACACCCGAGAAAGTGGCGAAAGTAAAAGGGAGCTTTACAGGTTACTTCCTGCAGGAAGAGCTGAAATAGCTACATCCATTTGCTCAAAAACTGATTGAAATTCTCTTTGTACTGGTCACTCACCGGAATTGTAATCGCGCCGATCTGAATTGTATTCTTGGTTACGGCGCTGATTTTATCGAGGTTAACAATAAAAGACCGGTGCACGCGCATGAACCTGGAAGCGGGAAGTTTTTCTTCCAGCGCTTTCAGGCTCGTGAGTGAAAGAATGGGTTTAGGATCTGATTTTAAGTGGACTTTTACGTAATCTTTGAGTCCCTCCGTGTACATGATATCATCGTAGGCAATCCGCACAAGCTGATATTCAACTTTTAAAAACAGGTATTCATCCTTGTTTTCTACGAAACCTGCCGACGATGCTTTTTGCAAAAGCTCGGCATAAGCCTGCGCTTTTGATGCAGCACGGAGGAACTCTTCATAATTAAAGGGTTTTAGGAGATAGTCAAGTGCGTCGACCCGGAAGCCATCGAGGGCGTATTGGTTGAATGCGGTTGTAAATATGACCCTGGGCGCTCTGCCGCCCGCTTTTTCAATCACGCGGGCCAGTTCGATACCTGTAAGATCCGGCATTTGAATGTCCAGGAAAATCAAATCAATTTGTTGGGTATGAATTACCTGTAAAGCTTCTACCGCACTCGAATACCTGCCTGTAAGTGACAGAAAAGGTGTTTTTTCGATAAAAGCGCAAACCAGTCCCAGTGCCAGCGGCTCGTCGTCAACAGCTATGCATTGTAATACATTCATGCCGTTTCCAATTCCAGGTGTACTTCAAACTCTTTCTCAGCTTTATTCTCGTTCACTTCCAGCTGGTACTTTCCGGGATATAAAAGGTCAAGGCGGCGCTGCGTGTTAGCCAGGCCAATTCCATTGCTTTCATCAAGAATTGCCCTTTTGTCAGGGAACAATGTGTTTTTTACTTCTACAAAAATCTTGTTACTGCTTTGGCTGATCTTTATATCGATCCGGCTGGGCTGCATAGCACTTACTCCGTGCTTGAACGCATTTTCTATAAAAGGCAAAAACAGCATCGGCGCAATGGAAACATCGTGCATTGGATTGGGCGGGTCCAAATGAACTGTTACTTTGTCGGTCAGCCGGAGCTGCATTAACTGGATATAATCCTGGGCAAATGCGATTTCCTGGCTCAGTAACACAGTCCCGTGCTGGGTTTCGTAAAGTACATAGCGCATCATTCTTGACAATTTATGCAGTGCTTCCCGCGCAGCTTCCACGTCAATGACCGTCAGCGCGTAAATGTTATTTAATGTATTGAAGAAAAAATGCGGGTTAATCTGCGCTTTCAGGAATGAAAGCTCCGAATTGATCTTTTCCTTTTCCAGATTTTGACGGAACTGCTTGTCCATTTGGGCCGTGCGCACCGCCGCGATACTGGTACTTAGCCCGATCACCATCAATGCAGTAATCATCGCAAAATTATCCAGCTTCTCATTCCGCTTCTTCTCCCCATTTGCTTCTCTCGCCAGGCGGAATGCACTTTCCATCTGGGTGCCGAAACCGATCGCATTTTTCACCTGCTCCATTGCAAAAGCCATAATCAGCACTGAGGCTACATTCAGGAGAATGAACTTGACGTACTTGTTTTTGGCCAGGTAATGCGGAAACCAGAAGTAATAATTAATGTAAAATATAGCAACCAGAAGTGTAAAAAGAACACCCTGCTTGATCCAGAAAGCAACCGGAAATTGAATTTGCCAGTTGAGTGGCTGCCACATCAGAAACATAGCCAGGAAGCCCCAACCTAAAAGGTGCAGGAGCAGTGGCGGGTATTTGCGGGCGGCACGCGTATCCATTTTTATCATTTGGTTTATATGTCGATGATCCTGACATACAAACGCAATCTTACAGGGATTTCGTCAAATACCCTATTTCAATCGATCAAAGCAGGACGAATACCGACTGAATCAGGTGTAGAATCTATTAAACCGGAATGAGCCACACTGGGGCGTTAATTGCCTGATCCCATTGATTTGTTGGGGATTACATGGGTTGGAGTAGCAAATTCATCGGCAGGCGCAAGCTACTTAGTCGTGTGAAACCCGACTTTGATCGGTACATTACGTGGTTCTATCTATTCCTTTTTTCTGCGCCGTTTTTAGGTACTTATTTTGAAACTCGGATAGTGCATCATTATATCAACCCAACCATGAAACTCAGTTTACGATTAACACTCCTGACTTTATTATCGGGAATTACATTTGGAGCCTACGCACAGTTTGGCGGCGGAGGCGGTGGCGGCAGGCCAGGCGGTGGCGGCGATTTCAGGGGCGGCGGCGAGCGACAACGTCAGACTGCTATTCCGGGAACAGCCGAAGATACCCGCAGCGGAAGCGGGAAAATACGTGGAACCCTGATCGACTCAGTAAGCAAAAACCCGGTGGAATTTGCTGCATTGTCGCTCGTGGATATTAAAACGAACAATCCGATAGACGGTACTACTACGGACGAGAAAGGACAATTTTCAATGACGAAAGTGGCTTCCGGAAACTTCAAGATCCTTATTTCATTTATCGGGTATAAAACCAAAACCATTAATGATATCAAAATCGACAGGCGGTCGGACATTGATCTCGGCAATGTGACACTGGCACCTGACGTAGTTCAGCTGAAAGAGGTTGAAGTAGTCGGAATGGCGGCGCTTGTGGAGGAGAAAGTTGACAGGCTGGTCTACAATGCGGAAAAGGATATTACGAGCAAAGGCGGCGATGCTTCCGATGTGATGAAGAAAGTACCAATGCTTACTGTCGATCTGGACGGAAATGTTTCACTTCGGGGTAGTTCCAATGTGCGGGTTTTGATCAATAATAAACCTTCTACCATTATTGCTACGAGTGTTGCCGATGCATTGCGTCAGATCCCGGCGGATATGATCAAGTCGGTGGAGGTAATTACTTCTCCTTCTGCACGCTACGATGCAGAAGGCTCTGCGGGTATTATCAATATTGTTACCAAGAAAAGCACGATCCAGGGCGGGACATTAAATCTTGATACTGGTATCGGAAACCGCGGCTCTAACCTTGGATTGAGAGGAAACTACCGGGTCGGTAAAATGGGTTTCAGTCTGGGTGGATTTGGCCGTTTTAACTACAATATGCCGGGCAAATCGGAGAATGTTCAGACTGGAAAACTGGAAAACTTCCAGGTTCGTCAGAGCAGCGAGTCGGATAATAAAATGGCATTCGGGTCTTACAATTTCGGCTGGGATTACGAGATAGATTCGAAAACGTCTCTTTCGGCAAGTGTACGTTACGGAATGCGGAACCAGCGCAATATGCAGGAGCTGACCACACTGAACAGAGCTGCGTCTGGAACTGAGCGTAATAGCGTCCGCGATGTGAATTCAAAGGATTTATCAGGAACCTGGGACGTGAATGTGGATTATATCAAAACACTCGCGAAGCCACAACAGGAACTGAGCATCTCTACCCAATTCAGTCGTAACAACCGTACAAATGATTATACAGCGGATGTTTACAACCTGCTGAGCGGCGTGAGCACAAGAGAATTGCTCGGCACCGAATTGAACGATAACAACAGCCACAACCAGGAAAGCACTGTTCAGATTGATTACCAAACGCCAATTAAAGACAATCAGCTTTTCGAATTTGGTGGAAAAGGTATTTTCCGTCAGGTAGTGAGTAACATCGTTTACGGCGGTCTGATAGCAGCCCGCCCGAACAGCGCATTGGATTATGACCAGAATGTAGGTGCAGGTTATGCTTCCTACACATTTACTACCAAAAGCCGCTTTACTGTGAAAGCAGGCGCGCGTTACGAATACACCAGCATTGATGCAACGCAGGGTGAGCAAGGTGCATTAAACCTGCCCGCTTACAGCAACCTGGTACCAAGCCTCAACCTTTCGCAAACTTTCGGTAAAGGTCAGACTGTAAAACTTGGCTATAACCGCAGGTTGCAACGTCCCGGCATTCAATTCCTAAACCCTAACATTAATTCTGCCAACCCGAACAACATTTCGTTCGGTAACCCCAATCTCCGCCCCGAGCTGACGGACCAGGTTGAATTGGGTACCAGCTTTTTCAAGAATTCATTGTATATCAATGTGGCGACGTTTGCGCGGTTTACGAATAACTCCATTGAAAGTATCCGTACAACAGACAGCAATGGGGTGATTTCGACGACTTATGGAAATATTGGTGAGAAGAAAAACTATGGTGTCAATGTCTATGGAAACCTGACATTGTTTAAAAGATGGCAGATTGGCGGTGGTTTTGATTCTTATTATTCCAATCTCAGGAATAACAGCGGCGATGCTTCGATACGGTCGAGCAACAGCGGTATCGTGGTTAGCGGGCGTTTACGCAGTAGTTTGACTATCAAAAACGGCTGGGGATTGCAGCTGGGCGGCTTTGCAAGAGGACGCGACGTACAGTTGCAGGGAACGCAGGCCGGCTTCCGTATGTATGATCTGGGTATCCGCAAAGACTTCAAAAACAAACGCGGCGGCATCGGGTTCGGAATGGAAAACTTCCTTGCACCTTCAATGAAAATGCGCACAAGTTTGGAATCAACCACCTTTACGCAGGAGAATACCAACTATCTATTCAACAGAGGATTTCGTGTGAATTTCAATTACCGTTTTGGTAAAATGACTTTTGTTGAACAAAAATCACGCAGAAGAAAGTCTGTTAACAACGATGACCAGAAAAGTGACGGCGGCGGAATGGACGGTGGCGGACAAGCTGCCCCTGCGACAGCTGCTCCTGCTATCACTCCTGGAAGAGGCGGCGCTGGCGCAACCGGCGGAAGACCACAAGGCGGAATGCGCCCTGCTGGCACAGACAGCACAGCCAGACCAATGCGTCAGGGAATGCCAGTGCAACCGGGAACAAAACCGGATTCAACCATGCGGAGAGACTCGACTATGCGTACTGACTCTACAATGAGACCACCGGTGATAGTACCTGACTCAGCTGCAAGGCCAGTTGTTCCTGCTGATTCGAGGATGAAACCTGACAGTACAGCACTACCTGTTCGGCAAGATTCGATTCCGGTGAAACCTGTTGTTCCAGCAGATTCAATTCCTAAGAAAGACTAACCAGAATAACCCTTAACAGCAAAAAAGCCCGGACTCAGTGCCGGGCTTTTGCGTTGTATGCGAGAAAATTGCTAGCTGTTTGGACTTCTGATTTCCGCCAAAATCCGATCAGCGCCTGCTTCCAGCAGCTCGTCAGCCAATGCGGTACCTAGTTCCTCCGGAAAGGTTTGTGCCCCGGTTTGTGTTTTTCTGATCAACTCACTGCCATTCAGGCTGATAATACCGCCGGTAATATGGATTTGGGCGCCTTGCAAAGTGGCCATTGCAAATACAGGTATACTGCACCCGCCCTGCAAGGTTTTCAGGAAAGCTCTTTCGGTCAAAAGGCAAATTTCTGTTTCTACGTGATTCAGCAAGTTTTTCAGAATAGCTTTCTTTTCTTCGCTCAGCGCAGTTGAACATTCAATTGCAACGCTGCCCTGGCCCACTGCGGGCGTGAATTCATCCAGTAATAAATGCTCGGCGATTTTATCGTCATATTCCATCCGGTGTACGCCGGCATAAGCCAGTAGCAGTGCGTCGCATTGTCCTTCTTCCAATTTCCGGAGGCGGGTTTGCAGGTTACCGCGCATATCCACGGTTTTGATATGAGGATAAAAATGGCGGAGTACCGCAACGCGGCGGGTGGAAGAAGTACCTACTGTAAAGGGTTCGCCGCTTTTCAGGGATAATGCAGTGTTGTGACTTACGAGCACATCGTTTGCTTTTTCACGTTCAGTGAAGGCGATGATTTCAAATGCATCATCGAGCTGCGATTGTAAATCTTTTGCACTGTGAACTGCAATGTCAATATCCCCGCTTCTCAGCTGATCTTCCAGCTCTTCGGTAAAAACTCCTTTGCTTCCTATCTTGGACAAAGACCTGTCGAGAATCTTGTCGCCCTTTGTTTCAATAACTACAATATCAGATTCTATGCCGCCTGCGTGCAGAAGATCCTGGACATAATGTGCCTGCCAAAGAGCCAACCTGCTGCCGCGCGTCCCAATTTTTATATGCATAATGTTTTATTTGTTCGTCTGACTCAGAATAATCTGGTTACGAAGACTAATTAATAGGATTGTATGAGTATCTCCGCAGGTATGTTCAGTTTCTGGTTCAACTTCCGGATCATTCCGAGACTAAGCTTCCGCTTGCCGGAAAGGATTTCAGATTTGCGAGAGCGGAAGCCGAGGATATCCGAAAGCTCTTTTTCAGAAATTCCCAATTGTTCCAACCGAAACTTAATAGCTTCCAGTGGAGTCGGCTTGGGTACAGGGAAATGGACTTTCTCGTAATCTTTAACCAGAATTGATAAAACTTCCAGTTCGTCAGATTCCAGTGAATTCGGGGAAAGATCCATTTGCATCAGGCGATAAATCTGCCCTAGCGCCTGCTCGTATTGCTCATTGCTTTTAATAGGAGTTGCCATATTCAATATTTTTTGCATTGATCTTATCGTATGCGTCATGCGGCCCGAACCACACTATGAAAACTATTTTCAATCTGAACTCGATATCAACTATCAGTCTGTAAGAATTACCATGAATGTTGAAAACAACTCTTTTATTGCTCAAAATAGAGGCATTTCGATATTGCTCTTTCAATTCATTCGGTGAATTCCAGTTGGCGAGTTCTGCTTCCTCGTGCCAGGAGAAAAGAGATTGTTGTGCTTTGGGGTAAGTTTCCCAATAGCTCTTCAATGTTTTCAATGCAATTACGCGCATGCCACAATGTAAAAATAAGCAAATGTTACCAGATTGGTTACGAATTTGTATGCTTAAACCCCTACTGTATCCCCTTCGTCGGTGACAATTTTATCTTCAATGTAACTAACAATCAAAGAGGCGATATCAATTCCGCTGATCTCTTCAATTCCGCGTAGACCGGGTGATGAATTTACTTCCATGACCAGCGGGCCTCTCTCGGATTGTAACATATCAACGCCTGCGATTTTGACTCCGAGCGCCCGGGCTGCTGCTACGGCAGTATGTTCTTCTTCTGGCGTTAATTCCACCAGGCTGCCCTGGCCGCCCCTGTGCAGATTGCTGCGGAAATCTCCGTCGGCGCCCTGGCGGCGCATTGCTGCAATCACTTTGTTGCCGATTACAAATGCGCGGATATCCGCTCCTTTCGATTCTGCAATGTATTCCTGGATTAAAAAGTTGGCGCGCAAGCCGTAAAAAGCTTCAATCGTGGATTTGGCAGCCTTGATAGTTTCCGCCAACACAACACCCACACCCTGGGTGCCTTCGAGTAGTTTGATTACCACCGGCGGACCGCCAACCAGGTGAATCAGCTCATTTACCTGGGAAGGATTTTTAGCAAAAACAGTTTTTGGAATATCAATGCCCGCTTTTGCCAAAACCTGCATACTTCTCAGTTTATCACGCGAACGTAAAATGGCCTGCGATTTAACGGTTGTAAAAACCTTCATCAGTTCCAGCTGGCGCACTACTGCACAGCCAAATGCGGTTACAGAAGTGCCGATCCTCGGGATCGCGGCGTCAATTTCCGGTACTGGTTTTCCTTTATATATAATGGAAGGCTTGCCACCTTCGATCATCACGAAGCATTTAACGTGGTCAACCACAAGCGCCTCGTGGCCTCTTTGTTTGATTGCCTCCACCAAACGTCGCGTCGAATAAAGGTCTGCATTGGTGGATAATACGGCGATTTTCATAAAAAATGTTTGAGAATTTAGCTGTGATGACGAGGGTTTTGTATTTCAGATTTTGAATGATCGGAAGCGTTGGAGCGCCTCGATGCAGATAAATTCTTTTGAGAAACATCAATGATAAACCGGTTTCTCAAAAGCTTGCGGCCAAGCAAAATAGGATATTGCATTTTCCTCCGGTTGGCGAGCGAAAATTCTGTACGGATCTTTTTACCAAAAATCCTGATCCCGGTTTTAATTACATACCGTTTTTCTTCCTTGCCTGACGAATTCCGGATAATGGTTTCTTTGTAATCGTCGACGATATAGGATTGCTGCGGCGCGCCTTTCTTTTTATCAAGGTAAAATTGAAGACGGGTTTGCTCGCCTTCTTTAATAAGCTTCACGCGGGAACAATGGATTGCCGAGGTAGTCGCGCCCGAATCAATGCGGACGGGCACATTGAACCAGCCCAGATCAGGCAAGTCTACAATATCGGTTTCCCCGATCAGCTGCACCTTTCCTTTCATTTGCGTTCGAAAAAATGGGCAATAGTGAGAGAAAGATCAAGAAAAACCATCTTGGCGCGTACATTACGCTCAATGTGGTAATGCGCCGTATTTACTTCTTCAATCATCTTTTCAAGCGCGCCGAAGTTGACGGTTTTGGAAAAATTCTGGACAAAGGTCAGTTCTTCCTGCGGTACCCGCAACAAATCACCGGCGCCGTGACTCCATATCAGCATATCGCGAAAAAGCCGCAATGCATATTCCAGCAAGCCTTTTTGCTTCTCTTTGTTCATGGTATCATAGCTGTCGGCGAGTTTTACAAGATGCGCTACATCGTACCTGTAACAGGAACGCATCCAGCCAGCAAACCAGCCCGCACGATCATCTTCGTCTTCCTGAACAAGTTTGAGCGCTTCCGACAAATTTCCATCACATAAGTAAGCTGCCTGGCTGATCGCGGCTTCATTTGCATTGTGCCTCCTCAGGTAACTACGTACATCTTCATCTGAGAATGCAGGAATCGTAATGCGCTGGGTCCGGGAAATAATGGTAGTCAGCAGTTTGTCTGACTGATCACTTACTAGAAGGAAAAGTGTTTTCTCAGGCGGTTCTTCCAGAATTTTGAGGATTGCATTGGAAGAAGCCGCATTCATGATATCTGGTTTCCAGATCAGCAGGATCTTGTATTCGCCTTCATAGGCTTTCACAGAAAGCTTGCGCAAAATTCCTCGGGCTTCTTCTACTGAGATATTACCCTGCTTATTATCAGCTCCGATTTCGTCCAGCCAATCTGGCAACAGCCGGTATGGATTTTCGATCAGGAATGTGCGCCAGAGTGGGAGAAATGCTTCACTTGATTTTCCATCCACCTTTTTTGAGGTAGCTGTCGGAAAAATGAAATGCATATCCGGATGGATCAGTTTGTCCATTTTTGCGCAGGAGGCACACTTTCCGCAAGCATCTTCTTCCTGTTTATTTTCGCAGTTGATATAAGTCGCAAAGGCCAGCGCCATTGAAAGCCCGGCGCCTCCCTGAGGATAGTCAAACAGCTGTGCGTGCGCCAAATGGCTATTTTTAACCGAGCGCATCAGCGTGGATTTTATTGCTTCAAGCCCGGGTATATCTTTAAAAAGCACAGTAATCGGAGTTAATCTTTTTGAATGGAAGCTGATCAGAAAACGCGCTGGTCTTTGGTTTGTTCAAAAACAGCTTTCAGGATTGCTTCATCTTTGTCTTCAAAAGTAATATTTCGTCTGTTCACTGTATCCGACGCTACTTCCAGGGCTTTTTGCAAACGGTATTCACAAAAACCTTCCGCAGTGCCGCCCCAGGAAAATGAAGGAACGTGCTTTTGCTGAAAACCGCCGCCGAATACATTCACACTTACGCCTACTACTGTTCCTGTGTTGAACATGGTTGAAATGCCGGCTTTGGAATAATCGCCCATAATCAGCCCGCAGTTTTGCAAGCCCGTATTTTCGAGCTGATTGGTGACATAGCTGTGCAATTTCACTGCGCTATGGTCATTTTTAAGGTTTGAATTATTGGTATTCGCACCCAGGTTACACCATTCTCCCAGTACCGAGTTACCTAGGTAACCGTCGTGGCCTTTGTTGCTATATGCAAACAGAATGCTGTTGCTCACTTCTCCGCCAGCTTTGCAAAACGGCCCTATCGTTGTATTTGGCCTGATTTTAGCGCCTTGCGCCAGTACGGAGCCTTCGCCAATCGCAAATGGGCCCTGAATAGTTGAGCCTTCCTGTATCAATGCATTTTTACCTATATAAATCGGTCCATTTTCTGCATTCAAAATCGCCGCTTTTAATACTGCGCCTTTCTCAATAAATACCTGTGAAGGGTTGTAAGTATATGTAAATGGATCAGTGATAGGTTCTGAAATCCGGTTTGAGGTAATGCGCTCGAAGTCAGCTTTGATTTGTGCTGCATTGAATGCAAATATGTCCCATACCTGGCGGATCAGAATGAATGCGTCTGCGTATGCAACCGGTGCCAGCTCGTTTACACCGAGTGCCGGCTCCCACGGTCCGTCGGTTCTTACGATAAGTACTTCATTATTGCGGGAAGTCAGCACTGAATTGACAGCCAGCTTTTTTGCGGCTTCAATAAGTTGATTGTCCGGGCAAAGTCCGCCATTGATATACCAGTTATCGTGCAAAACTTCTGTCGCAAACTTCGAACGCAGGTATTTTTCAGTTTGGAAAGAAACAGGTGATTGTAGTGCCCGGCCCCACTTTTCAGCGATCGTCTCAATGCCGCAACGGATTCCGGCGACCGGCCTTGTGTATGTGAGTGGTAAGAGTTGCTTGCGCAGAACAGGGTCGTCAAATAGGATTACAGCGGGCATATTACATCAGTATGTGTTATCAAAGTTCGCTCATTTTATCGGTTAGGACAAAAAAAGAAGCAGCCTCCTGAACATTTGTCAGGAGACTGCTTTCATAAATATGTTTCGGTTACGAAGCTGCTTGTGACTAAGCTTCTTTCTGTCCGTAACGTTTTCTGAACTTGTCAACACGTCCGGCTGTATCAACCAATACGTTTTTACCAGTGTAGAAAGGGTGCGACTGAGAAGAAACCTCGACTTTGTAAACAGGATAAGTTTTACCGTCTTCCCAAGTAATGTTTTCGCTGGTTTCGATCGTAGAACGCGTGATAAATTTGAAATCGCTCGACAAATCCCAGAAAACTACGTCTCTATAATTGGGATGAATATCTTTTTTCATTGGTATATGGTATTATATGTTTCGATACAATTCTCAAAAAGGATTGCAAAAGTATACATTCTAACTTTTCAAACCAAGTTTTGAAACTGTATCTTTTTAAATATTAGTACCATACGCGGCTTTCTGTAACTATACCTCGCTTAGCTGCTGCTTTAAAACCTCAATTCCGCGTTTCGCCTCTTTGTCAAAGTCGGTGTAATTGAAGCATTCAATGGAAAGGCCGCCTTTGTAATTGATCTTTTTCAATGCGCTCAGGTAGGGCCTGAAATCGTCACCTTTCACGCCCGGTGGGGTGCGGCTTTCCTTTTCGGCAATGTGGCAATGCACAATGTGTTTGCCATATTTCACGATTTCGGTTGCGGGTTCGTCTTCTTTCAACATGTGAAAAATGTCACACAGCAACTTCACTCTCGGGCTTTTTACCGTATCGACAATTTCAACGCCTTCTGCGAGGCTGTTGATAAAGTTGGTCTCACCGCGGTTTAGCGGCTCTACGGCAATAGTAACTCCGTATTTTTCAGCCAGCGGCGCCATTCTTTTTGTTAAATCAATGTGCTGCGCCTTTGCGGTAGCCCTGTCAAATCCATCCGGGATAATCCGCGAGCCGCCACTTCCAAATACTACATATTGGGAGCCGCATTCTTTGGCGCGCTTTAAAACGAGTTCGGTTCGCTGCAAAATGGCTTCATGGTTAGCCTCCGGGCCCAATGTTTTTAATGAAGCAGGCAGCAGGATCACATAGGATTTGATGGGGAAGTTATCATGTTTGAGTTTTTGTAGGTTCTTTTCATACTGTTCGTCTCCATCGGCCGGGATCAGAAACCCGCCCACTGACTCCTCTATATATGTACATCCCGATTCTCGCAGAAAATTAGCCTTGTCATAAGCGGCATATACGCCCAGCGGAATGCTGTAATTGGGCTTTAATGGGAGTTGGGCAAAAGCCTCGTAGGTGCTGGCGCCCACAGTCAGCCCGGCGACGATTCCGGAAGACCTTTTCAGGAAGGATCTGCGTGTTGAATTCTTAATGTCGTTTTGCATATCATATCAGGATTTAGAAACTGCTTTGTTGTATTTATTTGATGGAAATATTCGCTCTGAAAAATAAAAGTTTACAAATTATAATTTTGTGTGTGAAGTTGAAGTTTGGTAAAACACTGATTTTCAATATTTAATTTTCTCTTTTAGCTCGGTTCTTGAATGTGTATCAGGAAAAAAGTTTACAAATTTTTTTATTTGCCTGACATGAAAAAAATATTTCCGGATTGCATTTAAGCTAATGCGCTAGTTATAAACTCCTTAACAATTCCTTAACTTGGACTATGCCGGTAACCTCCAATTTTGGGCTAAAAGCGTGGTTGCTAATGCGGTTAAATTAATGTTATTTCAGGAGATTTTTAGAAATCAGCTTCGAGTAAAAATCTTAGAGTATACATCACTAACTTCCTAAAAAACAAGCTATTATATGTCTATGTATGTAATAAAGCGTGACGGTCGCCGCGAATCCGTAAAATTCGACAAGGTGACGGCCCGCATTGAGAAACTAAGCTACGGCCTGGACACCAAGTACATTCAGCCTGTTGAGGTTGCAAAAAAGGTGGTATCCGGTATTTACGATGGCGTAACCACAGCAGAACTGGACAACCTGGCTGCTGAAACTGCTGCCTCTATGACCACCAAGCACCCTGATTATGCAATACTCGCAGCGCGCGTAGCGATCTCAAATCTTCATAAGAACACATTGAAGTCGTTTTCGGCTACAATGAAACGCTTGTATACATATATAGACTCTAAAACCGGCGAAAATGCATCACTTATATCAAAAGAAGTATATGAGGTAATTCGTCAGAATGCTTCCCTTTTTGACTCCACTATTATATATGACCGCGACTATGCGTATGATTATTTCGGCTATAAAACCCTCGAAAAATCGTATTTACTGAAAGTTGACGGAAAAATTGTAGAGCGCCCGCAGCATATGCTGATGCGTGTTGCAGTGGGAATTCACCAGGAAGATATCCAGGCTGCGATTGAAACATATCATTTGCTTTCTGAAAAATGGTTTACGCATGCTACCCCAACCTTGTTTAATGCAGGAACGCCAAAGCCACAAATGTCTTCGTGTTTCCTTTTGACAATGAAAGAGGATAGTATCAGCGGCATTTACGATACCCTTAAAAACTGTGCATTGATTTCACAGTCTGCCGGCGGTATCGGGTTGAGCATTCATGATGTGCGGGCAACGGGTTCTTACATTAAAGGTACCAATGGGCAATCCAATGGAATCGTACCTATGCTGCGTGTTTTCAATGATACGGCAAGATATGTGGATCAGGGCGGCGGCAAGCGCAAAGGTTCTTTTGCTATCTATATGGAACCCTGGCATGCAGATATTTTCGACTTCCTGGATCTGAAGAAAAACCATGGAAAGGAGGAGCAGCGTGCACGCGATCTTTTCTACGCATTGTGGATTCCGGATTTGTTTATGAAACGGGTAGAAGCAAATGATACCTGGTCATTATTTGATCCGCACGAATGTCCGGGCCTTTCCGACACGCACAGCGAAGATTTTGAAAGGTTATATGAGCAATATGAGTTAGAGGGAAAAGCGCGGAAAACGATTAAGGCGCAGGATCTTTGGTTCGCGATCATGGAGTCGCAGATCGAGACAGGTACACCTTATATGTTGTACAAAGACCACGCAAACAGCAAATCGAACCAGAAAAATCTCGGTACGATTAAGTCTTCCAATCTTTGCACCGAGATTATTGAGTATACCGCGCCGGATGAAGTGGCAGTATGTAATCTTGCGTCCATTGCTTTGCCTAAGTTTGTTGAGCAGGGTGTGGATGGATTTATGCGTTTTGATCATCAAAAATTGTATGAGATTACTAAGGTGATCACGCGCAACCTGAACAAGATCATCGACCTGAACTATTATCCTGTTCCGGAAGCAGAGAAAAGCAATAAGCGTCATAGACCGATTGGTATTGGAGTACAAGGTTTAGCAGATGCATTTTGTATGATGCGAATGCCTTTTGATTCGGATGAAGCGCGCCAGTTGAACAAGGATATCTTCGAAACTATCTATTATGGATCGATGGAGGCTTCGATGGAGCTCGCCATTAAAAATGGTCCATATGAAACTTGGGAGGGAAGTCCAATCTCTAAGGGTACCTTCCAGTTTGATATGTGGAATGTAACACCGGAAAGCAACCGATGGAATTGGGATAAGTTGAGAACAGAGGTAGTTAAACATGGAGTACGCAACTCGCTGCTGCTTGCACCAATGCCGACTGCATCTACCAGCCAGATTCTGGGTAATAATGAATGCTTTGAACCATTTACTTCCAATATATATGTAAGAAGGGTTTTGTCGGGCGAATTCGTCGTAGTAAACAAGTACCTTCTGAAAGATCTTGTAAGACTTGGTCTGTGGAACGAAGAGATGAAGAACAATCTCGTTCGCGCCAGCGGATCGGTGCAGGCGATTCCAAACATTCCTCAGAACATCAAAGATCTTTATAAGACAGCGTGGGAGATTAAACAACGTAGCTTGCTGGATATGTCTGCGGATCGCGGAGCATATATCTGCCAGTCTCAGTCACTCAATATTTTTATGGAGGAGGCTAATTTTGGTAAGTTGACGTCGATGCACTTCTATGCCTGGAAAAAAGGTCTCAAAACAGGTATGTATTATCTGCGTACACGTGCAGCTTCTGATCCGGTTCAGTTTACGGTTAGCAAGCAGGCAGAAGTGCTGCTGGAACCTGCCACGGCGGTAGTTACTGAAAAAGAGCTGAATTATGTACAATATGCAGAGGAACATGCAAAGCCTGTTGCTCCACGAGACAACCGTTCTGACATGCAATGCTCCCTGGATGATCCGGAAGGTTGCGAAGCTTGTGGTGCGTAAGCATCCATGAAAGTGATGAAAGCGGTTCCCGTAGTTTACGGGAGCCGCTTTTTGCTTTGGTTAGTTGGAGGTTTTAAAATCTATATTGAAATTTATTGAGAAAGAATATAACTCCCAAAAATGCTAGCTATACAAGCTGAAAACGTCTTCAAATTTTTCTAAAAAATTTTTTCTAGTGTACGAATTGGTTTTCAGCCGGTTAGTATGTTGCCGGTAAAAAGATGGGAAAATATTTACCAATTGGATTTGCAATTAAAGAAATAAGGCTGCACTTTTGCACTCCCAATCGGGAACAACGGTTCTGAAAACGATCAGGACAACAAGTTCAACAGAGGTTGAGCAACGTTCTTTGACATGATGAAGAGAGCAAAAAAGATAGGTTCGTTAGAAACATTTGATCGGTTTCTTCGGAAG
>NZ_JBHYGF010000225.1:0-7054 GCF_051859145.1 Dyadobacter sp.
GCTCTTCGCTCGACTCCGGTAGGGTATATGGGGTAGTAAAGGATATTCAGACCAACAAGCCCATTTTTGATGCTTTGGTAGGACTCTATAACATTAGTGACACACTCGATATAGCGAAACAAAAACCCTATTATTTCTCAAGAACAGATAGCAGCGGCGTATTCTCCATCGAAAATATTCAAACAAAAACTTTCAAGCTGGCAGCAATTGATGATAAGAACAGGAACATGCTGTACAATGCAAGAGACGAACGAACGGGATTCCTGAACGAGAATGTGACCGCCGGCGTGGATTCCATATCCTACAATATTTCCATGTATTTGTCGGATAACACACCCTTGAAGATCCAGAGGACTACACCGCGCGTCAATAATTATGCAGTCATTTTCAGCAAACCGATTGAGAAAGTCAACGTGACTTTTATGAATAAGGATACCCTTCCGTATTTGCTCGAACAAGGTACTTCGCTCAAATTTTTCAATGTTCAACCACATCCTGACTCCACATTAGTAAAGCTTGTCGCTACGGATTCACTTGGCACAACTACGGAATTTGAACAAAAAATTGCGTTTCAGCAGCCAAGAGGGAAGGAGCGCCAGAAAGATCCATTCTCTTTAACAACCCTTCCGGAATCGAACAAACCTCTTGAAAATACATTCACATACCGATTGATCTTAAACAAGCCGGTTCAATACCTGGACGATAAAAAGATCACATTGATCACAGACAGCCTGTCTCACGAGCCGCTCAGCTCATTTAAATGGGAATGGAATGCCAATCATAATATCGTACTTATCAATGCAAAATCCTTTGCCAAAGACTCCATCAAATGGGACATACCCAAAGGCTCCGTAATCAGCGTAGAAGGTGATACACTCGCCAGAATGTTCATCAAACACCCCGTTCTTAACGCGGAGGATTTTGGTATAATCAGGGGCAGAGTGATCAATGCTGATCCTGCGAGCAATTATATCGTTGAACTCGTGGATGAGCAATTCAAGCTGATCAGCCGCATTCAAAATACAACCTACAATTTTCAGAATATACCACAGGGAAAGTACTTCCTGAGGGTTATTGCAGACAAAAACAAAAATCAAAAATGGGATACGGGCGAAATGGCCAAAGGCCGGCAACCGGAAGCGATCTATTATCTGCCTGATAAGGTCATGCTAAAGGCCAATTTTGAGCTCAATGACATCAACATTGTCATTCCTAAATGAAAATTCCCGAAAAGTTATCCCTAGAGTGTGGATAACTATGTGAATAAGCCCCGAATTTTGTTGGTAAGAGGTGTGATTTTGTGGATAAGTCTGTTAATAAGTCCGAAAAAGCGTTGATAAATATCCGGCGTCCTACCTTCAGTGGATAAAATATAAGCTAACCTTGAGTTAACAGCCTGTTGATACACAGTTGAGAATGTGGATTAATCAAAACAGGTCACGAGAATCAGTTGTCCACACTATATTCTTCCCAGAATAATGTTTACATTGTCATTCAGCATATTAGATGTTGACTTCTCCCTAAAGTTATCCTCATTCTTCACTTAAGTTATTAACAAATTGTGGATAACTATGTGGATCTTAAGTGGACAAACGTTTTATCTACATATCCACAGCGCTAGAGAACAATAGTAATTAAAAACAAAAAGTCTTTTTTTCTATTATGAGAAAGGTATGCGAGTTGCTGATAATAGTTTTAATTATTGCGGCGGGGGCGGGAGCGGCGCGGGCCCAGAGCGAAAAGGAAATGGCCGAGGAATACTTCAAAAACGGAGATTGCGCGAAAGCATTAACCTATTACAACAATCTTCTCAAAACTAACTTCGAGAAATCCTCTCTTAAGAATTACACCAGTTGTATTATTAAAACAAAAGACTGGTCTGCTGCTGAACAGTTCTATAAGAAGCAGATCAAAGCCGACGCTGCCAATGCAAGCTGGTATTACTTGTACTGGGGATTGCTGCTGGAAGCACAGGGAAAGCCGCAGGAAGCCGCGAAAAAGAATGAGCAGGCGGTAGTATCATCAGGTGCAAAAGTCGAGCTCAAACGTGATTTGGCTGAGGAGTTCCGTAACATCAGTCAGCCTGAATGGGCCAAGAACATTCTCCTGGAAGCCAGGGAATCTATCAAGCGAAATGATATTTTCCAATTGGAATTGGCGAGTGTATACCGGGACCTCAATCAGCCCGAGAAGATGATAGATGAACTGTTGTCTTACGGAATGCGGTACCAGAATACGGAGGTCGTACAGAATATGCTTCAGGATTTTACAAAGGATGAGAAGGAGCAGGCTTTATTAGAGAAAGTACTGTATGATAAAATTCAGAAGTTCCCTAATGAAGGTTTTTACAATGAGCTGCTGATTTGGTACCAGATCCAGAAAAAGGATTTTTACAAAGCGTTTATCCAGGAAAGAGCTTTGGACAGGCGGTTCAAGCACAACGGGGCCAGACTATATAACCTTGGAATGCTCGCATTACAGAACCTGGATTACCAGAATGCAGGTACCATTTTTGATCATTTGGTAAAAGAATATCCCAAAGGTCAGCTCTATCCGGTGTCGCGGAGAATGGCCATTTTTGCCAGGGAAGAGCAGGTGAAAAATACTTATCCGATTAAGCGCGGAGAGGTTCAGAAGTTGCTAGGTCAATACCAGGAGTTGGTTGATGAGCTTGGTGTTAATGTACGTACGATAGAGGCCCTCAGAAACATGGCAATCCTCTATGCTTTCTACATGGATGATTTTAAAAAAGCTACCGAGACACTTCAGATTGCAATAGAGGCAGGTAAGCAGGAGAAGAATTTCGTAGACAAATGCAAGCTTGACCTGGGTGACATCTATTTACTTCAGGGAGAACCTTGGGAGGCTACATTGGTATACTCACAGGTTGAAAAATCACAAAAAGATGATCTGCTCGGGTATGAAGCAAAATTGAGGAATGCCAAGCTGCATTATTTCAAAGGAGAATTTGAATTGGCAAAAGCGGTGCTGGACATTTTGAAAAAGGCTACGTCGAGGGAAATTGCAAATGATGCAAATAACTTATCTCTCCTTATCATGGACAACACAGGTCTGGATAGTACCGAAACTGCAATGAGACGTTATTCGGCCGTGGAGCTTCAACTATTTCAAAATAAAAAATACGAAGCGATAGATTCTCTGAAGAGTTTGTACCAGCAATATCAAACCCACAGTTTAACTGATGAGATTGTTTGGCTCACTGCTAAAACTTACATGAAGCTTGACAGTAATCAGCAAGCGCTGGAAAGTCTCAAATTATTGTATTCCAAATTTGGCCACGACATTTATGGAGATGATGCATTGTTTGCGATGGCGAAGCTCTATCAGGAAAAGTTGAATGACAAAGAACAATCGATGAAGCTCTATCAGGAGTTGATGGAAAAGTATCCCGGTAGCATCTTTGTTGCGGAGTCGAGAAAACGATTCAGGATCTTGCGTGGTGATGTGATTAACTAAGAATTGGTGAAAAATGTAAAAGCGGTAAAAAGTATGTGCTTTTTACCGCTTTTACATTTACCTATATCAGAGTCAGACCCGATCAACTTTCATCTATTAAAATGTCGGGCGGTACAAAATGCGGGTTTACAGCCCTAACTCATTTAATAAGAAGTTTTTAAACTCTTCAAAGGCCGGTTCCATTTTGAAAGCCACTTTTTCAATATGGAGCAAAGATTCGAGTCGGGCAGGGATTTCAGTGCTTTTTCCCAAGGTTTGTTCCACAAGGTCGATAAACTTGGCTGGATGAGCAGTTGAAAGAAAAACTCCGGTGAAGTCAGCACCGGACTCCTTACGATATTTCTGCAAGCCCAGGTAAGCAACTGCAGTATGGGGGCACATCACGTAGTTTGTATTTTCAAAAACCTCCCGCATTGCCTGCCGCGTTTCTTCATCGGTGAAGAAAGCACCATAAATTCTTTCTGTTACGGACTTCCAGTCATCACCGAAAAATCTTTGTAACCGTACAAAGTTGCTGGGGTTGCCGACATCCATTGCATTTGAAATTGTTTCAATAGAAGGATGCGGTTCGTATACTCCGGAGGTCAGATACCTGGGCACTGCATTGTTCAGGTTAGTAGACGCCACGAAATGTTCAACAGGAAGTCCCATTCTAAATGCAAGGACTCCTGCACTCAAATTTCCAAAGTTGCCGCTGGGTACAGAAAAAACAATCGGCTTGCCTAACTTTTTCAACTGAGCATAAGCTGAGAAGAAATAAAATGACTGCGGGATCAAACGTGCAATGTTGATCGAGTTAGCTGATGCAAGATTGTAATGCTGCCGAAGTTCAGGGTCCAGGAAAGCTTCTTTTACCAGTTTCTGGCAATCATCGAAAGTACCATTAACCTCAATAGCAGTAACATTGTGGCCGAGGGTAGTTAATTGTTTTTCTTGTATCTCACTCACTTTACCGCTTGGATACAAGATTGTGACACTGATACCAGGTACTTTATAAAAACCTTGTGCAACAGCTCCTCCGGTATCTCCTGATGTAGCAACCAGAATTTTGATTTCTTTCTCTGATTTGAGAAGGAAATGCGACATTACCGCAGCCATAAACCTGGCACCAAAGTCTTTAAACGCCATCGAGGGCCCATGAAATAGTTCCAAAACATAGTCCTCAGGCGCAATCCCGACCACTGGAGACTCGAAATCGTACGCGTGTTCAATAATGTTTTCTAGCTCACTTCTGGTAATTTCGCCTTCAAACAGGGTAGTCGCAACTTCAACAGCAATTTCTTTGAAAGAACGATTTTCTATATCTGCCAGAAAATCCTCAGATATTTTGGGAATATATTCCGGCATATAAAGTCCGTTATCTGGCGGCAAGCTGTTAAAAATTGCTTCTTCCAGAGAGGCTTTCAAATCTGCATTTTTGGTGCTGTGAAATATCATTTTAGTAAAATCTGTTTCTTCGTTAAGGACAGCAAATTTAGTTAAAATACCTGCGCTAAGCGATTGCAGAATCTGATATCAGGAAACTGATTGCACAGTCATGAATGTTATTGATACCAGACCTTCCGTTTAGTTTTTGTAAATCGTCTTTCAATATATTTTCATTTAACAATCTACAGACTAACTCATATGTCGATAGGTATTTTCAATGTTCCGGCAGCTAAAAATGAGCCGGTTAAGAATTATGCGCCGGGGAGCCCGGAAAGAGCATTATTGAAAAAAGCGCTTGAAGAAGCCAGATCAAAAGTGATCGAGATTCCACAATATATTGGTTCGGAGGAAATTTTTTCAGGTAATAAAAGGAAAATAGTACCTCCCCACGATCATCAGCATTTACTGGGTTACTATCATGAAGGGAATGCAGATGACGTTGATAAAGCGATAAAAACAGCATTAGAAGCCCGGTACGAATGGGCTTCATTAAACTGGGAGCAGCGTGCCGCTATTTTCCTGAAAGCAGCCGACTTGATAGCTGGTCCATACAGGGCGGAAATCAACGCGGCAACAATGCTTGGACAGTCAAAAAATGCTTATCAGGCTGAAATAGACTCTGCATGTGAGATCATTGACTTTCTGAGACTTAACGTGAATTTCATGCGTGATATTTATGAAGAGCAGCCTATCTCCTCCGATGGTGTCTGGAACCGCATGGAGTATCGACCTTTGGAGGGATTTGTGTTTGCAATTACGCCTTTTAATTTCACGGCCATTGCTGGAAATTTACCTGCTGCACCTGCATTAATGGGAAATGTAGTGTTATGGAAGCCTGCATTTACCCAGGTTTACTCTGCAAACGTGCTCATGAAAGTCTTCAAAGAGGCAGGTCTTCCTGATGGAGTTATCAATATGATCCTGGTGGACGGACCTGTTGCCGGGGATATAATTTTCAAACATCCTGATTTTTCCGGAATTCATTTTACAGGAAGTACAAAGGTTTTTCAGACTATATGGAAGACAATAGGGGAAAATATTGGGGTATATAAAACCTTTCCGAGAATTGTTGGTGAAACCGGCGGAAAGGATTTTGTGCTTGTCCACAAGTCAGCTGATCCGAAAGCATTGGCTACAGCTTTAATAAGAGGAGCATTTGAATATCAGGGGCAAAAGTGTTCAGCTGCATCACGTGCTTACATTCCTGCTAATCTGTGGGACGATGTTAAGGCTTTCATGCTGAAAGATCTTTCTGAACTCAAAATGGGCGGTGTTGAAGACTTTGGCAACTTTGTTAATGCGGTAATTGATGAGAGATCATTTGATAAAATTGCTTCTTATATAGATGGAGTGAAAGAAAGTGATGATGCTGAAATTATCGCCGGAGGAACGTTTGACAAATCTCAGGGCTATTTTGTACACCCGACTATTATCCGTGCATTCAAACCTGATTATATCACGATGTGCGAAGAGATTTTTGGTCCTGTGTTGACAGTATATATATATGAAGAAAATGACTTTGCAGAAATCATCAAGGTTATTGATCAGACATCACCATATGCTTTGACCGGGGCGGTATTTTCCAAAGACCGGTATGCTATCCAATATGCAACCGAGAAGCTGGTCAATTCTGCTGGAAACTTTTACATCAATGATAAGCCAACAGGCGCAGTTGTGGGGCAACAGCCATTTGGGGGCGCGCGCGCATCTGGGACAAATGATAAGGCTGGCTCAGTTCTTAACTTGCTTCGGTGGGTTTCACCCAGAGCAATAAAGGAAACCTTGATTTCACCTACTGATTACAAATATCCCTTCCTGATAAGCTAAGAATTGTATGTAGCTCAGTAAAAATTTTCTTAAATGAAGAATTTCAGAGAAATAGAAGTTTTTTTCTAGCTGAGTATTGCAACCGAAAATTCTTTTTCTACCTTTGCAATCCCAATCGCAAACAGAGCAAGAGAAAAGAAGTAAAGAAAGCGTGGTTGGTACTGTTCTTTGACATGATGAGATAAACCAAAGGAGTAAGAAAAACTCGTTTGAATAGAATTAAGTTACTATTAGTAGCAAGCAAAATTTACAATGGAGAGTTTGATCCTGGCTCAGGATGAACGCTAGCGGCAGGCTTAATACATGCAAGGCGAAGGGGCAG
>NZ_JBHYGF010000226.1:0-7039 GCF_051859145.1 Dyadobacter sp.
GGTAACAGGTCGGTGAGTACAGGCATTTACTTCCTGCTGGATGCGCGCAATTTCTCCGCATTTCATCGGATTAAGTCGGACGAAATGTGGCATTTTTATGCAGGTGACGCATTGGAAATTTTTGTAATTGACCCAACAACCGGAAAACTTCATATCATCAGATTGGGAAGTGATCCCGAAAATGGAGAGACTTTTCAGGCAGTAGTTCCGGCAGGAGCCTGGTTTGGCTCTCGCCCAGCTGCCGGAAGTTCCTATTCGCTGGTCGGCTGTACCGTCGCGCCTGGCTTTGATTTCCATGATTTTGAAATGGCAGACAGAGCGGCATTACAAGCCGAATATCCCGAATTTCAAACATTGATCGCTGAGCTGACCAGGATTTAGGCTGCTATTTCACTTCCAGTTTCGACCAATAAGGCTTCGATTCATACCGGTTTGTATAAACTCCGGTAACCGTATATTTTCCTACTGGCAGATCAGCCGGAATTTTGTATTTACCTAAAGGATAGCTTACTCCCGCTATTCCCCAGTAATAAACCACGAGTTCAGGAGCAAGATCAACCGTTTTGCCCGCCGATTTCAGTCGAAGTCTTGGGAGCCTGTTTACATCAAAATTGGTATTTCCTGATCCGTAATCGAGCGGCTGCGATTTGGTGTAAAATTCGTCACCTCTGTTAAAAGAAAGGGGCAAAGTATTTCGCTCATGCGTTTTTTCGATACTTCCTTTCCAGATCGTTTCCAGACAGTTGGTTTCAAAGTTGCCGACATACACACTGTTCTTCCCGAGCAGTTTGTTGTTTTCGTAAAACGAAAGCAGATACACTCCTTCCTCTAAATTGGCTGGGATTTTGTCAAGCGAGATCTTGGAATGATCGTTCACCCGCATTGCGGCAGTTACAGGTTGTTCAAGAAAGTCGCTGGAAAAGGTTACTGTGTATTTTCCTTCAGGTATGAAAATTCCGCCCGTGGCCGCAATGGTGTCCTTCCTCGTATGCTGGTATTTATACGCCGGCCAAAAAGTAACTATCGGCGTGTCGCGGGTGAATTTAATTCCTTCAAAAACAACTGGTTCCTGATTAAAAAACAAGATTTCCAGCCTGTGCGGATCAGAGGTAAGCAGGGTCTCTGTCTTCTGCAGTCCAATCCTGCCTCCTATATCATACACGACTGTCTCCGTCGAAAAGCCCGTTTTAGGGTTGGTAACCCTTAAAATAGGTCCGGCCTGATTTGGACTTGACGGAATACTGCCCATTTTGGCCTCAAAACGAAGCGGGAAATTAATCCCTTGCGCATTGATCGGCAATTCTTTACTTAGCAGGGTAATATTGGGTTTTCCTGAAAAATTGAAGTAAACATTGAAGAAGAATTTACCGCGATTGGATTTTTCGTGTAGCTCAAACGTCAATGGAGCAACTCCCTGGTATGCGAACCGGATAATGCTGTCTTTGGTAATCTCACCGTTCTGGTTGACCAGTCCGATATTTGAATGCAGCGATAACTTGACTTCGGCCTGCTGTTCGCTGTAAGTGTCGGGCAGGCTTACCATATAGCTGTTGGAAGTGGAGTCAAAAGTAATTTGCTGAGCGCCTGTTACGGTCAGGGCTTTCAGGAATTCTCCTGCTTTTGTCGGGTTTTCGGCTTGCGGCTCAGGCTTTGGGCCAACTTCCGGGTCTTCTTCTTTCTTACATCCTGAAATCAGCGCAAGGAGCAGGAAAATGAAGTATATAGACTTTTTCATGGCAGATTCGAATAAACAAATGGTTACTCTGTACACTCGAATTTAAGTCTTATTGCAAACAAATTGCAATTAATTATCAATAATCTATAAGTCCACCGACCGCATTCAATCAATAACCGACGCTTGTGTCATCGCCGCGCGGATCGGAGCCGCCTTCAAGCGTCCCGTCGGGTAAGACAAGGATGCAGTCCATCCTGCCGATTGTATTTCTTTGTTGTTCAAGGTTATATCCCTTTTCTTGTAACTTTTTGATTGCGCCTTCTGAAAATGCATTGGCTTCAAAAGTAGTCTTGTCGGGAAGCCACTGGTGGTGGAATTTCAATGCATTCACGGCTTGCTGCATGCTCATTCCATGTTCCAGTACATTCAATATAGTCTGATACACCGAAGTTATAATCGTCGAACCACCGGGCGTACCTACTACCATGAAAAGCTTACCATCTTTTTCGATGATCGTGGGTGTCATCGAGGAGAGCATCCGCTTGCCCGGCGCGATTGCATTGGCTTTGTTTCCGATCAGTCCGTACATATTCGGCGCGCCGGCTTTGATACTGAAATCGTCCATTTCATTGTTCATGAAAAACCCGGCGCCTTTAATTACAACGCGGCTTCCATAACCTCCATTCAATGTAGTAGTCAGCGAAACCGCATTTCCTTCTTTGTCTACTACCGAAAAATGCGTGGTTTCCAGACTTTCATATCCGGGAAAAGTACCCCCTTTAATATCCTTGCTGTCAGTGGCTTTATTCCAGTTGAAATCTGTCCAGCGGCCAGCCAGGTATTCTTTGTCCATTAAAGTCTCCTGTGGCACTTTCACGAAATCGGGATCTCCCAGGAACTTGGCGCGATCAGCATAAACGCGCCTTTCCGCTTCAATCATCACCTGAATGGTGGAGTCTGCATGCCAGCCCCATTTTCTTAATGGAAACTGTTCGGTAAGGCGCATTAATTGTACGAGCGCAATTCCGCCACTCGACGGCGGCGCCATGGTGATCACTTTATAGTCTTTGTAGCTTTCAGCGATGGTCTCCCTCCAAGCTGCACGATATTCAGCCAAATCTTTTTTGCTGATGATTCCTTCCCCATTCCGGTTCATATCTTTCACGAGCAGCCGGGCTGTTTTGCCTTTGTAAAAACCATCACGCCCTTTTTTCTGGATCCTTTTCAATACTTTTCCCAGATCTTTCTGAACAAGAATATCACCCGCAGCCCATTCCTTTCCGGCTGGGTGAATGAAATAAGAAGTGCCTGGATTCAGTGTTTCCACATCTTTCCTCACCGCATTCAGCCCACGCGCTTCCCGCTCTGTCTGCACTACGCCACTCATCGCCAGATCTATTGCAGGCTGAACAACCTGCTTCCATGAAAGCTTCCCATGCTTTGCATGCACTTCTGCCATTCCTGCTACTGATCCCGGCACACCGGAAGCCAGGCGGCCCAGGGTACTTGCTCTTGGAATGATGTTTCCGTCTTTGTCGAGGTACATATCTGCGTGGCCTTTTGCCGGCGCTTTTTCACGAAAATCAATGCTGTAATTTTTTCCGCTCTTGTTGCGCAGCACCAGAAATCCGCCGCCACCAAGGTTACCTGCCGACGGGTGCACGACTGCCAATGCAAACTGCACAGCTACCGCCGCGTCAACCGCATTTCCTCCCGCTTTCAATATCTCGACTCCCACCTTTGAAGCTTCCGGATGCGCAGAGGCAACCATGCCATTTTTGGCAAAAACACCTTGTCTGTCGCTGTAAAACGGTTTTTGATTGGGATCGTCGGAAAGGAACTGGTAAAAACCACTGGATTCCTGAACAGGTTTCTGGGCAGCTGCAAGCCACGGAAGGAAACAGAAAACAAGGAAGAATGTGTAGTGTTTTTGCATAACAGGAGTGTAAGGTTCGTGTTGTAAGATATCAAATCAGACCGTTTTTCTTGCCTTTTGTAACAATTTATTTCAGGATCAGAGGCTTAACCGCTAACTTTTGAATTGAATATGTCCCGACTGTGATTATGAAATTTTTACGACAGGTTTTAGAAAGTTTCAGATTTGCCTGGCAGGCGCTGAAGTCGAATATTACGCGTACAATCCTTTCCCTACTTGGGGTTACAGTCGGCATTTTCGCCATCGTTGCCGTGTTTACCATTGTCGACTCACTGGAAAGAAGCATTAAAGACAGCATGAGCTTCATCGGCGACAAGGTTATTTATGTTCAAAAATGGCCGTGGGGTTTCGGAGGCGAATACCAGTGGTGGAAATATTTCCAGTGGCCGGAGCCGACTTACGCAGAATACAAATATTTATACGACAACCTCGAAAGTGCCAGCGCCGTGGCTGTAATGGATTTTAAGGGGAATACAACGTTAAAAAACGGTTCGAACAGTATCAATGCGCAAATCCAGGGCGTCTCTTTCGAGTACAACCAGATTTCCGAAATCCCGATCGCGACGGGCCGCTACTTCATTCCGCTGGAAACAAACAACGCTCGAAATGTCGCTGTGGTAGGCGCGGATATCGCCGCTGCCTTGTATCCGGGTCAGGATGCGGTAGGAAAGCCATTTAAGCTGGCTGGTAACAAATTCACGATTGTTGGGGTACAGGTAAAAAAAGGGGAGAGCCTGGTCGATTTTGGAGGTAGTCCCGATAAGAACTGCATTATCCCTTTCACTGCATTTTCAAAGTTATTCCAGTCCGGTCGCAGGAGCGCTGATATTGTTGTCAAAGGCTTCCCGGAAGATGAGGGAATGCAGGAGGTTGAAGCAGAGATAACCGGCTTAATGCGCACCAAACGCGGTATAAAGCCCCGGGAAGGCAATAATTTTTCACTTAACCGGCCCGAAGCGGCAGCAGAGGCAATTGCCGGATTGTTCGCCGTGTTAACAATCGCAGGCTGGGTGATAGGCAGCTTCTCCATTCTGGTGGGCGGCTTCGGTATTGCCAATATTATGTTTGTTTCGGTAAAAGAAAGGACAAACCTGATCGGTATCCAGAAATCGCTTGGCGCGAAAAACTATTCCATTCTTTTTCAATTTCTGTTTGAGGCAGTTATGCTTAGTCTCGTAGGTGGATTGGTAGGGATATTCCTGGTTTACCTACTGTCATTTGTTCCAATGGGTACGCTCGAAATTCTGCTGACACCGGGTAATATCCTCCTTGGACTTACGGTATCCAGTGTGATCGGCGTGCTATCCGGGATCATTCCCGCGATGCTTGCCGCCAGAATGGACCCTGTTATTGCAATCCGCGCGAAATAGTAGGAAAAATCAAACGGTTTTCCGAAGTTAGCTTTCATCATAAACACTGAATTTCACACTTATGCGTAAATGGGTCATATTCGCGATTTTTCTTGCGATTATCTTTGGAATCTTATACTATCTCACGTTCGGATATTACAGCGAAGGCAAAAGGGGCGGCTTTATTACCAGGCTCAGCAACAAAGGATATTTGTTCAAAACCTATGAAGGCGAGCTGCGTATGGGCGGCCTTTATGAAGGTGACGGAACGATGAATTCGTCGGAATGGATCTTTTCTGTGAGCGGGAAAAATAAAGACGCAATCGCAAAGCTGGAAGAAGCTATTGCAAACGGCCACCGCGTATCGCTGACTTATGAAGAGAAATTTTTTGCGTTACCCTGGAATGGGGATACCAAGTATTTTGTAACCAATGTGGAAGTACTGGAAGGGGGACGGCCTAATATGCCAAATAATCGGCCGCAAACGGAACCTTTACCTTCTCCCACCGAAATCGATACCAACGAAGTACTATAATGCAAAGCCGGACTAACCTCCGGCTTTTTTTGCCTTATATCCTTTGCCGGTCAGCCAGGTGATAACCTTGTCGCGGTGGTCGCCCTGGATCTGGACTTCGTGGTCTTTTACAGTCCCGCCGCTCCCACAAAGATTTTTGAGCAGCTTGCCCAAAACTTCCAGGTCCGATACTTTCCCAACATAGCCTTTTACAACGGTACTCACCTTCCCGCCGCCTTTTCTTTCCAGCCAAACCCGCAGGTCCTGCTGATTTGGCGGCAAAGTCTCAGCTTCCTCGTCGGCATCATTAAACTCGAAATCGGGATTGGTTGAATAAATGATCCCGGAGCGGTTCTTTTTTGACATTTCTTAAAACTGTATTCCTGTTTGTAATGTGAATTTAGACAATCACGCGCAGACTTTGAGGTTTGATGTTGACTTCAATACGCGCAGTTGTCAACTGCAGTGGCTCGCCATCGTAGTGGATCAGTGGCGGCACTTCGGTCTCGATCACAGCGCGGGTTGCACTTTGATAATCGATAAAACGCGAGGCTTTCATTTGTTTGGTAAAAAGCTGATATGCAAGCGAGGTACCATACCATTTCGGAAAAGGTTTGATCGTGCAGATATCGAGCATTCCGTCCTGCAAATTAGCTTGCGGAGCTACCCAGGCATTGTTTCCAAACTGCCCTGCATTGGCAAACGAAATGGAGAATGCATTGGTTTTTACACCATTCAGCTTGAAGCTCTGCGGCTTGTAGTGCCAGTAGGAGCGGAAGGAAACATTGACATAAGTAGCCAGTCCCCGCACTTTCTGCTGACTGAAAAGGTGACCTACGTATGCATCAAAGCCCATTCCCGCCGTGCAGAAGAACGGAATGTTATTAAGTGTCGCCGTGTCGATCGTAATCTGTTTACCTGAAAAAAGCTTGTAAAGAGACTGATCCAGTGAGATCGGAATTCCCAAATGCCTGGCAAGCCCGTTTCCCGAACCCAGCGGAATGATACCTACCGGCGTTTTGCTGCCTACCAGCGGCTGCGCGATTTCGTTGATGGTACCATCTCCCCCCACTGCCACAATACCAGCCCAATCTTGCCGGTTAACGTGTTCTTTCACCAACTGCGTAGCATGCGCGCGGCCTTCGGTAAAAAGGATTTCTGCATTGCAACCAGCTTTATCCGCAATCGACTGGATGTGGGAAGTAATGAAGTCAGTTCTTTTGCCGGTTGAAGTACCCGAGTTTGGATTGAGGATAAAGAGAAAGGAGCGAGCCACTGATCAGGCGAAGAATAAGAAAAGTATGAGTAGAAAAACGATAATGAACAGGTAGTAAATACCATCTATAAACGGATATTTCTGCCTGTCAATCTTGCTGAAAAGATCATTGAACTTTCCCATTCCTGCGAATTACTGTCGTGTAAATGCTGTAAGTCTTCGTCAACCAAATCTTTCATTATATTGGAAGACCGAAAAACTGTTTTACAAAAATCTGCAAAAAATATGAGAAACTGGCTTTTTACCCTGATCCTGCTTGCTGCCTGCACCTTCGCATCCGCCCAATCGG
>NZ_JBHYGF010000227.1:0-6971 GCF_051859145.1 Dyadobacter sp.
AGCGCGACTGGTACGTCTGGTCAGACAAGCGGCCGAAAAACTGGAACAAGGGAATGGTATTCCCCGGTGTACAAAAAGCCACCTGGACATTGGATGAAAAAACCAATAGCTACTATTTTCACCGTTTCTACGAATTCCAGCCGGATTTGAACACAGATAATCCGGAAGTACGGGCCGAAATTGCGCGCATTATGGGATACTGGCTTGAACTCGGTATTGCTGGTTTCCGTGTTGATGCAGTGCCATTCATTTTAGAGTCCCAGGGACCCGACGAGAAAAAGCCTGTCATGCATTTTGAACATCTCAAAGCGATGCGGCAGTTTTTGCAATGGCGGCGTGGCGACGCGGTTTTGCTGGGCGAAGCCAATGTGCTTCCGGAAGAAAGCAAGCAATATTTTGGTGACGAAGGTGACGGGATCCACCTGATGTTCAATTTTTTTGTAAACCAATATACATTCCTGGCGCTGGCCACATCTGATACCGAGCCGCTGATCAAAGCATTGGAAGCAACCAGGGAGATCCCGGCAAACAGTCAATGGGCACATTTTCTGCGTAACCATGACGAGCTTGATCTCGGGAGACTCACGGAGGAAGAACGTGCGACGGTTTTTGCCCGGTTCGGGCCGGACCCGGATATGCAGCTTTACGAACGTGGTATCCGTAGGCGACTCTCGCCGATGCTGGGTAACCGGCAGCAGACTGAGCTTGCATACAGCCTGATGTTCTCCCTGCCGGGCACACCGGTGATCCGGTACGGGGATGAAATAGGAATGGGGGAGGACCTTACCCTGCCGGAGCGTGCAGCGGTAAGAACACCGATGCAATGGTCAGCAGAAAATAATGCAGGGTTTTCGAAGGCAGAGAAGCTGGTGAACCCGGTGGTGAGTGACGGTTATTACTCCTATGAACATACCAATGTGGAGCGCCAGCGCCGTGATCCGGGCTCGCTGCTGAACTGGATGACGACATTGATCCGTCTCCGTAAAGAATGTCCCGAGATCGGGTACGGCAAGTGGGAAATCCTGGACACCGGCTACAAGCAGATACTCGGAATGAAATATACCTGGCGGTCCAAAATTCTCTTTGTCTGGCACAATTTCCAGGCACAATCGCTGGAACTGGTGGTGCCGGAAGAGCAGGCAGGTACAGGACGGCTCATTGATTTAATGAATAATATTGAGAGTCAGGTGGATAGCGAAGGCAAGCACACCATTACGCTGGAAGCTTACGGGTACAGGTGGTTCCGGGCTTTTACCGAATAATAAGTTTGTGGGAGGTTGCATCGATAGAATTTGATTTCTGGTCTATTTTATTGCCTAAATGGCTGCTGAATGTGCAAAGAACTTAGTTTTCGGTCATGTTCAGCAGCTATTCAAACCTCTCCGCAACATTTATGCATACAACAAAAGTAATCCCTCTTCTTATCCAGCCAACACTGAAAAGCTATGAGCAAAAAGCAAGTGAGTTGCTGGCGTCATACCTGCGACTGGATGACCATTCTGTTAAGTATATCCTCAAATACCACCCGAATCCGAACAAATTCAATGAAGTAAACCTTTCATCATGCGACTTTAGCATTAACGATGCTAAGCTGTCCATAGCGCGGCAACATGGTTTTGCAGACTACCACGTATTTACAAGCCACCTTACCGAGCTTGACGATGAAAATTCTCTCACATGCAGGTTTGAGCAGGCGGCAGACGCAATTGTGCACGGCGACGAGGTTACACTTAGCAAGCTGATCGCAGACGATCCTGCGTTAATCAGTACCCGCTCTACCCGGACTCACAAGGCCACGCTCCTGCATTATCTTGCTGCCAATGGAGTGGAGCAATTCAGGCAAAAATCCGCAATCAATGCAACCTTAATCGCCGGAATCCTGCTTGATGCGGGCAGTGAGGTGGACGCTCCGGCCGATATTTATGGAAGTAACTGGCATACCACGCTCGACTTGCTTGTTTCCAGTGCGCATCCTGCGCGCGCCGGTGTGCAAACAGCATTGGTCGAAAAGCTGCTCGACTACGGCGCGGCTGTAAATGGCTGCAATAATGATTGCTCTCCATTGCTTACCGCCATTTCTTTTCACTACCCGAAAGCAGCCGAAACTCTGGTTAAGCGTGGCGCGAGGGTAGAGACCATTGTAGCAGCGGCTGCGTTGGGGCAACTTGAAGAGGTATCTGGTTATTTAAAAGAAAAAGGGATGTTGAAATCGGCGACGCCAACAGTTCGGGTGCCCTGGGCAGATTGCAGGAGCAATCCCGAAAAGCAACTCGAACTTGCACTGGTATGGGCTGCCATGCACAACAGGGTCGAAGTGGTTGAGTTTTTGCTCGATCAGGGTGTAAGTATTGCTTCCACAGATTTCTGCCGGTGGACTGCATTGCATTGGGCGGCTTACTATGGTTACCACGAAACGTGTCAGATTCTGCTGAGCAGAAAAGCGCCTCTGGAAGCCCGGACTGAGTCTGGTGGAACGGTGCTGGATCAGACTCTCTGGGCTACGGTAAACGATGGAGTCGCCCCGCATCATTTATCTATCATTGAAAAGCTGGTTAAAGCTGGTGCTAAAATACATCCCTGGTGGCTTTTTACGACCCTTAACCCACCACTTGATCCGCACGTTGCAAAGCTGCTTGGTGACCATATAGCTGTTTGAATCTGCATTATAAATCCTATATTGCCAATGCAATAGGCATTCTCAACGATATTTAAATAAGTACACATGCTTTCTTCACTTACCAGAGTGTCCCGGTTTTCGGGCCTGCTGCTGTTCCTGCTGGGTTCAATCCCGTCCGTTTTTGCACAACATACATTGGAATTCGTACAGGATGGCGTGAGCAACAGCTACAAACCGCCTGTTCCGAAGGGTCCCACTTCCATCCCTCAGACACTGTCATTTTTCTTCAACAGGAACGGTAATTCGGATGAAGGGATCTACTTTCAAAAGCCTGAAAAGGAACTTACGCTGACATTCAGCTTCGATGACCAGACTTACGTGAATGTTCCCCAGCACGTTACCGGGTTAACATTCGGAGCTGCCTCGGGTGCAAGCAGTACGCACGTGAGACAAGTTCCGGTAGTCAACAGCAACTATTATTTTACGGATACTACCCGTTCTATTTTTACCGCGCATCCGAATGGACCGGTTGGCCGGGGGGTTAATTTGTATGCCAATCCTGGTGTACAAATATTCCTTTCAGCAAAGCCTTTGATCACAGCCAAGGCGCCCAGCTCAGATACCAGCCGCTATTATTACGGCAAGCTCCGGCTTCAATTCAGCAGACCGGTAAACAATCCCGTGCTATCTTTTGCAGGTTTGGGAGCAACAACCAATTTCAGTGACAAGCGACTGGGTTTTGCAACAGAACTTGAACTGCTCACGCCGGGTTTGACTGTTACCAAGATCTCAGGAACCAGGGAACTGGTGATCAATGATGCACAAACCAAAATCCTGCATGATAAAAGTCCCATTACGGGCAACTGTGGTGCGGGAGCGGCTTGCGGCAGCGTGCTGGTTCAAGGAGCCAATATTACCACGCTGGTGTTTGGCGTCTACCTCCGGGCAGATGGCGGACCGGGCGTTTGGGGTACCGAAAAGGTGAAGAACTCAGGAGATATGTGGCACATTACAGTGACTCTTCCAGCACAGTAGCAGGTTCCCACTCGCTCCGGATTTTAGTGCGGTGCATTTCGCCCCATTTTACCAGCTCGGTCAGTACAGGTTGAAGTGTATCGCTGTATGGAGTCAGCTCGTATTCAATCAGTACATTTGGCTCGGTATGTACGATCCTTTTTACAAATCCATTTAATTCCAATTCTTTCAGCTCATTGGAAAGAACTCTGGCTGAAATGCCGGTAATGGTTCTTTGAAGATCGTTGAAGCGCTTGTTTCCTTCTGTGAGCGCGATAATCACGTGCAACTTCCACTTTCCGCCGATTACATAAAGTGCATCGCCCAACGCGTTCAGCTTTCCCGTACACTCTACTTTGGAAATCCGCTGTATCAATTTTGTCTCCATGTTATGAAAGATCTTTGCTAACTTTTTGTGTGCTGCTTACAAATGGTTAGTAAAGGTAGCTTATTTTGCTGAAAACATAGATAGTCTTGGAGAACAACGAAAATTATTACTTTGTGGAAGTTATTCCCCTCATAATGAGGAAGGATAACTTCCATTAATATTGTTAGTGGCAGCAGCTGCCTTTACTTTTGGCGGTTTCGTATTTATCATGATGGCGCATCCAGTCCATGGTCGCATCTTCATTTCTGCCTTTCGGCGTCAGGTCAAGGTACGCGTGAGAACCGAGCAGCATATCTGATCCTCTTGCATAAGTAGAATAGGTATGATAAATCACTCCATTGCTATCCTTATAAAATACACTCACACCAGGTAGCTCGCTTACAGAATCAAAATTCTGATATTGATAGTTGTAGTAAATTTCGCCATTTGCAACTTGTTCGGACGTGAATGAAACGTGGTAGTCGTAGTTGAAATCGCTGCCGTAAGAGGATACCCACTGGAAATCCCATTCCATTCGCTTTTTAAACGGCAGGATCGTGGCGAGCGGTGCGCGGGAGACTACCACAATGGAAACATCATGATGAGGAATATGCAAGTTCGGACCACTGATATGATCGCTAAAAAAGGAACAACCCGGGCAACCTTCTTCCCACTCCGGCGCAAACATGAAGTGGTAAATGATCAGCTGACTGTTTTCATCGAACAGGTCTGAAAGCGAAACTGTACCCACCGTACTTTCGAATTGATAATCCTTATCAACAACTACCCTCGGCAACTTTCTTCGTGCTGCGGCAATCTGATCTGCCAGGCGGGTTAGTTCTTTTTCTCTTTCAAGTAATGCGAGGCGCGCTTTTAGCCACTCTTCTTTACTAACAACCTCACTTTCAATGCGAAGATCCGGTTTGCTTCCTGGTGTCAGTTCCTGTATTTTCTCCATGGTGCTTTGATTTTGTTTATCAAATCTCGCGAAAGTACACCTGAAATCTGGTGTGTGGACTGGCCGAATAGGAGGGGTATTCGGGACATAAATTATGGTGTTATATGTGCCCGAATATTGGCCTGACGTATAGTAAAGCTGTACGAAACGTATAGCGCTTTCCAGTTCGCTATACTTCTTTCTGGTACGATCTTTTTTGTGTCCGTGTCAAATTATCACATTCATCAACATATCATTCACTTAACAATAAATGTCATGAAAGCATTAAAAATGAACATATTAGGATTAGCGTTGTTGTGTACAACGGTTGCTTTTGCACAGACAACACCAGCTACTTCCACCACATCGCCGGCGACTGGCGCAGGTAGCGCAGGATCAACTACGCAACCAAGAACTGTCCCCGGAAGCACTGTACAACCAGGCACATTACCAGGTACAACACAGCCAGGTAGCACCACGCAATCAACCGGAACGCTACCAGGCAGCACTACGCAGCCAGCAGGAACAACTCAGCAGCGGACAACAATGCCGGGTAACACAACGCAAGGTACCATGCAGTCAACTGACAATGTACCTCGCACCACAACAGATCCGACTGCGGTTCCGGGAACAAACAGATCGTCGACTTTGCCAGGCAGCAGTACCCAGCCTTCTAGCACATTGCCAGGTAGCGCATCGCAACCATCAAGCACTATCCCTGGAAGTACAACTACTCCGGGAACCAATAATGTACCGCGTACAAACATGCCAGGTAGCACTACGTCACCTTCAAGCGTGCCGGGTAGCACAACATCACCTTCATCAACAGTACCAGGAAGCACTGGTACACCTTCATCAGGTGGCGCCAGTACAGGTGGATCAGTTCCAAGAAGGTAATCTGAACCAATGGTAAATGTTAAAAACGGCCAGTCTGAATCTTCATGCTGGCCGCTTTTATCTATATAAACCTCGCACATTATTGAATTAGGTTTCCAATTATCTCCACTTAAAATTGAAAGTTATGCCAAGTGTTAAGAATCAGGACAGTTCAGGAAAACTGGAAAAAGGTGTGATCCTTTCCGTGTCAGACGTTGAAAATGAAAATGACGCAATACTGGCAGTAGAAAATTACCTGCGCGAAAAGCAAACAGAACAATTTGAATTGGCTGTGCCGGAAAAAAGTGAAAATGGGACGTACGAGATTCGCCTGGGTTAGCAAATCATAATAAGGGTTTGTCGGCCTGTTTTAAATAAATGGAAAACAATGCTAAAAACGCTCCATACAATCCTGTTTTTCATGCTTGTTTATACAAGTATGATCGCCCAGCCAGTTCAAAACGCGCAGGCGAAGAAGAAGATTGTTTTTATCACTGGTCCGGACAGTCACGGCAAAGGTGAGCATGAGCACAACGGAGGCGCAACCCTGCTTGCAAAAGCATTGAATGACAGTGTGCAGCAAGCTTCTGCAATCATTGTAAGAAATGGCTGGCCTTCCGATCCCGATATTTTGGAGGATGCGGACGCAATCGTTATTTACTCCGACGGGGGCGACGCCAATCACATGGCTTATCTGCACGCTGAGCAGGTTAACCGGCTGACGAGCAAAGGAGTTGGCCTGGTTTTCCTGCATTTTTCATTAGAGGTACCGAAAGGAGCGCCGGGCGATCAGTTCAGGAAATGGATCGGCGGCTACTTTGAGACCAACTGGTCAGTTAACCCCGTTTGGGAAGCTGCATTCGCACGCTATCCTGACCATCCTGTTGCAAATGGTGTAAAACCATTCTCCATTGTGGACGAATGGTACTACCACATGCGCTTTGCAGAAGATATGAAGAACATTACACCTATTTTGCAGGCACTTCCGCCCGAGTCTACGCTCAAACAGCCTGATGGTACGCACTCTAATAATAAATATGTGCGTGAAGCTGTGCTGGAAAGAAAAGAACTACAAACCCTCGCCTGGGCTTTTGACAGATCTGACGGCGGCCGGGGTTTTGGCTTTACAGGCGGACATATTCACAAGAATTGGCAAAATG
>NZ_JBHYGF010000228.1:0-6907 GCF_051859145.1 Dyadobacter sp.
CTGACTGGTCAAACTCGTAGGATACTTTGATGTCATCGGGAATGGCAGCCTGCATTTGTGGAAGATTTTCTTTAATGCGTTGCACAACATCCCAGGTAGAAGCATCGGCCCGTTTGGTAACCGGAATGTAAATGGAACGCTTCCCATTGATGAGCGCATAGCCGGATGTAATGTCTGCTCCATTTTCCACACTGGCCACATCCCGGACAAAAACAGATGTTCCGTTTACCTCTTTAACCGCGATCTGTTCGAGTTCCTTAAAATTATCAACCACACTGTTGGAAGGCGTAATCAGTGTTTGATCACCAATACGCACGTTCCCGGCGGGTAAGAGCACGTTGTTTCTGGCAATGGATGCCACCAGTTCGTCGGGTGAAATATTGTAGCTTCTTAGCCGTTCAGGGTTTGCTTTGATCAGGATCGTACGCTGATTCCCTCCTAAGGGAGGGGGAGCCGAAACGCCTGGCAACGCACCAAACATGGGCCGCACTTTAAACAATGCCAGATCCTGGATTTCATTCAGTGAACGGGTAGAACTGCTGAAAACCAGTTGACCAACCGGAAGTGAGCCTGCATCGTAGCGCATAACGAAGGGCGGAAACGTACCGGCGGGCATAAAGGAGCGGGCACGGTTGACATAGGAAATGGTTTCAGCCATGGCAGTTGCCATATCCGTCCCTTCGTGAAATTGCAATTTAATGAGCGATACGCCCTGGACTGATTTGCTTTCAACAAATTTGATTCCGGTGATGTACAGGAAATGATACTCGTAGTACGAAGCAAGAAAACCTTCCATTTGTTGTGGCGATAATCCGCCATAGGTCTGTGCCACATAAATAGTGGGCGTTCCCATTTTTGGAAATATATCGATGGGCAATTTTCTTATGGCCAGAATAGAAAAGAATAGCATCCCTACAATGGCAACCACGATAAAGACGGGCTTCCTTAATGCAAAACGTATGAGTTGAAGCATAACTTTCTATTTCAGTTCATTTAAAAATATGTTGATATCACCCTTTGTGACAGCCTTATTCAGTAGCGCTTTCCAGATATACCAATAAGACTGCTGTGAATCGGTTTCGGCTTTTAAAAGATTATACTGGGCTTGAATAAGGTCACTGAAATTCACCAGACCGGTATTATACCTGATTTGCATTGCTTTGAAAGCATACTGGGCAGATTGTAACTGTGTAGCTGTTTCAGTGGCGATCAGATATGCATTGTTGTAGGTCACCTGGCTGATCTGGTCTTTCTTATCCAGAATAAGCAGATTCTCTTCCACTTTTTGCTGGATAGATTGCGTCATGAGGTTTTGCTGCTGGATTTGCAGGTTTTTATCCGAAAATTTTAATATTGGATAAACAATCTGGAAGCCCAGGCCGTAATTGAAACGGCTAAATCCCAAACCATCACTTGCCTTTACGGTGCCGTCATACTTGATCCCTGAACCACGGGCATAAGCCGTGCTCCATATATTTATCTTAGGCAGATAGGATCGTTTGATTAATTTTTCCTTCGCCAGGCTGTATTCTAAAATGCTTTTCGGATAGCTGACATAGGGGTGATTGCTAAAATCGGAAGAAATGGCTGCGTGTGCCTGTGGAAACTTTTCAAAGAATAGGCTGTCCTTCGTATTAATTGCCTCATTAACCGCCAAAAATTGGGAAAGCATTATTTTTTGGGTTTCAAATCTTTCTGTGGCATTCAGTAATTCAATCCTGCTTTTAGAAAGCTCCGATTGAAACAATGCCGTATCCACACCCGGCTTGAGTCCTTTACTTGTGAGTGTACGCGACTGGATCAATGCAAATTCAACTCTTTTAATATTTTTCTGATTTACAGCAATCAGCTGCTTTGCCAATGCAGCATCCAGATAAGTATTGGTCACATTGGCCAGATGTCTGAACAATTCCATTTTTGAGTCCGATTCCTTTTGATTTACACCGGCTGTTGCATAGGCGGTTTGGGCATCGCGTTGCCCGAAGGTGATTGCCTGCCAGTTCATGGAAACTCCTGCTGCGCTGCCAAAGACAGGTTGATATATATTCTCGGCGGAAGGTGGCCCGCTAATTGGAAAAATACCGGATGGATTAAGCATTCCCGTAATGTTGTTGTAGGTCGCCAGATTGGCCTGGTAACTTAGATCCAGTGAAGGGATAATCGTATTTCTGCTCAGCGCAACGTCCTTCTTTGCCGCTTCTGATTCATAGTACTTGGATTTAAGCAGCGGGTAGTTTTTTTCGGCCAGTGTCAGCGCTTCGCGCAGGGAAACAGTCGTGTCTGGTTTTTGTCCATAGACTAAATAGGAAAAGAACAACAAAAAGAATGTGCTCGTTATTTTTAGATATGGCATAAAAAGTAAGCGTTCTGTGAGACGAACGCGAAACTATTTATTGATTTTGGAGAAACTTTGTAGGCCTTGGTTTAACGAAAAAATACTGTGATGCGGTGTTCTGCATTTTCATATTCATATTGAATTTTGAGCTGGTATAACTGGGTAATTTGTTTGACTAATGCAAGCCCTAGTCCCGTGGTTTTAGATGCATCGTCACCTTTTTTAAACCTTTCAAAAAGCTTCTCAGGATCATCTTTGATTTCATTACCTGTGTTAACAATCATCAGTTTTTCGGTGTTCAACTCCACATGAATCCTGCCATTAGGAATATTATGTATTACGGCGTTACCCATCAGGTTACTAAGTAGGATTTCAAAAAGAGAAAGATTCGCTACAATGATTATTTGTGGCTGAATGGATTTTGTCAATTTCGGGAAATGTTCATAGTGTTCCCGATAATTTTCAAGAATTTTTTCAAGGACCTGTGAAACATCGACTTGTTCCACTTGTGGGAACTGATTGTTATCGATCTTGGCCAGTAATAATAGGTTTTTATTTAATTGGCTCAATCTCTCGTTAGCCGCTGTTATGTCGGCCAGTAAAACTGCCGTTCTTTCGGTTAAAGCCGGATCATTGATAAGAAACTCAATTTTTGATCGGATAATAGCCACAGGGGTCTGCATCTCATGGGATGCATTCTCAACAAATTGTTTTTGATTCGTATATACTTTGTTCACTTTTTCGACCAGCTCATTCAGCTCATGGTTCAGTTGATTAAATTCAGTAATTCCAGTCTGGGAGTCCAGATGCATCGAAGGATTACGTACTAAATCATAGGCAGCGGCTTTTTCCAAGGTAAGAAAAAATGGTTGCCAAAGCACACGCGAGCTCTTTCGGTTGACAATTACGATGGCTAAAAGCAGGAATAAAAGGATAACGATTTCTGCAAGGAAGACCTTAACAATTAAGTGTGAAACTTCTTTGGAAGAAACATAGGTGGTTAGACGATAGGGCTTCCCCTTCCAATTTATTTGTCTTGTCAGTATTGTAAATTTGACGAACTGTTTATTTTCCTGATTAAATAAACTGGTATCGCGTGGCTGATTAGGCAGGTCGTTAATAAAACGCTTACCAGCATCGATATCATACTCGCCTGCAATATGCAGAATCATAGATTCAGGGTGTAGCGTGAAAGCTTTCCATATGTTAGCTTGTTTTAGATTCAGCTGCTTTTCCTGCATGTGGTGTGCGTGGAAAACAAGCATAAAATAAAATAAGATTGAGCCAACAAGCAGCACAAGTGGCAGCCATATGAAAAGATATCGGGTGTTTTTTTGTTCCAGCGTTTTGGTCATATCGAAAGCTTATAACCTAGTCCGTACACCGTTTCAAGCAAATCACCACAACCTTTTTCTTTCATTTTTTTCTTCAGATTTTTTACATGTGAATAGACAAAATCAAAGGAGGCGAGATTGTCTGTTTCTTCTCCATATATATGTTCAGCAATGGCTTGTCTGCTTACTACACGGTTTTTATTGGTGAGCATAAAAAGCAGCAGGTCATACTCGTTTTTGGTAAGAACTACTTGTTTTCCATCCCATTCAACCGTTTTTAAAAGTAAATTCACTTTCATATGGCTGATTTCAAGTGTATCCGAACCGGACGCATATTGACGCCGTATCAGTGATTTCACTCTGGCAAACAGTTCGGACAAATGAAAAGGTTTTGTGAGATAGTCATCCGCGCCCAGATCCAGGCCAGCAATTTTATCGTCCAGCGAGCTTCGGGCAGAAATGATGATTACACCTTCACTTTTCTTGTTTTTTCTAAGATATTTTAGAAGCTCTAGGCCGCTACCACCAGGAAGGTTAATGTCCAGGATAATGCAATCATATTGGAAGTCCTGCATTTTTTCAATACCCTGCCTATAAGAACCAGCCCCTTCACATAAAAAGTCTTCCTGCCTAAAGTATTCAACAATACTTTGCAGCAAGCTTTCTTCATCTTCGATAACCAGTAATTTCATCTACGGTATTTTTGCTAAGGTAATGGGCAATTTTGGAGAAAGTTTGACGGTGTGAATTTCTATTAAAACATTACACCCGTCTCTTTAAAAACCCTTTTATATCTACCCCAGCGTGCTTTAAAATTTTGTAAAGTGTAGGTTGACTTTTTATCTTGAACATCTCTCGGATTTCATCCGTACTCCGGTTGTTCTTTTCGTAAATTTCCTTGACTTCAGGTGCGATTTTACGGTAACGCTCACTTAGCCCTTCTGGCCTGCCTCCGGATCTACCTCTTGCACGGGCTGACTCGAGACCAGCTTTTGTTCTCTCGCGGATAATGTTGCGCTCGTGTTCGGCCAACACACACATAAATTGAAAAAATAGATTACCAGTGGCCGTGCTGGTGTCAATAGATTCAGAAAGTGATTTAAGATTTACTCCTTTATTTTTCAACTCTTCTATTAGCTCAATGAGCTTAATGGTGCTGCGCCCAAGCCGGTCCAGTTTCCAAATTACAATGGTGTCACCTGGCCGTGCATACTCCATCAATTTTTCAAAGTTTGGCTTGGTAGCCTTTACTCCGGAGACCTTATCGGTAAAGACCTGCTTGCATCCCTCTTTTTTTAGGGCGTCCAGCTGAAGGTCCAGATTTTGTTCCTGGGTAGAGACCCGGGCGTATCCTAATTTGATCATTTTATGTACGAAACTTAATAAAATCAAATATATTACATTTAGTTTAATTACATGTCAATATAAATAATGAGTTTGTAGGAATTAGGTTGATTGTAGATTATGTAAAAATACGGTCGTTTTAATACATAGATGATATGGCAAGGAAAGAGTACCTGACTCCCGAAGAGCGAAACCGATTTGAAAACCCGCCGCAATTGTTGTCTGAACAAAAAGGGCTTTTCCTTCAACTCCCTGAATGGGCGAGCAGCTATCTAAAAACCTTACAGACACCGACGAATCAAGTTGGGTTCCTCTTACAATTAGGCTATTTCCGGGTTGTCAGTCGTTTCTTTCTCTCTAACAGGTTTATTCAGTCAGACATTAATTATATTATAACCGGTATAATGGTTGATCCCAATCAAGTTAACATGATTGATTATGTAGGAGGAACATTCCGTCGGCATCAGGAAGACATACTTGGACAGTTAGGTTATACCGGTTTCGATAAAAAGGCTTCCGTAATGGTGTCTTTGGAAATGAAGAGAATGGTTTCGCTACGGACAGAGCCGGCACTTATTATGGAAGCAGTAATAACCTTCCTGGAAGAACATAGAATTGAGCTTCCTGGTTATGCAGCGCTAAGAGTTTTACTTGAAAAATCCTTCCGGCTGTTTGAACAGGAGCTGGAAGAAATTTTGGCAAAATATCTGCAGTTGAAGGACAAAGACTTACTCGACTCACTGCTAGTTCAACACGATTCCTATCAGCAGGAGGAAAAGAACCAAATCAAGATTAAAAGATATCAACTTACCTTTTCAAAAGGATAACCCAGTCCATGCAGCCGTCCGTAATCAAAGGAAGAATAGACAATTTTATCCGGTTGAAGGAAATGTATTTACAGCTTTTGCCCATTATCACCAGGCTTAATCTTCCGGAAGAAACTATAAAATTTTATGCTGAATATGTGATTGATAACCAGATATTCCAGGTTGCAGACCGGGACAATACCCGCTACTTGCTGCTTGTCTCATTCATAGTTCACCAATATTATCAATTGGGAGACGCACTTGTGCTGACTTTTAACCAGGCTGTTACAAGCGCTGTAAATGACTGTGAGAATAGAATCAAGCAAAGCCTGTTTGAAAACAGGATGAACACCTCACGTTTAGTGAGCTCCGTTTCTGTTCGAAGCGTTACCCATATCAATGTGTTGACCGAAGTGGAGCGCATAATCCATGACCAGGTATTGGAAGCAAGCCAGAAAGTCGAGCTCATCGATGAGCTGCTAAGAAAGCGAAAAGTTTCCTCCCAAGTGCTGTTGGAAGATCAGGAAAGGCTAAATAATTTGAAGCTGGTCAACCAGCGGATCAGTGACCGGGAGGACTATTACCAGGCCCTAGAAAAAGCTTCATTGCGTTTACAAATCCGCGTATCTGATTTAATTAAAGTCCTGGCATTTGATTTTGAAACTTCCCAAAAGCAATTACTGGATGCCATTGATTATTTTCAAATGAAGGATGGCAATATTCAACAACTCAATAGCGTCCCGATTGATTTTTTATCTCTTGAAGAAAAGCAAAGGGTAGTAACATCAGATGGAAAAATCAGGATATCACTTTATAAAATATTGCTGTTCAGGGAAATGCGTGACCATATCCGGGCTGGTGCTTTAAATGTCCGATCCTCGTATTTGTACCGGTCTTTTGAAGAATACATGATTTCAAAACTACATTGGATCAGAGATAAGGATCTTCTTTTAAAACGTGCTTCATTAATGCATCTCCAAAGACCGGCTCCAATTTTGTTGAAACTGAACGAAGAATTAAACTCCCAGTTAAAGCTTGTCAATCAACATGTAGGTAATGGCCAGAACCAGCAGGTATATGTTGACACA
>NZ_JBHYGF010000229.1:0-6890 GCF_051859145.1 Dyadobacter sp.
TGGATCCCATAAAAGATGGCAGTAAAATATTTAAAAAAATCCACGAAAAAATAGGTAAAGATATCATTACGGATCTTGAAGAATTTGAGGAATTTTTAAAGATATTGCTATACGAGACAAAAGGGTTGATGATTGTTGATTTTCTTGATGCGGGAAATTGGGATAGAGTAGACAGTTACGAAATTGACAAAAATTCAGGAATTGTTAAGATTAATTGGCACGATTACAGGGATATTGAAGAGAGCGAAGCTAGGAAAATTATGAGAAGTACGGTGTTCCCACATGATGTTTATGGGCTAGTTTTTCAGTTTCAAGAACTACGTTTACTCAAAGTAAGTGACACCTCATTATTCTTGCTAAGGGGCTATTCACATAATTCAAAGGATGTTAAAAGAATGATGAGTAATGGATCCTCGCAATTTCATATAGTGGATAATAGAGACAATTTTTCTGTTACATTTATTAGAGAGCTTGATCGACAAGTTCAACATTATGACTTTCTCAATACGCCAATAATCTCAACAGTCATTCTTCCTAAGAATATCGGGTCGAGTGCTACAATCTCAAAACAATTGTTGTTTGAGTATAATTTAGGTTTATGTGCAGATAGAATAGATAAGGCAATGCTTAGTGTTACAAATGGTAGCAATGATCTTGATTTTTTATGCGAAAAGTCAAATACCTTTCGCCGCGTAGCTGAAACAATAATGAAAATTGAATGCTGCTATCGTTATCGTCAGATAACAATAAAAAAATCATACTCTGAATTATTATTAGGAGATTTAATTAACCTTGTCAAGGAATTTAGAAGCGAGGAGGAAAAACAAAAACTCAACAAAATTGTAAGACTAGCTAATGAGTTGTCACATGATTCTGGAAAGCCTGTTACAAAGGAGAAGACACTTAAACTTGGCGCCTATGTCAAAGAATATTGTAAAATTCTATATCAGGAGATTCTTTCAAATCCGTTCCCGGGCTTAGATTAAAGTATTGTTCTTAGTGTTATTCTATAACAGTTCAAATACTTTTTCTAATAAAATTCTATGGATGCGCAAAAACCACTGGTCGTGTATTTAGACACGCATGATTACAGCAAATTGTATTCTGACAAGAGTGCTGAAATGCAGAACATCGCTAACTATTTATTTGATAAGGTTGACAGTGGTGAAATTATAATCCCATATTCTTATTTTATTGTCGCTGAATTACTGACAGCGTTTACAGAAGAATACAGAACCGATAGATTGCAAAGGGTAGGTATCTTAAAGAGACTATGTGGGTCGAATACTTTCAGATTTATTGATGCAGATAGTTTTATGGAGGGTACGCTATCAGATAGCGGAAACTGGTATCCAAAATTTGAAGCTTGGGAATATTTAAAAAAGGGATTAGACGAGCAAACTGAACATCTATTGAATTCCCTTCCAATCGGATTATCTATGAAGATAGATAAAAAGAACCCGTGGCCACAGCTCTTTCGTATCGCCCCTCAGTTAATCTCGTCTATATCGCAGGTTGCTAAGCTTTTGCCAGTGCCCAAATCTTTTTGTGACTCTCATTTACTCGTTCGTTATCTCAAGGGAGAGGTTAGTGAGGCGTTTATGAGGCAAGAAACAGCGACAATTTTAACTGACCTGAATCTTTTTTTTACATTTTGGTTTGAGAACGAAATGAATAAAAACGTCAGTCTATTGCATGAGCTAATTCGCACCGCTGGAAATCCATACTTAAATCTAGCAAATGACTTAGTTGCTTTGAGCCAGGAGGCCAACAACCGCCTTGATCAGATAAATGCTCTTGCTCAGGCTGATTTTATTGCTGTCAAGAGTTTGAAAAAGGAACTGAAAGTCGTGAGATCTACGCTAAATAATTTTCAAAAACTTGATATTGATTTTGTCAAGTCATTTATTCCAGACAAGTCGATTTTCGACCGATTGCCACAAGATTTTGGCGATACAATATTGAAGTATGCGATAGGTGTTGCAAAGGGACCACGAAAGACGATAGAATCTGATACGGGAGATTTGATGCATGCCTGTTACATACCCTTCTGTGATGTATGGAGAGGAGATGTTAAATTTTGTAACCTTTTGATTGGACAGAAAGTTAACGGATATCAAAAAATAGTTAGATACTTGCCTGACTTGCCAGGTGTTATAGAAAATCGGTTGAGAAACCAATAGCTCCCTATACCTATTTCATAACCAATCGCTCCAACCGCTCCATCATCTCATCCTTCTCCGTCAACATCCGCTCATACAAAGCAATCTTCTCCTCATGAAGTTGAATGAGCTTTTCGATTGGATGAAATACGGGATTATTGTTCACTACAGCAGCATTGTGGTTGAAAGTGCTTGAGATAACTGTGATAGCTTGATCCTCATCGAAATTTCGAATTGCCTCAGCCGGTATTTTTAGAATTGCCGCAACCTGTTCCAAAATGTCGGAATCGATTTTTTCTTTTTGTTCGAGGAGAGAGATTTTTTGCTGGTTCCAGTCTTCGCCGAGCTCAAACGCCAGCGCGTCTTGCTTTACAGCCATCATTTCCCTGAATCTCTTCAAGTTACGGCCTTCGTGGATCTTCGGATTAGAGGTAGTATGTGCCATGTGGAAAGGGTGTTTGGTTAAAAAAAGCAATTTATATAAATCTGCCGTGAAGTGCTCGGATATCTTACCTAGATCACAATGTATGTTACCGGTCGATTGTGTTGGGAACAACCCACGGCAGTACGTGCTTTGAAGAAAACGTAAATGCAAGATTTTGTACCACACTTTAAAATCAACAAAATAAGCACACTGCCACACTCCGACGAGGCCGATGACTCCGCAATGAACCATCTCTACCTTGCCTATGGTCAGAAAGTCAAAGAGCTGCTCAGTGAAAGTGACGCCGAGACCTGGATTGAAGATCTTTGGGATGTGTACACCGGCTTCACGCTTTTCAGCCAGGAAGCCGGGTATGATCCGAGAGGTCACAACCGGTTTGTTTCTTTCAAGGAACTGGTGTTTTTCTCTCGGGAAATTATGAGGGGAAATGAAAAAAATAATTCTTGAATTTCGAGTGTCGTTATTTCTCACCAATTGTCTAAGTTTACAATGACAGATGTTATTATCAGAATCTTAAATAGAGAAGTATGCCAGTAGAAAATTACAGTGGACAAACATTCGTGGCATTTCTCGATATTTCGGGATTCAAGGAGTTAATGAGAAATGACAGGAACGCTTTGGAAGCGCTTAGGCATCTTTATCAATCAGGCTATAATGCGTTGATAAATGCAGATGGAGTCGAAGGATTTTTTGTATCTGACAGTGGAATTCTGTTTGTTCGAACGGGCACTCAACACGAAAGGTTGGTCAAAATACTTGCTGTGGTCAAGGAGATAAATAAGCAAATGCTTCGCAACGATTACATGCTGACAACATCAATAGCGTATGGACATTTTGACTATCATGACAAACTGGAATTTAATGGAATTGAAAAAAATCCCATCTATGGATATGCTTATGTGCAGGCATTTTTAGATAATGAAACTGGAAGTCCTAGAATTCAGCCTGGGCAATGCCGATTAGTTGTGAAAAATGTCAATTTGGATATTGATTTTCGTCATCCCGATTTGGTATTTCTTAGGCAGAAGCCAAATGATAGAGTTCACCGCTATTATTACTGGAATGTGGATGACGTTCGAGATGTAGAGCAATTTGAAGTGGAGTATAATGACAGTTACAAGTTAAAATACACGGGAATGCTTAGGGCTTTGAAGAGAAGACAAGCTTAGAATCCGTTATAACAAGTTGTCATGAATGAAATGTAATTATGTTCGCTTTTAATGCTCTTGAACTATGAAAACCAGGCAGTTGAAAATCTTGTTGCAGGAATTATCTAGCCTGAATAATTCTTTCACCCATTACTTCTTTGTATGGATCCAGTTCAGCCTCGACTACGAAAAGATTATTGCTGATAACCAAGATGCTCTGACGTCCTCTTTTTTTAAACAAAACAGCTACTCAAAAAAACATCAGATTAAACTATCCAAACTGGATAATGAACATTTGAAGACTAATACTACACTGCTTAATGGCATATTCACATTAATTTACTCTTCCTTCGAAAATTATTTAACTGACGTCTATACGGTTGCTCAAAATATCGATCTGTCGCTTCCTGACTTGAATGAGGGAAAATATGAAAAAGATGATGTATTGCTTCTTAAAGTGCTCAACAGGTTAGGTTTGCGCGATAAGTTTGACGATTCATATTTATTAACCTTCGATTATATTAGGTTAAAACGAAATCGTCTGGTGCATAGCAGCTCTATTAATATAAGTAGATCTTTCCGGGATATTATCAATAAAGATGGACATAAACTTAATAGTTTATGGAATGATATATTACACAAACGTTTACAAGAAATTGACTTCTCGGATAGTGAGAATGCAAGTTTGCTTACATACAACATTCTGATTGACCTTCTTAATATAGTAAGGGGTATAGCAAACTATATCGACAGTTTGATCTTCGAGACCTTTGATTTTTCAGACTTTTTATCAAGAGAAGTTTTAGTAGAATTTAAAAATGTTAACGGCATAAAGAATTTTAATTTGACTGATGAAAGAAATAGGAGGAAATTTTTGGGTTTCTTTAAGTCGCAGTATGGCTATAAACATGAAGCCATTGATTTTACAGGGATGGTATAGCTTAATTGGATAAAGCCTTCCCTTGGAAATGATATCGTCATAAGGTGTCTTTTCCAAGGAAAGATGTTGGTTCGAACCCAACTACCATCTCATATTAAGTTTCATGTGTTGGTAATTTAATATCTCTAATCGAGAAAATCCTTCCGAAGTCAGACATCCAAATGTCCAAATACTTCCAACGCCGCAAACAAATCCTCCTCAAAAACCACTTCGGGCCCGGCACCTTTCTTCTTCATATTCATGGCCTTCTCCACCTTTCGCCCGTACATTTCAAATGCCCAGGCAGGGTTTCGCACGTCGCATATCACCAGGTAGTGCAACTTTGCAGTTACTGAGTCGGCGGCAATGCCTCCGTACATTTCAACAATCTGCGCCAGTTCCTTCCGCGAATACCTCGAAGACTCTCCGGTAAAGCAGAAGCCGGCAGCCAACGCTGTACATTCCTGGATCAGGATCGAAACCTGCTGCTTTGGCAGCTTGACAGGGATGGTCACCTTTTCTTGCTCGGCTGGTTTGATGGATGTAATCGACTGGCAGAATGTGAGCAACTCGGTGTGATCCTCGACCGACAACTGCCGCTCAGCCTGAATTCGCTCGATGGCTGGGAGCAGTGTGTCAAACGGCCAGGTTTTAAACATCAGCGCATTGTTGGAAGTCCAATTGCCCAGAGCAGTGAGCTCTTCGATGTTAATCGTTTTGTCCGCTGAAATCTCGGCCAGAAATCCGCCGAGCTGCTGCGTGGAAGAGGTGATCACATCATAATACGGGTTGCGGTTGTAATCCAGATAATTCTTGCAAAGCCAGATTAGGTCCTCAGCCTCTTCCGCTGTGACGATGCCATCGCTGGTAATGGCATTGATCTTGGCGACAAACTTGTTGTAAGGGGCCTTTGTTTGCAAGCTGGAAACAGATTCGATTCACGCGCGGAGCAATCCAATCTCGTTGTCATTGATATGGCCATCAGCCTGAATGCCGACGATCAGCCCGTAAAGCTTATTCAAATCTTTGTGAACCTGAGCCGGCCCGCAGAACTGGCGGAACGAGCCGCTGTCGTAAGTGTTGAAGTGGGAGGTGTCGGGCATTTGAGAAGTTGAGTCAGGTTTACTTTTCTGGATAAGTATCCGATGTAACCTTCCTATCTTCTCGCGAGAATATATTGATTGAACGGTCAACAGGACCTTCAACTGGGTGCGTTCAACAGCCTTTGGCGACTGACATGAGCGTCGATGTCCAGCATTCAAAACGAGTATAGAAACTGACCATGCAGCTTCGCATTGTATCACATAATCAGCATTAAGATGACTGAATATCAATCGCCCAAGGATCAGAAATACACTGAAACACTAATCAATTCGGCACCGAAGGAGGCAGCGGCTTTTTTGAATTTGAAGTATACTGCCGAACGGAGCGACGGTGTCATTCCCGTTAAATACAGGGAGCTGATGTCGGTGGCAGTCGCATTGACAACGCAATGTTCCTACTGCATCGAAGCCCACATGAAAAACGCGATCGAAGCAGGAGCTACAAAGGAAGAAATCGGGGAAACGGTGTTCATCGCCGCGGCACTTCGGGCTGGCGGCGCGGTCGGCAATGGTCTTTTTGCAATGCGTATATTTGAGGAGGAAGTTGCAAAAAAAGCCCTTTAACGCCGATGACAGAAATCGAACTCTTAATCAATCAAACAAAGAACGCTTACGAATGGACGAACCGGCTTTTCGATGCAGTTCCCGTCGACAAATGGGAAACTGTTCCCGAAGTGGTAGTTGCTGAGCTCAACAATCCTTTGGAACCCACACCAACGCCACACCCTATTGCGACCACTAAATTCGAGGCGATTGACTGGAATATCAAGCACACGATGTATCACTGCGGACAAATCGGAATGATTAGCAGGGTTGTTGAAAAGCGATACGATTTTGGTTTAAGGTTGGCCCAATGAATTTGTTCAACCAATCATTTTATCCAATGCTGGCCAGACGATTGTGTCTGTCGCTTTTCGTTGTCTTATCATCTTTCATTTGCCGATCTCAGCATTTATATAGCCGATCGTTTGGGAGTCAAAGTAATCACCCGATCATTTTATTACACGGAGGGCCGGGTAGCAGCAGCGTATATTTCGAAGCAACTACTGCTCAGTCACTGGCCGATCGGGGATTTTTTGTGATCGTTTACGATCGCAGGGGAGAAGGTCGGTC
>NZ_JBHYGF010000230.1:0-6848 GCF_051859145.1 Dyadobacter sp.
GGGTATGCTGGGAATGGAGGCAGGGCAGTCTGCATTTGGTGACATTTATGCCTGGTTTGCCAAGCTCATTGTAGAACCTGTACGTGCGTTGCTGGGAGAAGAATCGGCGCGGGAATTATCCAAAAACCTGATCCCGCATCTTTCAAAACTTGCGGCGGAGCTACCTGTCACAGAGACGGACATTGTAGCGATTGACTGGCTCAACGGTCGCCGTACTCCTGATGCGAAACATACGCTTAAAGGCGGGATACTCGGCCTTAATCTTGCGAGCGACAGCGCACGCGTTTTCAAGTCGCTGGTGGAAGCTACTGCATTTGGTTCCAAAAGCATTGTGGAGCGTTTCAGAAACGAGGGTGTTCCGATTAACCAGGTAATTGCCATCGGAGGAGTGGCCAAAAAGTCTGCGTTTGTCATGCAAACTCTCGCCGACGTGCTGAATATGCCCATCAAAGTGGCCGCTTCCGAGCAGGCTTGTGCGTTGGGAGCAGCTATGTTCGCGGCTGTTGCATCGGGCATTTACCCAACATTACAGGAGGCACAACAGGCCATGAACTCGGGTTTTGACGCAGTTTATCACCCGAGAGAAAACGAGTCGCAGGTGTATCAGGTACTTTATAACAAATACCTCACAGCCGGCGCATTCATCGAAAACGACTTCCTGATCCAAAAAGAACCTGCGATTGCAGGCTAACAAAATTATCTTACAGCCTTTTTACCATCCACTTAATGCTTGATTTAAAACAATTCGAAATCTGGTTTGTCACGGGAAGCCAGCATTTGTATGGAGAAGATACGCTCCGCCAGGTCGACGACCATTCCCGTATCCTGGCCAAATCCTTTGATGAAGCCGCTGCGATTCCTGTGCGCGTGGTTTTCAAACCGGTAGTGAAGTCTCCCGAAGAGATTTACCAGATTATGCAGGAAGCAAACAGCACAGCAGCCTGCATCGGGCTGGTGGCGTGGATGCATACTTTTTCGCCCGCAAAGATGTGGATAAGAGGGTTGCAGATCCTGCAAAAGCCGCTGCTGCATTTGCATACGCAATACAACCAGGACATTCCCTGGGCGAGTATTGACATGGATTTCATGAACCTCAACCAGTCAGCCCACGGCGACCGCGAATTTGGTTTTATGATGACGCGCATGCGGTTGAACAGGAAAATGGTTGTCGGGCACTGGCAGCAGCCGGAGGTATTGGATAACATCGGCGACTGGGCGCGCGTAGCCGCTGCGTGGCACGATATGCAGGGAGCCCGGTTTGTCCGTTTCGGAGATAATATGCGCCAGGTGGCCGTAACAGACGGGGACAAGGTAGCTGCGGAAATGAAGTTCGGATTTTCTGTCAATACCTATGCAGTAGGCGACCTGGTACAGGTCATCAATGGCGTTGAAGACCAGGAAGTGAGTCGGCTTGTTGCTGAATACCAGGATATTTACGAGCTGGCCGATGCATTGAAACTAGACGCCGGCCGGCACAGTTCACTGCGCGACGCAGCCCGCATTGAGCTTGGGTTGCATTACTTTTTAAAGGATGGGAATTTCAAGGGATATACCAATACTTTTGAAGATCTGCATGGAATGAAACAGTTACCAGGTATCGGTTCGCAACGGATGATGGCGGCGGGCTTCGGATACGCAGGTGAAGGTGACTGGAAAACGGCTGCAATGGTGCGCGCGCTGAAAGTAATGGCAAGCGGGCTAAGCGGCGGTAACTCCTTTATGGAAGATTATACCTACCACTTCGATCCGGCCAATCAGCTGGTGCTGGGCTCCCACATGCTTGAAATATGCCCGAGCATTGCAGCAGGTAAGGTTTCCTGTGAAATTCATGCATTAGGAATAGGAGGGAAGGAAGATCCTGTCCGCCTTGTTTTCAATGCGCCTGCCGGTCCGGCGCTTAATGTGTCCCTGATTGATCTGGGGAACCGGTTCCGGATTCTCGTTAATGAAGTAGATGCCGTGGAAGTAAGCGAAGCATTGCCGAAGCTGCCCGTTGCACGCGCATTGTGGAAGCCACAGCCTGATATGCAGACGGGATGTGCAGCATGGATTTATGCCGGCGGCGCACACCACACGGTTTACAGCCAAAACCTGACTGTAAACCACATTGAAACATTCGCGGAAATGGCTGGCGTGGAGCTGGTGGTAATTGATAAAAATACAAACCTGCGGCAGCTCAAAAACGAATTGCGGTGGAGTGAAGCCAGCTATAAATAATTGATTATGTCAAAATACACCTATCTCAAAGAGCAGGTTTACGAAGCCAACATGGAGATCCCCAGGGAAGAACTGGCGATTGTCACCTTCGGAAATGTAAGTGGCATCGACAGGGCAGAAGGCGTCGTGGCGATCAAGCCGAGCGGGGTACCTTATCACCGGCTGAAAGTGGAGGATATCGTGATCGTGGACCTGGATAACGTGGTGATCGAGGGCAGCATGCGACCTTCTTCTGATACCAGGACGCACACGTTACTGTACAAAAGTTTTCCGGAAATCGGCGGGGTTTGTCACACGCATTCCACTTACGCGGTGGCGTGGGCGCAGGCTATAAAGCCTATTCCCAACCTGGGTACCACCCACGCCGATCACCTGACCGCGGCGGTTCCGGTTACAGAAGTAATGTCCGATGAGATGATCCAGGGAAATTACGAGCTGGAAACGGGCAACCAGATACTGGATCTTTTTGCCAGAAACGGGCTCAGCTATGAAGAGGTGGAAATGGTGCTGGTAGCTTGCCACGGGCCATTTACGTGGGGAAAAGACCCGGCCAAGGCAGTATACAATTCAGTAGTACTGGAAGAGATTGCACGGATGGCGTACCTCACTCTGCAGATCAACCCGCTGGCGGGTACCATCAAGCAGAGCCTTATTGACAAGCATTATTTCAGGAAGCACGGGAAAAATGCCTATTACGGGCAGGAGTAGTCAGTTTTTCTTCTCTATTTTCTTGCTGGCGATCTTGCGCATTTGCTGTAAAGCTTCCTGCCGGGACATTCCTTTCTGGTTGGATTTGGCTTCTTCAATGGCTTCTTTTGAAAACCGGCCTTTGAGAATATTATAGAGTGCTAAAAACATTTTGAGTATTGCTAACGAGCTTAATAAGTGATAACCAAACTTACCAAAGAATAAGCTATAAAAAAACTGCCGGATCGTTTTGGATCCGGCAGCCTAATATCTTGCGGTTCAAGACTTTATTCTAAACGTTGAGCGTAATTTCTTCTTAGCCAGCAACTTCCTTGCGCAACTTGCTTCCAGGATTGAATTCATCCTTGATCCAGCGAACAAAATTGTGGGAGTTGGTTTTGTAAATTTCCATTGACAATGGTTTGATGCCGCTGAACTCAACCTCTTTTACGTATTCAGCGTGCAACTTCAAAATCTCAGACAAGGTCTTGCTATCGGTTTTCATTGAAAATGTTTGGGTGTTAAGGTTTACAATAGACACTTGGATCCATTGCTACAAACGTGTTCCCGAACATTGTTTATTTCTTAATATATTTAAATAATTATATGGTAGATCATATAAATACTATACAAATAGTGTTACCGGTCGATTGCAGAATTTAAAGGTAAATGCAGGAATTAAGAGATTGTTACATTTTAGGACAATCTGAGTAAATGCGGGAATCGGAAAATTCCTGAAGAAACCCAACCTGCTGTATAGATTTCGAATCTGTCTGCTTGTCTTGATAATGTTGGAAGATTAGCAAAGAGCTTGCCAGGGTGACCAGTTACCTGATGGAATCAGATGGCCAGCTTTTTTCTGAGGAAAGTTACTTCAAGTGGCTTGGGGAGAAGATCAATGATGTGCGGACTGGCTTTTACTTTTTCAATGTCGCGGGTATCTATTGTTGACGAAAGCATGAAGATCCGGATTTTCGAACGGAGGTGGTCCGGTAGGTTTTCAAATTCGTCTATGAATTCAAACCCATTCATATCAGGCATTTGCAAGTCGAGCAGGATAATCGTCTCGGGAATTGTGCCGCCTTCGTGCAGGAGAAATTTGAGCGCTTCGCGGGCTGAGTTAAAAGTTTTGACCGAATCTGTAATTCCGCTTTTGATCAGCAGCTTTTCGTAAATGAAAAGATCAAAGGCGCTATCGTCTATTAAGAAGAAGTTTAGAAGTGACTTCATACCGCCTGTTTATTTTTGAATGGAGGGAATGTTGATCTCAAAAACGCTGCCCTGACCAATCTGTGAGCTCACGCTGATGCTGCCCCCCAGTTTCGATATTGCTTCGTGAACAATGTACAAACCAATGCCTGAACCGCTGTTAGTAGCTCCGGCGCGATAGAACATTTTAAAGATTTTATCCTGATCTGCCTCCCTGATTCCTGTACCATTATCTGCCACGATGATAGTCGCGTGCGTAGGAGTGGAGCGGACTGTCAGGTGTACATAAGGATCCGGCTTCGACTTATCCTGAAATTTGATCGCATTATTGATCAGATTATTGAAAATGATCCGCAGCTTCATTACGTCAGACTGGAAAATGCCCGTCTGCTCAATGTCAGTTGTCATTTTCAGGTTACCATATTCCGGCAGGTACTGGATAGTCGCCTGCACTTCGGTTACCAGTTCCTCGAAACTGATATCGGTCACAACAGGTACCCCTCTTGCATTTTTATAGTAATCGATAATATTGATAATGAAGGTATCCAGCTTCTTCACCGACTGGCGGATCAATTCCAGGTATTCGTTCTGCGACTTTACATCCTCTTCCAGTAATGCAAGGTTCACAATGCCGAGTACGGACATCAATGGGGCGCGGAGATCGTGTGAGGCGCTGTATACAAACTTATCAAGCTCCTCATTGGCTTTCTGCAATTCGCTGTTGCGCAGTTTCAGGTCTTCCCGCGTCTTGTAAATATCGTAGGCGCTCGCAATCGCGGTATCTACATACTGATAATCCCAGGGTTTGTCGATAAACCGGAATACTTCTCCTTTGTTGATTGCATCAATGGCCGCGCCTATATCGGTGTGGCCGGTGATGAGAATGCGGATCGGTTTCGGGAATCTGGTCCTGATTTTTTCAAAAAACTGCACACCTGTCATAATCGGCATCCGCTGATCGGCCAGGATAATGCAAAAATCCCGGTCCTCTAATATTTGCTCGGCCTCTATGACAGACGACGTAATTGTGATATCGTACTTCTTGCGAAAAGACGCCTTGAAGGATTGCAGGTTATGCTCCTCATCGTCGATGTATAGAATGGTAATTGGTTTCTCATTCATTGAAAATCTGTGATAGGGCGTATTTTTCGTTTTACCGGAAGTGTGATCAAGAACTCTGTTCCTTTACCTACTTCCGTATTAACATGAATTGTACCACTGTGAACTTCTATAATTTTAAATACAATCGAAAGTCCTAGTCCCGTTCCGTCACCAACCTGTTTGGTTGTGAAAAATGGCTCAAAAATCTTGGCACGTACCTCTGGCGGCATTCCCGGTCCATTGTCACGCATTGAAATGGAAATATGGTCAGGGTCGCTCAGCCAGGTTTTAACCCAGATCGTCGGTACCTTTCCTTCCTGGTTTTCTTTGAGCAATGCATAAATGGAATTGGTCAGGATATTCATGAAAACCTGGTTCAGCTTGCCTGCATAGCATTCGATACTCGGTATGTTACCCAGCTCTTTCACCAGCTTGATGGCATTCCCCATCTGGTAATTGAGAATGATCAGTGTGGATTCTATGCCTTCATTGATATTGACCAGATTCAGGTCAAGCTCATCCACGCGCGAGAAGATCTTCAACCCTTTCACAATTTCCACCGTTCTGTGCGCGCCATCTTCCATACCTTTTAAAAGCGTATCCAGCTCCGTTTTAATGTAGTCAAGATCCAGTTCTGCTTTCAGCTCCTCAATTTCGTTTATTTTAGTATGTAAATGTTCAATGGAGTCAATGTTCTGAATATTTTTATAAGAATCCAAGATTTCAAGTACATCATCGATATCTCTCCGCAAAGGTTTGATGTTGGAACTCACAAAATTGATCGGATTATTGATCTCGTGGGCGATACCCGCAGTAAGCTGACCGAGCGACGCCATTTTTTCTGCATCGATTAGTTGCGTCTGCGCATCTTTAAGGCGGGTTAAAGCGAGGTTAAGCTCCTGGTTGGCAGTTTGTAATTCCGCAGTCCGCTCATCGACACTTCTTTCCAGCAATGCATTTTGCTCCGTAATAATCTTCTCATTTTCAAGCGAAACACGCAGTGCCTCTGCCTGGGACTCTTCCCGTTCTCTCTTGAATATATTGATTTTATCCGCCAGGGCGATTGAAAGCAATACGACTTCTGCAATAGAACCGAACTGCATGGTATAAGTTGTAAAGATATTATACGGCAGTATGTTCAGGTTGCGCAGGATCAGGAGGAAAAGCCCGAGTAAAAAAATAGACCAGGCAGTCAGGAAAAGCTTGGCCGGGCGGTAGTTTTCTCTTGAAAGCTTGATACCGATAACCAGACAGCTGAGTGTACCAAACGCACCTGAAATATCCACCAGCCTGAAACTAAGAAGCTCAAATCCAGCTACATTAAGGAGGATGGAGGACGAATACAGCGCAACGATAATGTAAACAATAAAGAGCGCACGCGGCCACTTTTCTTTGAGTTGCAGGAAGTTTTTAACGAAGAAAATGGCAGATATACCGGCTATTCCCGAAAAACAAATTGTTGCTACGGAGTTGAAACCGGGTGCATTCGGCCAGAGATACTTGAATGCGTAACCTGAAAGGGAAGTTTGCGCAAGTCCGATCGAAAGCACGTAAAGTACGTAGAAAAGGTAGCTTCTGTCTCTCGTTGAAAAGTAGATAAAGATGTTGTAAAGCACCATTACAACGATAATCCC
>NZ_JBHYGF010000231.1:0-6836 GCF_051859145.1 Dyadobacter sp.
GCCGCAGCCTCTCCCGGTTCGGACTTTCGCTGATCGCCATTGTTTTTGAAGACGGCTCGGATATATACTGGGCCAGACAGCAGGTAACCGAGCGGCTGGCCCAGGTAGAAATCGATGAGAATGCGGAAACTCCGGAGCTCGCGCCTGTTACAACAGGATTGGGTGAAATTTATCAATATGTAATCAAACCGAAACCCGGCTTTGAAAAAAAGTACTCACTAGCCGACCTGCGCACCACCCAGGACTGGATCGTCAAACGTCAGCTGCTGGGTACCCCCGGCGTGGCCGATGTATCCACTTTCGGCGGGGAGCTTAAACAATACGAAGTGGCTGTTAACCCCGTGCAGCTCAAATCGCTGAACCTGACGATCAGTGACGTATTTACAGCTTTGGGCAAAAACAACCAGAACACCGGCGGCGCTTACATTGAAAAAGGCCCGACGGTACTCTATATCCGGAGTGTTGGCCTCGCTGGTTCCATGGAGGATATCCAGCATATCGTGGTCAAAACCAATGCAAACGGCACACCTGTGCTGGTGCGCGATATTGCCGAAGTGAGGCTCGGATCGGCAATCCGCTACGGCGCATTGACCATGGCTGGCAAAGGCGAGCTTTCGGGCGGGATTGTGATGATGCTCAAAGGCGGTAATTCTTCTGATGTGATTAAAAACGTCAAAAACCGCATTGCCGAAATCCAGAAAACACTGCCCGAAGGTCTGGAAATCGAATCCTTCCTCGACCGGACCAAAATGGTGAACAATGCGATTGGTACCGTCGAGAAGAACCTTTCAGAAGGTGCGTTGATCGTGGTGCTGGTACTGGTGCTCTTCCTCGGTAACCTGCGGGCCGGACTGATCGTCGCCTCGGTGATCCCGCTCTCCATGCTTTTTGCGATTGCGATGATGAACACTTTCGGCGTGAGCGGCAACCTGATGAGCCTGGGGGCACTGGACTTCGGGTTAATTGTTGACGGAGCAGTAATCATCGTGGAAGCGATACTGCACCATTTGCATTCCTCGCGCCAGTATGCAGGTGTGCAGGTGATTTCGAGGGAACAAATGGACCGGGAAGTAACAGGCTCGGCTTCGCGGATGATGAACGCAGCTGTTTTCGGACAAATTATCATCCTCATCGTCTACCTGCCTATCCTGTCCCTTTCAGGTATTGAGGGTAAAATGTTCAAGCCCATGGCGCAGACTGTTGCATTTGCTATCCTCGGCGCATTTATACTTTCCATTACTTATGTACCGATGATCAGCGCGGTTTTTATCAGCCGGAAAATAGCCCACGAGCCCAACTGGTCCGACCGCGTTATGGCACGGCTTGAAGCTGGTTATCAAAAGCTGCTGATCCGCGCACTGGGTTTCAAAAAAGCGCTTGTGATTGCTGCATTTACATTGTTTGGTGTGGCTGTTTTTACATTTTCACAAATGGGTGGAGAGTTTATCCCGCAGCTGGAAGAAGGTGATTTTGCAACCGAAACCCGGCTGCTGGTAGGTACCAACCTGAGTACCACCATTGACGCGATCAACCGCGTTTCAGAGGGTCTTCAAAATGCCTATCCCGAAGTAGAAAAAATAGTCTCCCGCATTGGCAGTGCCGAAATACCTACCGATCCGATGCCGATAGAAGGCGGTGATATGATCATCGTTTTGAAAGACAAATCAGAATGGAAAAGCGCCGCTACCTTCCCCGAACTGGCAGATAAAATGGCCAAAACCGCACAGGAAGTAGTCCCGGGCATTACGACCGGCTTTCAGTATCCCGTTCAAATGCGATTCAATGAGTTGATGACCGGAGCCAAGCAGGATGTTGTCTGCAAGATCTTTGGCGAAGATTTGAACAAACTGGCAACTTACGCGGAGCAGCTCGGCAACATTTCGAAAACAGTGGAAGGTACCGCAGACTGGTACGTAGAAAAAGTAACCGGCATGCCGCAGATCGTGATCGACTTCAACCGGAGTGAGATCGCGCGCTATGGGCTTAACATCGAAGATATCAACCGCACGATCAACGCTGCATTCGCAGGAGCTGCCGCCGGACAGATTTACGAAGGCGAAAAGAAGTTTGACCTCGTGGTACGCGTCGGCAGCGAAGGCCGCAAAAATATAACTGATGTCCAAAACCTGCCGATATCCACACCCTCGGGCATTCAGGTGCCGCTTTACCAGGTAGCCCGCATTGCCGAGGTCGAAGGTCCAAACCAGATCCAGCGTGAAAATACAAGGCGGCGCATTTTAGTCGGGTTTAATGTAAGAGGCCGGGATGTGCAGTCGATCGTGGAAGAGCTGCAACAGAAAGTAGACGCCAAAATCCGCTTTGACCCGGGTTACAGTGTGACTTACGGAGGCGCGTTTGAAAACCTGCAGCAGGCCAAAGCCCGCCTGAGCGTAGCGGTTCCAGTGGCATTGCTCCTCATTTTCCTGATGCTGTATTTTGCATTCTCGTCTGTGAGGGAGGGCGCATTGATCTACACAGCCATTCCACTTTCCGCGATAGGCGGCGTATTTGCGCTGGCGTTGCGGGATATGCCTTTCAGTATCTCCGCAGGTGTAGGATTTATCGCGCTCTTTGGGGTAGCTGTTTTAAATGGGATCGTACTGATTTCGGAGTTCAACAGGATCAAAGCGGAAGGTTCCATTACCGATCCGCTGGACCTGGTACTCACGGGTACCCGCAACAGGCTGCGACCCGTTTTGATGACTGCCGCCGTCGCCTCCCTCGGGTTCCTCCCGATGGCGCTCAGCAACGGTGCGGGAGCCGAAGTGCAGCGGCCGCTCGCTACGGTCGTGATCGGCGGACTGATTACAGCTACCTTGCTCACATTGTTTGTATTACCTGCATTGTACCTTTTGTTTGAGGGTAAAAAGAAACTACCACCGGCTGCTGCTGCATTGGTCCTGCTACTTTTTGTTTTTATTCCAAAAAACACAAGTGCGCAGTCTACGAAGCCAGTCGATCTTCAAACTGCAATCTCCATTGCCCGGCAAAAAAACCTGAGGGTACAAAGCGCGAGGCTCAGTGAAGAAAGCAGCAGGCAGTTGCAGTCCAGCGCTTTTGATCTTGAAAAAACGAGCATCAATGCAGATATCGGCAAGTTCAACAGCGTCAATACGGACACGCGTTTTGGAATCAGCCAGACTTTCAGCTTCCCGGCTGTATATAGTAGTCAGCGGAAGGTGCTGGAAGCTAATTTTCAGTCGGCGCAGGCACAAACGAGGCTGACAGAGCTGGAATTAAAAACGCAGGTGCGCCAGCTGTTTTACGAATACATTCATCTCATGGAGCGCAGGAAGCTGCTGATGTATGCAGACAGCATTTACACCCTTTTTGAATCAAAATCCAATATGCGGTTTGAAAAAGGAGAAGCCAACATGCTCGAAAAAACAGCCGCAGAATCGCAGCACCAGCAGATTACGAACCAGCTCAACCTGCTCGACAGTGACCTGGCTATCACGCTGCGTTCTTTCAACTTGTTTTTGCAGGACAGTGCGCTGTACGTTCCGCAGGCAGCAAGTCCGCGCATTGAAAACCTGCTGACCGTGCAGGATTCCGTCGCCAGCCAGTTTCCGCTGCTGGATGTAGCAAGAAGTCAGGAGCAAGCTTCGGAGTTTCGCTGGAAAAACGAAAAAGCCAGGCTGCTGCCCGACCTGACCATTGGCTATAATAACCTGAGTATAAATGGCGCTCAGCTCGTAGACGGACAGGAGATCACTTATAGAAGCAAAAACAGGTTTCATTATGTCAATGCGGGAATCGGTATCCCGCTGTTTTTTAAAGCGCAGTCGGCGAGGATAGCTGCCGCCAGAACCGATTTTGAAAGAACACAAAAAGAAACGGGGTACCTGCGCGCACAGCTGCAAACCGAGCTGGCCAATGCGCAGGCGGCTGTCGTGAAATTCCGTCAAAGTCTCGACTACTTCGATACACAGGGGCTGCGAAATGCGGGGGTGATCATCGCCACTGCCGACCAGCAGTTCCAGGCAGGAGAGATCGATTTTATGCAATGGACTTACCTGGTTAACCAGTCGATCACGATCAGAACAGACTACATCCAGGCACTGAACAGCTATAATCAGGCAGTTATACAACTTTTGAAACTTACCAACAACTAGGCATTTACAATGAAAACATATCTTTATATCGGCCTGTTTGCCTGCCTGCTTTCTGCTTGCGGAGGCCGCACGGAAACACCGGAAAACAACCAGGCCGCGGATAGTTCTGCAACTTCTTCTTCAAAGCAGCTGGTATCTTTCACCAACCAGCAAATGCAGCGCGTGGGCATTGAAGTAGGGACACCGGAATTTGAAAACATCAGTGGCACACTCAACCTGCACGGCAAGATCGACGTGCCTCCGCAGAGTACGGTAAGCCTCAGCTTCCCGCTCGGCGGCTACCTGAAATCGACTAAGATGCTGCCGGGCATGCACGTCAGAAAAGGGCAGGTTTTGGGTGAGCTGGAGGATATGCAGTTCATCCAGCTCCAGCAGGATTATCTCACGGCGCGGGAGAAATTTACCCTGGCAGAAAGTGAGTTTGCGCGCCAGCGTGACCTGAATGCGACCAAGGCGGCGAGTGACAAGGTTTTTCAACAGGCGCGGGCAGAAATGGAAACGCAGCGGATCCTGATGAATGCGCTCGCCAGAAAGCTGGAAGTGATCGGAATCAATCCCGCGGGATTGAAGGCGGACAACATCTCAAAGTCAGTACCAATTGTATCCCCGATCAACGGGTTTGTGTCACAAGTAAATGTGAATGTGGGTAAATACACTTCGCCTACTGATATGCTTTTTGAGCTGGTGGATCCGAAGGATATCCATCTGGCATTGAATGTATTTGAGAAAGACCTGCAATCGCTTTCGATCGGCCAGCGGGTTACTGCTTACACGAACAGCGATCCCGGTAAGAAATTCGCAGCTGAGATCATCCTGATCAGCAAAAACCTGGATCAGGACAGAATGGCCGAGGTGCATTGTCATTTTGAAAAATACAGCCCCACACTTGTGCCGGGTATGTTTGTAAATGGCGAGGTGGCAATCAGCAACAAAAAGGTACTTACCGTGCCCGAGGACGCAGTTGTGCGGTGGGAAAACAACTCTTACGTATTTACAGCCAGTGGCAGCGGGCAGTTTGAAATGGTCAAAATAACGCCCGGACTTGTACATGAAGGCCGCCAGCAGATCGAAGGAAACGGCATTGGTACCGACACCCGGCTGGTTGTCAAGAATGCATATGCACTTTTAATGAAGATCAAGAATACAGACGAGGAAAGTTAATGTCGGAAGCGCGACGTTCCCTGGAACCCGGCAACTTATACCGGCAGCCAGATATGGAACGTCGCGCCTTCTCCCGGCATTGATTCGGCAGAAACATACCCATTATGCTGCTCTACGATCTTTTTTACAATACTTAACCCAATGCCCGTGCCGGAATATTCCTGCCTTCCGTGCAGGCGCTGGAACAAGCTGAAAATTCGCTCGCTAAACTCCTGCTCGAACCCGATCCCATTGTCAGCAAAAGTAATGTGGGCAAAGAGCATTTCAGGATCTGAAACCGGAAAAGCTGTAATGGAGCTGCCCGGAACCAATTCAGAGCTGATCGTAATGCGCGGATTTTTTTGAGAAAATTTCAAAGAATTGCTGATCAGGTTAGAGAACAGCTGGTTCATCTGAAACTTGTTTGCCCGAATCACGGGCAGATTTTTGGTAACTATCTCCGCTTCTTTTTCTGCGATCAGCAATTCGAAATCGACCTTGATTTCATTAATAACGCTTTCCAGGTCAACTTTTACGAGCTCCTGTCCCGTTCCCGAAAGTCTGCTGTAAGTGAGTACCGACTGGATCAGCTCGCTCATGCGTTGCGCAGAAGAGTTGATCTTTTCGTAGTACTTCTGCGTCGCGTCAGGGTTATCCTTGTTCTTATCAATTAAATGAATAAAAGTCTGGATTTTGCGGAGCGGCTCCTGCAAATCGTGACTGGCAATGTAGCTGAACGATTCCAGTTCCTTGTTCGCTTTGATCAGCTCCTCAGTCCGCTGCTTCACCGCTTTTTCCAGCTCATCAGTAAATTGCCTGCGCGTTTTAGAAATTTTCAGCTGCGACTTGATACGTGCGAGCAGCTCATTTGACGAGAATGGCTTCACGAGATAATCGTCCGCGCCTGTTTCAATGCCTTCCAGCTTTGACTCCTCTCCCGCCCGAGCTGTGATCAGCACAACGGGAATCTGCGCGCTGGCAGGATTGTCTTTCACGTGGCGGAGCAATTCGATACCATCCATTTCAGGCATCATAATGTCGCTTAAAATGAGTGAAGGCTGCTCCCGCGCGATCTTTTGGAGCGCATCAACGCCGTTTTCAGCAGGGATTGTCCGGTAATGTTTTTCAAGAAGTGATTGAACGTGCTGCCGCATGTCGGTATTATCGTCCACTACGAGGATTGTATCCGCAGCGGTTGTCGCATTGTCCGCGCCGCTTGACACTGACCCGGGTTGCAGCAAGGTAGCAGCTTCTTCCACGTACAAACTCGGTGTCACATCGTCAAAGCCAGGATCTGTCAGGAATACCCGGGCAGGATCGAGGTGGTCTTTTCCGTAAGGTATGATCACGATAAAGCGGCTTCCCTTTCCGGGTTCGCTTTCAACGCGGATATCCCCGTGGTGCAGCAGGATCAGTTCCCTGATCAGTGACAAGCCGATTCCTGTGCCTTCAAAGGTCCTTCCGCCACTATTCTGTATCCGGTGAAAACGCTCAAACATCCGCGGAAGCTCCTGTTGCGAGATGCCCACTCCGGTATCTTTCACTGTGAGCACCACGCCCTCATCGCCCGGCGCAACAGTT
>NZ_JBHYGF010000232.1:0-6834 GCF_051859145.1 Dyadobacter sp.
CCGTAAGCGGGAAATAAGGATTCTGGCTGGGAGATATTCTTGGAATCTCCTGAGGGAAAATGCTGAAATTCAGATTCTGATTTCCCTTTTTGCCCATTCCCTGCACGCGAACTTTCAACGAATCCTCAAAAATGAGGTTGTACAATGCAAATTGTCCTTTTTCATCTGTTTCGGCAGTCAGGAAATTGCTGAGGCTGTCTGTGCTGAGGTAAATAGAAAGGGCGGTTTTTTCTGCGGGTCTCTTGTTCCTGCGTGCTTCTCCGGCAAATGTAATCCCTTGTTCCAGGAAATATTTGGGCGCTTCAAGCGAGTCGCGGAGTACTTCGTCCCATTTGAACCTGGTCCAGCCCTGCGTCATCATCAGGAAGTCGCGGTGCATTTTCCGCTCTGTCTGGGTTTCGTCAAAATAGTAGCCGGGCTGTTCGACAAACCCTCTCAAATCAGAGGAAAGCAGTAAATAAGAGACAATGTTCTGATCGTGGATTTGTTGCTGTATTTGTCCGGCATCGGTAATGGAAACAGACAGGTGCGTTTGTACCGGCTTTCCTGCGGTATCACTCACCGCAATCTCGATTTCTGCTTGTTCACGTTGCTTGTAAGCAGCTTTTGAAGGTGCTACCCGAACCCGCAGACTATGATTATGGTCGATAAAGATCAGCCGCTCGCTTACCGGCTTGTTTTCTTCATCGAACAGGGTTAAATGTGTAATTCCATCCGGCAAATCGGTATTGGGAACATTCATCATCAAGCCTCTGCTTGAAATTTTACCTTTGGCAACAAAAGCAACGATACCACGGGAGTGACCAACTATGTTAACCGGAACCTCTGCTTTACCAGGTACCTTCGCGTAAGCGATTATTCTCGTTTTCAGCGGATTGGAAGTATTATCAACAACAAGTGTATACCCCGTTTCATTCACTTTCGGAAATTCATACTTTGTTACACTGCCGCTTTTTTCCTTTAAGAAGGCGGTGTAAGAAGCGCCGGATTTAGCCGCGAATTGAAACCGGCCCATTCCCAGATGCTCACTTTTGAAAGAAGCGACGGTATCATTGTTCTGGTCCATAATAAAGCCTTTCACACCCTCTCCCTTACCAGACGCATTTACCGCTTTGAATGCAATCCTGGTAGCAATTTCGGCAACAAGCGCGCCGCCTTCCGGGAAGAATTGCAAATCAACTTTACCGGTAGCAGGAGCCGGCATAGTGCCTGCGGGATCAAAAACCTGAATGTCCTTGTGGAAGAAAAAAGAGTCAGGTGCATTGCGCATCCAGTTTGTATACGCACGCAGCGAGTATGCGCCGGGCGGAATGGAGTCGGCCAGTACAATTTCACCGTTCCCAACACCGCCTGTCAGGTAAGTGCGCCTTAATGCGAAATTTTTGCCAGAGCGTTGGTCGATCAGGTCAACATAAAGCAAATTGCTGGCGCTGTCGGGACTGTGAAGGGCGCCTTCAACCAGAAATGCATTGTACCAGAGCGTGTCGCCTGTCATATAATAAGGCTTGTCTGTATGCAGATAGGCTTTTTCAACCGGGAAAGCCTGCCTGTACCTGAGCAGTTTCTCGGAGATCGTTTTGGTAAAATCCTCGTCTGCCCATCTAAATGCGACTATAAAAAGGAATAATGCGGCCGCGAGAATCCTGATGTGACTTTTGTGCATTGTGGCATGTTTTAGTTTGTTGTAGATGAAAGGTACTTAGCTATTGGCCCGGCGCACAAGCAAATATGCCGGGTAACTGATCACAAGAAATAACAAGGCAAACTGGCTACTCGCCAGGTCTTGTATCACCGCACCAATTAGAAATGCAATGGAACAAATCAGCATGACAATGGGCAAAACCGGGTACGCAGGTACCTTCCACGGACGCGGCAGCGCCGGCTCTTTCCTTCTCAAGGCAAGTAGTGACGCAAATCCGGAAGCATATCCGAGCACAAAAAAGAAAGTGGCGATGTCAGACAGCTTCTCACACGCATCTTTTCCAATTAATATCAAAAGAATTGCGACACCGGAAGTTACCAGCATAGCAACAGCTGGTGTGCCCCCGCGGTTAACGGAAGTCCCGGAAGGCAAAAACAGCCCGTCACGGCTCATCGAATAGAGTACGCGCGGATTAAAGAGCAACTGCGCGTTGACGATCCCCAAAATCGATATCATCAGAAACAGCGTAACGATTTTTCCGGAGCCTTCCCCGAAAATCAGCCTTATCGCGTCTGCCGCAGCCAGTTTGGACTGTGATAGCTCGTTCATGGGCAGTACGTGCAGGATAGCCAGGTTACAGAGCAGGTAAATGGCTATGATCAACAATACGCCTCCCATCATAGAGCGGGGCAGGTTTTTGCCTGGATCCCGGTCTTCTTCTGAAAAGTAAGCCGCGGTGTGCCAGCCGTCGTAGGTGTAAAAAATAGCCTGTAATGAAAAAATTACCGGTGCAATCCAGCTGCCGGTAGCTATGATCTTGCTGGTGGTTGTATGTGCTTGTTCGGCTGTAACTTCATCCCCGTAGATATAGCAAACCGCCACGAATACAAAAAGCCCGATGCCTTTAAGAACACTCATGATATTCTGAAAACTGCTCGCCAATGCAAGGCCGATCCAGTGTATACATGTCAGTACCAGTAAAATAGCGGCTGCCACGTAAGGTTCGTAGCCTGTCAATGTAGGAATAAGCAATGCCAGGTACTCGCTCATGGTATATACTCCGAAACCAAGCGCCGAGCAGGTGCCGAGCCAGCTGTTGATACCAACCACAAATCCGGCATAACTGCCAAAAGCGCGTTGCGCGTAAACATACCAGGCGCCGGCTTTGGGGACCGAGGTGCCTAGTTCGATGGTGCAGAGTGTACCGAGGAATGCATACAGGCTCACTGCCGCCCAGAGCAGCATAATTAACCAGGGTTCGCCTAGCTGGGCTGCAATGGGTCCAAGCTTGCGCAATATGCCGGTACCAATTGTGCCGCCCACGGTAACTGCTATGCCAAATCCTACTCCCAATATTTTGAAAAGCTCATTTTTCGAAGAGGATTGTGTCATGTCTGAGAGTGAAGGATTATGCTTTCCGAAAATAGGAAAACTTTTTCTTTTTGTAACTTCTATATGCGTAAGGAACTACAATGCGTTTAGGCGAGCTAAAACATCTTCTGCCCACTAGTATATCGAGGGATAGCTCGATGAAGAAATGCATATAGATTAGTGATACTGATTACTGCTCTTACAATCCCGTGAAAGGTAAGATTAACCCAATAAAAAAATTTGGCAAAAAAAAACGGATACCGTTCTCACGACATCCGTTTTTTAATCTATAACCTAATTTCCTTAGAGAATCGCTTCTGCCAGTACAAGCACTTTATTGTTAAGTACTTCCACAACGCCGCCGTCGATCAGGAAAGATTGTTTTGCAGCTCCGGTATCAATTACCACATCACCTTTTCCAAGTGTACTTACAAGTGGCGCGTGGCGGTTCAGGACCTGGAATTGTCCTTCCGTACCCGGTAATGTTACAGCAGTTGCCTCTCCGGCAAAAACTTTCTTATCTGGGGTAATTATTTCTAAATGCATGGTTGGAAGTTTTTAGCGGTCCGCCGCTACGGTTTAAGAGTTTATGAGTTCAGGAATTTATGAGTAAATAAAATTGCGGCTGTCGCTCATAAACTCATAAACTTCAAACTCTTAACTTATCTCGTTGCTTCTGCAAGCATTTTTTCTCCTTTTGCCTGCGCGTCTTCAATGGTTCCAACGAGGTTGAATGCCATTTCAGGAAGGTGATCGTAAGCTCCGTCCATGATCAGGTTAAATCCTTTGATGGTATCATTGATATCTACCAAAGTTCCTTTCAAACCTGTAAACTGCTCAGCAACAAAGAATGGCTGCGACAAGAAACGTTCCACACGACGAGCGCGGGATACTACCAGCTTGTCCTCGTCAGAAAGTTCTTCCATACCAAGGATCGCGATGATATCCTGCAATTCTTTGTAGCGTTGCAAAATATTTTTCACGCGCTGTGCGCAATCGTAGTGAGCTGCGCCCAGGGTTTCTGCATTCAAAATGCGTGAAGCTGAATCGAGTGGATCCACTGCAGGGTAGATACCTTTTTCAGAAACTTTACGGCTTAGTACTGTAGTTGCATCCAAGTGAGCAAATGTAGTTGCAGGAGCAGGGTCAGTCAAGTCATCCGCAGGTACGTAAACAGCCTGTACGGAAGTGATTGAACCACGTTTTGTTGAGGTAATGCGTTCCTGCATTTGTCCCATTTCCGTTGCCAGTGTTGGCTGGTAACCTACCGCAGATGGCATACGTCCCAAGAGAGCGGATACCTCTGAACCTGCTTGTGTAAAACGGAAGATATTGTCGATAAAGAAAAGAATGTCACGACCCTGACCTTCGCCGTCACCATCACGGAAATATTCCGCCATTGTCAAACCTGACAATGCCACGCGAGCACGTGCGCCAGGAGGCTCGTTCATTTGTCCGAAAACGAAAGTTGCCTGTGAGTCTTTCAGAGTAGAATAGTCCACTTTTGAAATATCCCAGCCGCCTTCTTCCATACTATGTTTGAAATCGTCGCCGTATTTAATAATACCGGCTTCGATCATTTCACGCATTAAGTCATTTCCTTCGCGGGTACGCTCTCCAACACCTGCGAATACAGAAAGACCAGCATAAGCTTTCGCGATATTGTTGATCAATTCCTGGATCAAAACGGTTTTACCAACACCAGCACCACCAAACAAACCGATTTTACCACCTTTTACATAAGGAGCAAGCAAATCGATTACTTTGATACCTGTGAAAAGGATTTCGGTTGATGTCGCCAGCTCTTCGAATTTCGGAGCTGCACGGTGGATAGAGATACCGTTTGATGAATCCAAAGGTGTAAGTCCGTCGATCGCTTCACCGATTACATTGAATAGTCGACCTTTAATGCCTTCACCGATTGGCATTTTGATAGGAGCACCCAGCGGACGAACTTCCATTCCGCGTTGCATACCCTCGGTACTATCCATTGCGATAGTGCGGATACGGTCTTCGCCCAAGTGCTGCTGGCACTCAAGAACTACTTTTGAACCGTTTGGTTTGATGACTTCCAGCGCATCGAGGATCGAAGGAATGCTTGTGGCATCTTCAAATGATACGTCTACAACCGGACCAATTACCTGCGTAATTTTTCCTATGTTTGTCGCGTTTGCCATTATATGAATTTGATTATCTCGAATGAGGTTTTTTTCAGACCGCAAAAGTAGGAGATAATTTGGTCAGTACCAAGAGCGGAATTATTGATTTATTGGATATTTTTTAGAAAATACCTACTTTGTTGAGAGCTAAATAGAATTTTGATTGTTTGAAATAGGGAATGCTTAGCGTTTAACATTGTTGCAGATATAAAAAATGTTCGAGTATCAATAACACCGGAATACGTAAACGAAGTATCCGCTTTAAATAGAAGAAAACATGAATGCGCAGTTGCTGGAACGTATAACATTCAATCCTGACCAATGTGGTGGAAAGCCGTGTATACGTAATATGCGCATCAGGGTAACAGATGTGATTGAGCTGCTTGCTGCCGGTCTTACTCCGGCGCAGATTATAGGGGAGGAGTTGCCGGATCTGGAACCCGAAGATATTACTGCCTGCCTCCTTTATGCTGCGGCTAAGCTCAATCACCCGGTACTTCAGGCAGCTTGATGATCATTCTTGATGCCCAACTTTCCCCAGGCCTGGCCCCATGGATTAAGTCGAATTTCAATCACGAATGCTGTTCTGCTCAATTTCTGAATCTTCGACATTCATCCGCTAACTTGCGGCAATACCTCGACGGCAAGGTTAAAGGAGATTTTTACAGCCAATCTGGCAAATGCACTTGAATTACTTCAAACATCAGATCTGGTCGAAATAACAGGTCGCTGATATTTTCGTTCAGGTAATTACAATTATTAAAATCCCAAAAAGAAGTCTGCGATCTCTAATATGAAGGAAGTTTTTTTCTGGAAGGTCTGGTCAGTATCTGAGCGAAGGATGGCAGTTGCAATGCTGGCTGTTCTGTTTCTTGCAATTGTATTTTTTGTACTTAAATGCATTGACCCACTCCAAAATGTAGTCCGCTGGAATGTAGTGAGTGAAATGTCGGAAGTGGGTACCGTTGTGGATTTTCTCCGGATCGGGCAGTGGCAGTATGGGGTTTCTACTCCATCGCACCTTGTAACTGAAAGCTTCATGGCCTCAGTTATGGACATTGATTATCTTACTGTGCAGGTATTCTGGTTCTTCGCAATTATCGGTATCAGCCTGATCCTGGCTGCACTCACCACATTATCCAGGTTTTGGTACCTGGCTGGTATGGTGATCTTTATTATGTTTCTTGGCTTTTCAAAGCTGGAAATGTTATCTGGCACCGGGGAAGGAAACAAGCTGCTATTCATTATAACCGTGATGATCTACGGTATTGTAACCTATTATTTCCACGCATTCAGGCAGGATGCCGGGATAAGTATGCGGATAGCAGGTACACTCGGCGCGTCTGTGCTGATTTGTGCGGTTGCGTATTTTACATCTCCGATCAGTTTCACCGCGCTGGCCGCTGCTACTTACTCCTTTCCGTTCTGGATGCTTTTAACCGCATTGTTCCTGCTGGTTTCTTCAACTGAAATTATGGCCGGACTGGTCTGGCTGAGTACCAGCGGCTCGGTCAGGAAGGGAAGTACAGGTTTGATCAACTTCATCGTAATCAGTGTATTATACCTGATTTTACTTTTGTTGATTTATCTCAAAAATACCAAACAGATTGACTGGAATGTGACGCTGATCAGCCCTGTTGTACTTGCCTTGATCGCCGGAGT
>NZ_JBHYGF010000233.1:0-6784 GCF_051859145.1 Dyadobacter sp.
GTACAGATAGCTGGTCACGCCTGCATACGTGTCAGTAGGAATCGTAACCTTTTCCAGCTCACGTCCTTTCTTGTAAGTGAAATAGGTATTGGTGAACATCGGCCCGAGGCCACCATTGTTCCCGCTGACCAGCGTTTGTTTAAGCCGCACATTCGTCGCGGAAACCCGCTCAGGATTGGCCGAAGCTGCCTCCCGGGGCAAGAGCGTTTCATTTTCTTTCTGACAGCCAAATACTGCTACCAGCAGCAGGCAAGTCGTTAATCGGTGAGCAAACTTCATACAAAAACGGTTAGAATGTTGGAAATTATTGACACGAAGCCGCATTGAAATGGCCGTATTCTGTGACCTGCCAATAAGCGGCTTCCTCAGCCCTATCGACAGGTTTTAATGTGATCCCAGTTGCATTGGTGAGCAGGATTATTTATATATGTGCCAACTTCACCAAGTTTTTGACAGGATGAATTTGAGCAGCAGGCACAACTTTTCTCCTGGTTAAAATCAAACATCTTAAACCACTTCTGTATATGACCCTCCACAGATACTATATTTTTGCAGTCTTGCTCGCCCTGGGTTTGTCGGCCTGCGAGGACAACAAAAAGCAGCAGGAGCTGGATGTACGGGAGCAGCGCATCAGTCAGCGGGAAAGAGAGTTTGCGCTGAAAGAAGCCGACTACAAATCATTGCTCGAAATGCGCGATAGTCTGCTTGCAAACAAAGATACGGCCATTATTCTTCACTGGCCCGACGACATTGCCGGTATATGGAATGCAAAATCGATTTGCCGCGAATCAAACTGCCCCGAGTACGTGATAGGCGACCAGCGTTTCAATTCCTGGGAATTTATCAGCGACTCCACCGGACTGTACACGCGGGTAATGAGCAACGACAATCAGCTTGTGCGGGTTTTTAATGCGCGGTTCGATAGCACAGGCATTGTACTCAACTTCGCGAGCGACTCTTCTGCTACCAAGAATATGGTGCTCAACGTGGCGCTTGCGCGCGTAAATCAGGCGCTGATGAAAGGGCAGCAAACAATGAATATCAATCAGGCCTGTAACTCCAAATTCTCACTCGAGCTGACGCGCCCGACAACCAAATAGCTTATGCAGCTTCTGAGTATTCATATTAGCAGCCTGCCGATCGAAGATCCGGTCCTAAAATTTCTGATCGAGCTGATCATTATCCTGGGCGCCCCGCTCCTGCTTAATAAAATCAAAGTGCCGCATTTGCTGGGGCTTCTTATTGCAGGCGCATTGGTAGGCCCGAATGGACTTAACCTGCTCTCCCGTGACAGCAGCGTGGTCGTAACGGGTACTACCGGGTTGCTCTATATCATGTTTCTGGCCGGGCTGGAAATTGATATGGGCGACTTCAAAAAAAACATGGGCAAAAGTGTAACCTTCACTGCGTATACATTTGCCGTTCCGTTCATTCTGGGGGTCTTGGGGGGCTATTACGTGCTGCACTTTTCCATGCTCACCTCGGTTCTTTTCGCCAGCCTTTTCTCGTCTCATACGCTGATTTCCTATCCGCTGGTCAGCAAACTGGGTATTTCAAAAAACCTTTCGGTCAACATCACTGTGGGCGGGACTATGCTCACTGACGTACTTTCGCTGCTTGTGCTGGCGGTGGTAGTCGGCATGACGCAGGGCGAAGTGAATGGCGCATTCTGGTTTCAGCTCGGCTTTTCAGTGCTTGCATTCAGCCTTACAGTACTGCTGGTTTTCCCGATTATCGGCAGGTGGTTTTTTAAGAAAGTGGATGATAAAATATCGCAGTACATATTCGTGCTGGTGATGATATACCTCGCCGCGGTACTGGCTGAGCTGGCAGGTATCGAAGCAATTATCGGCGCATTCTTTGCCGGTCTGGCATTGAACAGGCTCATTCCGCACACCTCTGCATTGATGAACCGCGTCGAGTTTGTGGGCAATGCGATCTTCATTCCCTTTTTCCTGATCAGCGTGGGTATGCTCATCGATTTTACGGTTTTTTTCAAAAGCCTTGAAACCCTGGAAGTGGCCGCGGTAATGCTCGTTGCATCCATTGGCGGAAAATACCTTGCTGCGGTGCTGACGCAGAAAACATTCAGGCTGACCAAAGAGGAAGGAATGCTCATTTTTGGATTAAGCTCTGCCTCAGCCGCGGCCACACTGGCTGCGGTAATGGTAGGTTACAACATTATCGTTTCCGAAAATGCAAATGGAGAAACAGTCCGCCTGCTGAGTGAGCACGTTTTGAATGGAAGTATATTGCTGATCCTGATTTCGTGTACAGTCTCATCATTTGTTTCAATGGCCAGCGCGCAGAAGATTGCGGCAGTTGATAAGGAGGCGACGGCTTCGGGCATCAACAAGGAAACGGAAAATATTCTCTTGGCTGTCAATTATGAGGATACCGTTGAAAAAATGGTGAATCTCAGCTTGCTGATTAAGGCTTCACACAACCGCGACAGACTTTTTGCATTAAATATCATTAATGATGAAAAGAACGAATCGTCTGTCAAGAATGCGGAAAAAACATTGCATACTGCTGTGACTACTGCCGCCGCCGCCGATGTTCAGATTCAGCCGCTCACGAGATATGATAGCGACGTTGCGTCGGGGATCAGCAATGTGATCAAAGAGCAGAAGATTACCGATCTCATTCTGGGTTTACAGCCCGGGAAAGGTTTCACGCCGTCGCTGGTTTACAATCTGACCAACGCGTATCTGCAAAATGACAATGTTAATACATTGATTTACCATTCGGCGCAGCCTATTTCAACCATTAAGAAATACCTGGTACTGATCCCGCCCCGGGCTGACAAGGAGCCCGGGTTCTTTCAGGCATTGCTGCGCGTGTGGAACATCGGGAAAACTTCCGGCGCGGTCATGGCATTTTACACCAGCAGCCAGATCATCCACATTATTGAAAGGGTTGCGAAGAAATCAAACATTGAACTCACGCTCCATCCGGTGGAATACTGGGGCGAAGCCGAGCAGATAGCTACTAAAATTGCAGAAGATGAGGGGTTGATCATTTTTATGGCCAGGCGCGGAATGGCTTCATATTTTCCCAGAATGGGCTTGCTGCCGGATTTCCTGAACGAGCATGCATTGCAAAACAACTTCCTGCTGATCTATCCATTCTCCCAGCAAACCGAGGATCAAACTGAAAAACGCTCCGTGAGTAACCACGACGATTTTGTTGAAATCAGCCGCATGATCAGCAAGATCTTCCCGGCATAAGGTAAAGCTGCGGATAGAGGAACAATATTTTTATATTACAGCTCTTCACGCCCTTTTACCCAAACCAAGCGCAATATCGTGTCGTCTGATCAGCAGGAGTTAATGAATGAATTCGATAATATCATTATCGGCTCTGGTATGGGTGCGCTTTCTGCGGCGATTTGCCTGGTACGCGCGGGGCAATCGGTGCTCATTCTGGAACAACATAATGTGCTCGGAGGCTGGTGCCACAGTTTCCGGATCGGCGGACAGCGTTTTTCTCCCGGGGTCCATTACATAGGTCAGCTTGGTGAAGGGCAGTCAACCCGGATGTTGTACGAAGGTTTGGGAATTGCCAATGAGCTTACCTTCTTCGAAATGAACCCTGCCGCCTACGAACATTGCTGGATAGGCGAAGAGCGGATCGACATTCCCGCAAATTTCGACGGGCTACGTAAAGTACTTTCCGAACAGTTTCCAAAAGAAAAGAAAGGCATTGACGAATACCTGACAGCAGTCCAAAACGTCAGCAGCCAGCTGGACCTGATTTCAGAAATGAATGGATTGATGGACCATCTGACCATTCCCTGGCGCACGCGGCATTTGGGAAAATACGGTTTGTTCAGTTTAAAACGCGTGATTGACTGGCATATCAAAGATCCGCTGCTCAAAAAAATATTAAACATTCAATGGGGTAACCACGGACTTCCGCCCGGGAAAGCCAGCTTTCCTTACCATGCCGCAGTAATGGCGCATTATGCAAAAGGCGGATTTTACCCGATGGGCGGCGGTGCGGCGATTGTGAAAGCAATGTCCAATGTGATCAAAAAACATGGTGGTCAATGCAGGACCGGACAAAAGGTAAAACGCGTTTTGGTACAGGGTGAAAAAGTGAAGCGGGCTGTGGGTGTCGAGCTTGAAAATGGGACAAGTATTTATGCCAAAAGGATCATTTCCAATGCGGATCCGGCCACCACTTATTCGCGTTTGGTAGGTGAAGAAAACCTCAGCAAGCAACTCTTAAATCAGCTCAAAAACACGAAATACTCCTGCACTTCACTGATCCTGTTTTTAACCGTTAATATGGACCTTCGCAAAGCAGGTCTGGATTCGGGGAATGTCTGGCTGATCCCGGATGCAGAAAGCGAAGAAACTTATGGCCAGCACGCCAATGCGGATATTGGATCAGAAGCTGAATTTCCGGCATTGTTTATCAGTTCAAGTACATTAAAGGATCCCACCAGCTTTGACGGGACCCACCATACACTGGAAGTGATTACGCTGATCAACAACCATGCTTTCAGCCGGTTTGAAGGCGAAACCGCCGCACATTCGCAGGCATATCTCGACTTCAAAGAGCAGCTGAGCATGAAAATGATCAGGAGTCTGGAAAAAGCATTACCAGGAATAACGGAACGCATTATTCAGAAGGAAATGGGCACCCCGCTGACCAACAAGCACTATATTGACTCGACCGAAGGTTGCGTATATGGTACCGAAAAAAGCTTCTGGCAAATAGGCGCATTTGCTTTTAAGGCGCAGAGTGAGATTGAAAATCTATATCTCTGCGGCGCGAGCATCCTGGCCAATGGAGTTGCCGGCGCCAGTTATTCGGGTGTACAAACTGCCGCGCGCATCCTCGGCAGCTCCCAGGCAGAGCTGCTGAAACCGGATCCATCCCAGCAACTTCACGTGTACCCGGCGGAAGACGCGACGTACTATCCTGAATGGATCAAAACGAAAATGAATACGCGAAGGAAGTTGAAAGTAAAAGATACCGCGCGACCGAACCCGGCCTGAACCACCTGCACCAGCCCGAATACTGCTTTTTTGTGGCATTCTTGACAGGTTTGTTTGTCATCAAGCTGATCACATTGTAAGTTTGTTAACGATTGCGTCGCTTTCAAAATTGAAGTACGCTTTCTTCGAACAGCCTGCTTTTCAATACAAATCCGAAAGCGGGTAAATTACAAATCAGAATTAAATCATTTATTGCCAAATGGGACCGCTGCAAATTAAAGAGATATTACAAGCTTCTCCGGAAAACCAACCCGTCACCCTCAAAGGTTGGGTACGGACTAAGAGAGAAAGTAAGAATGCAATATTCATCGCATTAAACGACGGTTCCACCATTCACAATATTCAGGCAGTTGCGCTACCAGGGCAGTTTCCTGACGAGCTGATGCAAACCGTTACAACCGGCGCCTGCCTTAAAATTGAAGGCCAGCTGATCGAATCGCAGGGTTCTGGTCAGACGGTGGAAGTGAAAGTGGACGATATCCTCGTTTACGGCGCTGCCGATCCGGAGCTTTATCCATTGCAACCGAAGAAACACTCACTGGAATTTTTGCGTGAAATCGCGCATTTGCGTCCACGTACCAATACTTTCAGCGCCATTTTGCGCATTCGTCACGCGCTGGCGTTTGCTGTTCACCAATACTTTAACAACGAAGGTTTCTTTTACCTGCATACACCTGTAATTACCGCCTCTGATGCGGAAGGCGCGGGCGAAATGTTTCGGGTAACTACATTGGACCTCAATAAATTGCCACGTACCGAAGAAGGAGCGATCAACTTCAAGGAAGATTTCTTCGGAAGAGAAGCTAACCTGACTGTTTCCGGACAGCTGGAAGGCGAACTGGGCGCCATGGCGCTTTCCAAGATTTATACATTCGGACCTACCTTCCGCGCCGAAAACTCCAACACGACACGCCACCTGGCCGAGTTCTGGATGATAGAGCCGGAAATGGCCTTTTATGAGCTGGAAGATAACATGAATGTGGCCGAGGATTTTGTTAAAAAAGTGATCACTTATGCATTGAATAACTGCAAGGACGATCTGAACTTTTTACAAAACAGGCTGGCAGAAGAAGAAAAGAGCAAGCCGCAAAACGAGCGTTCGCTGCCTTTGCTTGAAAAACTGAGCTTTGTGGTGGACAATCCGTTCGAGCGGCTGACTTACACTGAGGCAATTGAAATTCTGTTGAAGTCGAAACCGCATAAAGAGAAGAAATTCCAGTATCCTGTGGGCTGGGGAATTGATCTTTCCAGCGAGCACGAGCGGTATCTGGTAGAAAAACACTTTAAAAAGCCGGTTATCCTCACCAACTATCCACGGGAGATCAAATCCTTCTATATGAAGCTGGACGAAGACGGAAAGACAGTACGTGCCATGGATGTGCTTTTTCCGGGAATCGGCGAGATCATTGGCGGAAGTCAGCGCGAAGAAAATTACGAAAAGCTGCTCGGCCGCGTGCACGAAGTGGGTATCGATCCGGAAAACCTCTGGTGGTACCTTGAAACCCGCAAATTCGGAACAGCACCGCATTCAGGTTTCGGCTTAGGATTCGAACGTTTAGTCCAGTTCGTTACAGGAATGGGCAACATCCGCGACGTAATACCATTCCCAAGATACCCGAAAAGCGCAGAGTTTTAAGTGGGAATACATTCTGTATTGATTTCTGATGAGCTCGGTTTAGTACCGAGCTCATTTCGTTTAAACTACCCATCACTAATTTGAAATAACCGTAAATTAAACAGTTTAGGCTGTTACTATTTAAAGAGGTAATTATGAT
>NZ_JBHYGF010000234.1:0-6757 GCF_051859145.1 Dyadobacter sp.
TTCCTCGCAGCCGGAAAAGTTGAAGCAGATGATCGGCTTGTTGAATGAAATACAGAAAGATAGTCCGAAACGCGAAACAGGCACGATCAAGCTGGAATAATGCTAGTGGCGGTGTTTTGTTCCCGCACATGAGCGCTTTAAATTTTTAAAAAATTAGTTAAATCATCAATGCAGGATACGCAACAGGTCAGCACAAAATTGATTCTTCGGCAGATCTTACAAGCGTATCTTTTCATTGTTGGTTTTAAATTCTTGTATGCCTATTTGCTTGTTTTCCTGAAAGAAAGGGGTTTGATCGGCGGGGTGGAGCGCGCCAGCGCATCGCGAACGCTTTCTTCTGTCTTGGACACGGTGACTTTCCTGTTTGAAGTTGCAATTGCCGGCCCGATCCTGGAAGAGCTGGCATTCAGGGGTGTTGTTGTAAAAACGCGCAGGGTAGTTCTGATATCGGCTGTATTCCTGCTTTACATGCTGGTGGCGCGTTTTACCGGGATTAACTTTTATGCGCCCGGAATGGATTCGGGCCTGATCTTCGTGCTTGCTCTGCTTTTTGTTTTTTTGTTCAGCGAACCGATTAGTAGTTTTATCATAACAATTGCCAGCAAGAATAGCACTGCAACTATCCTGGTAAGTTCCGCCTGCTTTGCCGGCTGGCATTATTCCAACTTCGATTTCAGCGGCGCAAATGCAGTTGATATCACATTGCACCTCATTCCGCACTTCGTATCGGGCATCGTGTTCGCAGTCATTGCTTTGCGTTATGGTGTACAATGGAGCATTCTATTGCATATACTAAACAATGCATTGCCGGTTATTATAGTATTGTCCACGTAGACGGACCAAACTATCCTACTTCGAAATTAAAATCTCCATTCATGACCAGCCTGGCATCGGTCGTTTCGGGATTACCCGGAATCTGCAAACCCTTTATGCGGCTCGTTTTCCCTTTGCTTAACAGATCATAAACGTGCTTGTCAGTGAGCTTTTTACCCAAAAATTCAAAAGGTATCTTGAAACCGCAAACCTGAAAATTGGAACAGCCGTAAGCTGTTTTTCCCTTTTTCAACAAATGCGCCTTGCATTTCGGACAGGTAAGTGACTCGATGTTAATCTCTTCTTTGGGCTCTTTGGGTTTCGCTGGCTTTTTTTCCTTTACCTCCTTTTCAACTTCTACCGGCACTTCCTCTGCAATGCTGATAGCCCGACCGCGGTTGTTCTTCACTTCCTGCGTGAGGTCCACGACCATCTGGATCAGTTCCTGCTTGAATGTATCCATCGAGTACTCGCCTTTTTCTATGAGGCGCAGCTTGCGTTCCCAGTTTCCCGTCAGCTCGGCACTTTTAAGTAACTCATTCTGGATCGTGTCAATGAGGTCGATGCCAGTTTGCGTGGCGACAATATTCTTCTTTTTCTTTTCGATATACCGCCTTTTAAAAAGCGTTTCTATGATATTGGCCCTGGTAGAGGGTCTTCCTATCCCATTGTCTTTCAAAAGTTCACGCATTTCATCGTCTTCCACCTGCTTGCCCGCTGTTTCCATAGCCCTGAGCAGTGTAGCTTCCGTGTAAGCTTTTGGCGGTGTCGTTTTACCCTGGTGCACGCGCGGTTCATGAGGGCCTCTTTCCCCTACTTCAAAGTTTGGCATCAGCTTTTCCTCTTCGGCAGCTTCCTTTTTCGCACTCGCATCGTTTGCATACAGCACACGCCAGCCGGGTTCAAGGATCTGCTTTCCAGTAGCTTTGAATTCAACCTGTCCGACTTTCCCCAATACTGTCGTGTTAGAAACTTTACATTCGGGATAAAACACAGCGATGAAGCGCCGCGTAACCAGATCATAAATGCGCTTCTCGTCCTGGCTAAGGTGATTTGGTTGTACGCCGGTCGGGATAATAGCGTGGTGATCGGTCACCTTTTTATCGTCAAAAACCGTTTTAGATTTTGGTACCGGCTTTTCAAGCAACGGGGCGGTATACTGCGCGTAATGCGTCAGTTCTCTTAATATCCCCTCTACTTTCGGATGCAGATCTTCCGAAAGATAAGTGGTATCTACCCTGGGATACGTGATAAATTTCTTTTCGTAAAGGTTTTGCGTGTGTTTCAATGTGTCTTCCGCAGAGTAGCCGTACTTCTTGTTGGCTTCCACTTGCAGCGAAGTCAGGTCGAAAAGCTTTGGATTTCCTTCTTTTCCTTCTTTCTTTTCAAATGAGGTTATTTCAAAATCATGCAGCAGGAGATAAGCCAAGCCTTTTTTTGCTTTTTCCTCACTTTTAAGCCGATCTATATTTGCTGTAAATTCTGTATCCCGGTAAATGGTTTTAAGCTCCCAATATTCTTCCGAGACGAATGCATTGATCTCCTTTTGTCGCTGTACGATGAGTGCGAGTGTTGGTGTTTGCACGCGGCCAATGCTGAGTACCACCTTACCCTGACCAAATTTTTTGGTAAAAAGTCGCGTAGCGTTCATGCCCAGGAGCCAGTCACCGATCGCGCGCGCACTACCCGCGGCGTACAGATTATTGTACAGCTCACTATCTTTCAACTTCTCAAAGCCTTCCCGGATCGCCTGCTCGGTCAGCGAGGAGATCCAGAGTCGTCTCACGGGTACATTGCATTTGGCTTTCAGCAAAACCCAGCGCTGGATCAGCTCACCCTCCTGCCCTGCATCACCACAGTTGATCACTTCTTCACATTGGCTGACCAGACTCTCTATAACGCCAAACTGCTTCAATGCGCCCGCATTATCAATCAGCTTGATACCGAAGCTTGACGGGATCATAGGCAAATCTTCCAGCCGCCACGCTTTCCAGCGTTCGGTGTAGTCGTGGGGCTCTTTCAACGTACAAAAATGCCCGAATGTCCAGGTTACCTGGTAACCGTTTCCCTCAAAATAACCATCCCGACGCTGGTTGGCCCCGATCACTCCTGCAATGTCCTTCGCAACGCTGGGCTTTTCAGCAATACACACTTTCATGATTGTAAACTACTTGGTCGATTGCTTCCTGCCTTTGATCAGAAAATACACCGATGCGATAAATGTGAGCAGGTACACGACAGCCAGTGCCGGTTTTTCAAACTGCAAGGTCTGAAAGTCAAATTGTTTGTATAAAGTAACGCCGAGAATAATGGCCACAATGGCCCAGATTGGGTTCATACGAATAATCGGTTTAGCAGGAGTTTAGGCGAAAATACAAAAAATGAAGTGTGGAATGGCCTGTATTAACGAACAATGGCAACCGGCTTTACGCCGGTTGCCATTAACTTCATTTCAAATTAGCACTTAACGCCAACCCAAACCTGGTGCAACATACTCCAAAATTGAAGAAAGCACGTGCACGTTATAGTCGACGCCCAAGGTATTCGGGATAGTGAGCAACAGTGTATCTGCTTCCTGAATAGCCTCATCCTGAGCCAACTCTTTGATTAACTGATCAGGTTCTGCCGCATAGCTTCTGCCAAAAATAGCCCGCTTATCCTGTTCAATCATTCCAATCTTGTCGCGCCTGTTAGCTTCCTGGCCGAAGAGATATCTGTCCTGCTCATTGACCAATGCAAAAATAGACCTGCTCACGGAAACCCTCGGTTCACGCTGGTGTCCTGCCTTCTTCCAGGCTTCTTTGTACAGCCTGATCTGCTCTGCCTGTTGCACGTGAAATGGCTTGCCGCTTTCATCAAACTTCAATGTGGAACTTTGGAGGTACATGCCATTTTCCGCAGCCCAAACGGCTGTTGCGTTGGAAGCCGCGCCCCACCAGATACGCTCACGCAAACCTTCGGAATAGGGTTCCAGGCGTAATAAACCTGGCGGGTTCGGGAACATAGGGTTGGGGTTAGGTCTTGCAAATCCATTCAGCCTTTCCAGGAATTCCAGCGCCTTGCGCCGTCCCATATCTGCATCTGTTTCTCCTTCTGCCAGTTCATATCCGAAGTAGCGCCAGCCGTCTATTACCTGCTCCGGCGATCCTCTGCTGATACCCAGCTGTAATCGTCCTTCCGAAATCAGGTCTGCCGCGCCGGCGTCTTCCACCATATACAACGGATTTTCGTAGCGCATGTCAATAACGCCCGTTCCGATTTCAATTTTGCTGGTTTTCGCACCGATCGCTGAAAGCAGCGGAAATGGAGAGGCGAGTTGTGAGGCAAAATGATGGACCCGAAAATATGCCCCGTCCAGCCCTATTTCTTCGGCTGCAACAGCCAGGTCAATGGATTGCAGTAAGGTATCGCTCGCTGTCCGGGCATTGTAGGCTGGGTGATTGGCCCAGTGCCCAAAAGATAAAAACCCTATTTTTTTCATAGTTATCTTCAAGAGTAGGTCTGTATTTACAAAGGATAACAAGACCTAAAAGTTCCTGCTCGCGCTAACTTGAAGGATAGCGTCACTGGTGTAGTACCGGTTTTTGAAATACAATGTATAAGCCGCAACGACGACGAGTGTGACTATTTCGGACAGCGCTCTGGAAAGCCAGATTCCCGACATACCCAGGTGTTCAGGCAGTACCGCGAGCGTTGGTAGTACAAGAAAAAAGCCTTTCAGGAGATTCACAAAAAGAGAAGCGACCGTTTTGCCTGTACTTTGCAGAAAAGCGGCCAGCAGATAGTTCGGACCCGCTGCGAGGAACAGCAGGAAGTACAAGCCCATTGCTTCACTTGCAGTTTTTCGGTAAGTAACGTTTTGATCTCCCGAGAATAATTCAACCAGTAAGTCGGACAGGAACAAGCCTAGTCCTGCTACTACTATGCCAAGTATTAGGGTAAATCCCACCGAAAACCGCAGGGTCTCAAGTACGCGGTCTGGTTGTTTTGCTCCGATATTATAGGACATAATCGGAAGTGCAGCAATCATGGCAGCAGTAAAGGGCCGGATTAATAAGAAACTAAGATAATTGACCAACCCGAATGCAGCGACTGCGGAGGCGCCGTAGCGAATTAACGACTGATTAATAAGCAACAAACCTGATGAGAACGCGATTTCAGACGCAAACGATGGTATCCCTATTTGAAAGTACTCTTTCCATTGTGACAATTTGAGCGTAAATCGGAATGAAGAAAAACTTAAATGTGTATTGCCTCTTGAAATGAAAGCAAAAAGGTAGGCAGTACCACAGGTTAATGCGATCGATGTTGCAATTGACGCACCTTCAACGCCCATTTCCAAAACAATTACAAATACTACATCAAGTACAATATTGACTGCTGCTGCCAGGATGGACGCGTTTCTTGATGCCTGTGGTACATTGTTAGCACGTACAAAGTTCCCCCAGATCATACCGAGAAAGAATACCGGGAGACCGACTAATTGCCAAAGTGCATAATGCGCCAGGTTTTCTGTGAGGATTAAATTATCTGTACCAGCGAGAAAACGGGCGAGTGGCATTGACAAGAATGGCGCGGTCAGAGCTACGCAGGTGCCTACTAAAATGACCAGTGTAGTAGCAAACTGAAATACTTGTTGTACACTTCCGTAATTCCCTGCACCTATTCCCTTGCCGATCAACACGCCGCCGCCAATCATCACCGGCAAGGTAAATGCAATCAGAACAATGACGACAGGACCAAACAATCCTACGGCGGCAAGACCATCTTTTCCTACTTCTTGTCCAAGTATAATGCCGTTGATTACCTGATGCACAATGGAGGATAACAGACTTATGATTGCGGGACCATAGTTTTGAAAAAACAGAGTTCGGACAGGAGCATGCCCAAGTTGGTTAGAGGCTGACATAAGGAAAGTTTTGGAAAAGGGGCGCAAAGCTACAAAAAATAGATGGTGCTACCTTTCTAGCGCTCGTGGGTTATTCCGCATTTAGTTTGAATTCGCAGACTGTCAATATCCATGTCATTGATTCGTGACCGCATGGCAATGTACCTTATGCTACGGGTAAAAAGCTTTATGAATTTCTTCCGCAGAGTGCAGAAAAGGGCAGCAGTCAATGGAACGACGAGCGGCAAACCTTGGAGATACGACTTCCTGCTAACTATTTCTCGGCAGCAGTGAAATCGCTTTCTAAAAATAATTTTTCTCCCTCTGTTGGTTACCTCGATAATACACTTCCAGCTAAATACAAGTCGATAGAAGATGCTGTGGCAGGTGCATCTCCCGACCGTATCCGCATTATCTATTATGAAGAAGACCCAAAAGGCGGCGAGATCAAGTACATATTTACCATGAGAGCAGCCTGGGTTATGAAAGTGGAAAGACTAGCCGCAAGAGAACACTGGTATGAAGTGCTTTATTAATGCAGGTTGCTTGTTTAACAAACTATAACAAATAGCAAAAAAAAGACCATCCTTTTGACATGGTCTTTTTGTAATAGTATTGTGGCGGCTAAGCTACGCGCCCCGCCAACTTTACCAGGTTTGATCCAAGTATCATCGGCGGACTTGGGCTGGGCGCTCCCGGCTTAGGCAGCGCCGCTTAACTTCCCTGGCCGGCCGCGGGCTTGCGGGCAATTGGGAAGAGGTAAATCCTCACCAATGCAAAAAGCCTTACATATCTGCAAGGCTTTTTTATGTAATGGTATTGTGGCGGCTAAGCTACGCGCCCCGCCAACTTTACCAGGTTTGATCCAAGTATCATCGGCGGACCTGGGCTGGGAGCCCCCGGCTTAGGTAGCCCCGCTTAACTTCCCTGTCCGGGACGGGGCGCGTAGCCTGGTAAGAGGTAAATCCTCGCCAAATGCAAAAAGCCTTACATATCTGCAAGGCTTTTTTTGTAATAGTATTGTGGCGGCTACCTACTTTACCAGGTTTGATCCAA
>NZ_JBHYGF010000235.1:0-23995 GCF_051859145.1 Dyadobacter sp.
CAGCAAGAAATTGTACGAAGAACTTGCGCAGGAAGAAGGTTTTAATTTCGGTTTGGAAGAAAAAGGCATTTTGATGCTTTACAAAACCGAGAAAGCAGGAGAGGAAGAAATCCACGTTGGCAAAGACGCGCAAAAGCTTGGGCTGGATGTGGAAATGCTTTCGAGGGAACAGGTGCAGGCAATCGAGCCGGGTTTGAAACTCGACGTAGCCGGTGCGGTGCATTACCATTGCGACGCACATTTGTACCCGACTGCATTGTTTAACCAGCTTTTGAAATTTATAAAATCAAAAGGCGCAAAGGTTGTTACCAAAGCAGAAGTTACTGGCTACTCCATCCAAAATGGCGAGTTAAAAGCGGTTGAAACTTCGCAAGGCAAATTCGAAGCCGATCTTGTGATTATGACAGGAGGTACCTGGCTGCCGCAGCTTGCAAAGCTCGCCGGGCTTTCCATTCCTGTTATGCCGGGCAAAGGCTATTCGTTAATGGAGTCCAATACCGCGCATCCGATTGTACATCCTGCATTGCTGATCGAGGCAAGAGTAGCTGTAACCCCCATGAACGGACAAGTTCGCTTTGGAGGAACCATGGAACTTGCAGCGGTAAATGATAAAATCAATATGAACAGGGTGGAAGGAATTGTGAATGCAATCCCCAAATACTACCCGGAGTTGAATGTAGCTGTTCCGCCGAAAGACAGGATATGGTACGGTTTCCGCCCCTGCTCCCCCGACGGACTTCCTTATTTAGGTTATAGTAAAAAACTAAAAAACCTGATCGTAGCAGGCGGCCACGGCATGATGGGAATCAGCCTCGGCCCCGCAACAGGTAAAGTAGTAGCAGAACTAGCCGAGCGCAGTGCTACTTCGGTAAGTACGGTGTTATACGATCCGGAGCGGTATAGTTGAGATGTCGCCCTGGGTTTAGCAGGCGCAACATAAGCTGATGTAGTAGCGTTGTCGCACGTTGCTTCGACTGCGCTCAGCATGACAAGTCAAGTAAGTATGCTTTGTCACCCTGAGCGCAGTCGAAGGGCAGGCACCACGCCAAACACATAGCATTTTCCTAACCTTTAAACCATACCCCACCATTGAAAAAGCACTACTACACCCTGCTTTTCAGTTTGGCGTTTGCCTGCATTGTTGGCAGCGAATCCGCTGCCCAGAAATCCCAATTCAACCTTTATGAACAAACCAGCGAAGTGGCTGGGCTGGTGATGCAGTATGATGAGGATATGAAGGTTGTTACCTCTTTTTATTCTCCCATGCTCGTGCGCGGGCGTGGTTTTGCGGCGGCTCAGCCTGTGCTCAATGCGCCTGAGCAGCGCAGGAGGCTGAATGAAGTCGATAAAAGCTATCTTGATAAACTCGCAAAGCTGGACTTCAATGCAATGAGCATTTACGGGAAAGTCGATTATATTTTGTTAAAAAGAAATATTGACGATCACCTGCTGACTTTGGCAAATGAGGAAAAGGAATATGCACAGATTACGAAGTACATTCCATTCGCCGATCCCATTTACAATCTTGAAAAAACACGTCGGCGCGGCGGGAAAATTGACGGGCAAAAGGTATCAACGGAGCTGAATGATGCATTCAAACAAGTAACTGCCTCTGCCGAAGCTTTGAAAAAAGTGGAATCCATTGATATGCCACTGGCTACCCGCGGTGAGCAGGCAGTTAACGGGCTCAGTACCCGCTTGAAAGGAGCTTATGAGTTTTACAATGGATACGATCCGCTGTTTTCGTGGTGGGTACCCAAGCCTTATCAAACCCTGGACAGTGCATTGACTGCCTACGCAAAGGCGATCAAAGCAAAAGGGAAATTGAACACCACCCAAAAAGAAGATAAAAGCGGCATCAAAGGTGTACCGATCGGTCGCGACGAACTGATCCGGCAGCTGGGCGTGGAAATGATCAGCTACACGCCGGAAGAACTGATCGAGTTGGCCAACAAAGAATTTGCCTGGTGTGATAAGGAGCTGCTGAAAGCTTCGCAGGAAATGGGTTTTGGTAAAGACTGGCAAAAGGCGCAGGAAAAGGTGAAAAACAGCTACGTGCCCGCCGGCGAGCAGCCCGAGCTGATCATGAAGCTTTACAACGATGCAAAGGAATTTATTACCAAAAACAAACTTTACGAATACCCGGAGATCGCCGACGAAACCTGGGGAATGCAAATGATGTCGCCCGAGCGCCAGCTGATCAATCCGTTCTTTCTGGGTGGCCGCGATATTATCATTTCCTACCCGACCAATACCATGAACCACGAAGACAAGCTCATGAGTATGCGCGGCAATAACCCTTATTTTTCAAGATCAACAGTCCACCACGAGCTGGTGCCCGGCCACCATTTGCAATACTATATGCGCAGCCGCTATAAAAGTTACCGTGGGGAATTTGGTACGCCGTTCTGGACAGAAGGCTGGGCGCTGTACTGGGAGCTGCTGTTGTACGATAAAGGTTTTGCCAAAACACCCGAAGAGCGGATCGGGATGCTGTTCTGGCGGATGCACCGTTGCGCGCGCATTATCTTCTCGCTTAATTATCATTTGGGTAAATGGACGCCGCAGGAATGCATTGACTTCCTGGTTGACAGGGTAGGGCACGAGCGCGCGAATGCGGAAGGCGAAGTGCGGCGCTCGTTTCAGGGAAATTATAGTCCCTTGTACCAGATCGCCTATCTGATCGGCGGCTTGCAGCTTTTTAGTTTGAAAAATGAATTGGTAGATAGCGGCAAAATGACTTTCCAGCAGTTTCACGACGCAGTAATGAAGGAGAATAATATGCCGATTGAAATGGTGCGGGCGACGTTAACAGGTCAGCCATTGCAGCGCGACTTCAAAACCAAATGGAAGTTTTATAGTTTCAAATAATATTGTAGCTTACATTTTGTAACAAACCGCCCTTTAAAACCTGAATCCTTTATGTCGCCGGAAACGCCCGCTGAACCTGTTGAAGAAAAAACCTCGTTTAAACCCTCACTAGGACTTATGGACGCGACGATGCTGGTCGCTGGCAGTATGATCGGGTCGGGGATATTCATTGTAAGTGCAGATATAACGCGAAATACGGGTAGTGTTGGCTGGCTGATGTTTGTGTGGCTGATCACCGGTTTTATGACGCTTACTGCTGCATTGAGTTACGGTGAGCTGAGCGCGATGTTTCCAAAGGCGGGCGGCCAGTATGTTTATTTAAAAGAAGCTTACAATTCACTGGTCGGCTTTCTGTATGGTTGGAGCTTTTTTACAGTAATCCAAACTGCGACAATCGCAGCAGTAGCAGTTGCATTCGCCAAGTTCACGGCTTATCTGCTGCCGATGTTCAGTGAAGATCTGGTCGCTTTTGATCTCGGCTTTATCAGGATTTCACCCGCGCAGCTGCTCTCGCTCGTGCTCATTGTGCTGCTGACGTTTATTAATACACGTGGTGTAAATGGCGGCAAAATCATCCAGACTACATTCACTTTGACCAAGCTGCTGAGCTTGCTGGGGCTGATTGTTTTTGGTCTGCTTTTCATGAAACCCGAAATCTGGGCAGCCAACTGGGACTCGGCGACAATGTGGGATTTACATAAACTGAACATCGACGGCAGCATTGAATCCTACACTACAATAGCTGCATTCGGCGCAATTGCTGCTTCCATGGTCGGTTCTATTTTCAGTAGCGATTCGTGGAATAATGTAACTTTCATTGCGGGAGAAATCAAGAACCCGCAGCGCAATATCGGGCTAAGCCTTGCATTGGGTACTATCATCGTAACTGTGATTTATTTGTTGACCAATGTCATGTACACTGGCGTTTTGTCCTTGCAGGAAATCGCGTCTTCGGATAAAGACCGGGTGGCCGTAACAGCCTCTCACGTCATTTTTGGGAATGCCGGGACAATCATTATCGCGGTTATGATCATGATTTCGACATTTGGGTGTAATAACGGGCTCATCATGTCAGGGGCGAGGGTTTACTATTCCATGGCGAAAGACGGTATGTTTTTCAAAAAAGTCGCTACGCTGAACAAGAACTCGGTGCCTGAATTTGGTCTGTGGATCCAGTGCGTCGTGGCCTGCTTGTGGAGCCTGAGCGGTAAATACGGGAATTTGCTGGATATGATTTCGTTTGTTGTAGTAGTATTCTATATGCTCACCATTATCGGAATATTCATACTAAGAAAGAAAATGCCAAATGCGCCTCGTCCGTACAAAGCATTTGGCTATCCATTCCTGCCGATCATTTACATTCTCATGGGAGTCGCATTCTGCGTGCTTCTTATTATTTACAAACCAGAATATACCTGGCCGGGACTGATTATCGTGCTGCTCGGCATTCCGGTCTATTATTTTATTGGTAAAAAAGACATCACAACAGACGTACCCTGACTTTTATGAAATCCGCATTCTATTCGCTCTTACTGCTTTTTCCCGGCTTTGCGTTTGCGCAGGAAATGGACCAGGCTGCAATTGCCAAAATCCGCAAGGAAGGTCTTGAAAACTCGAAAGTAGAAGAGATTGCCCACCAGCTTACGGACGTTTCCGGTCCGAGACTTACGAATTCTCCCGGCTTCCAGAGAGCTGCGGACTGGTCGATAGGTGAAATGAAAAAGTGGGGCTTACAGAATGCGCGACTGGAAGAATGGGGCGAGTTCGGGAAAGGCTGGCAGGTGGAAAAAAGCTACCTGGCGATGACGAAGCCTTACTATATGCCATTTATCGCAATCCCAAAAGCCTGGACTTCCGGTACCTCCGGGCCGATCAAGGGAGAGGTAGTGGTGGTAGATATCCAGAACGAAGAAGACCTGAAAAAATATGCAGACGGAAAGCTTGACGGCAAGATCGTGCTGACAAAAGGAAACGCCAGCACAGACCCGAGTTTCACGCCCGACGCCAAGCGGTATACCGCCGAGGAGCTTGAAAAAATGACCAATTCTGTTCCATTCGGGCAGAACAACTTTACTCCCGAACAAGCTGAGCGAATGCGGACGATGCGCTCTTTCAGGAGCCGCGTGGATAGTACATTGAAATCACAAAAGGTAAAGCTGGAACTTGCCGGCCGCACGGGCAAGCACGGCACATTCTTCACAAGTAACGGCGCTTCTTTCAGAGGTAATGCGCCACTCGCCGGACCTGCCTTTGAGCTGGCACCCGAGCACGCAGGCCTTGTAGCCCGTTTGGTGGAAGATGGTATCCCGGTCACATTGGAAGCGGAATCAGCTACTACCTTTTTTGATAAAAAATTAACAACTGGCAATGTAATCGCCGAAATCCCCGGTACGGACCCTAAGCTGAAAGATGAAGTAGTAATGCTCGGCGGCCACCTCGATTCGTGGCACAGCGCGACCGGCGCTACGGACAATGCGGCGGGTTGTACGGTGATGATGGAGGCTGTCAGGATATTGCAGGCAGCCGGTTTGAAGCCGCGCAGAACGATCAGGATTGCACTTTGGTCTGGTGAAGAGCAGGGTTTGTACGGGTCACGGTTTTATGTGAAAAATACATTCGGAGATATGGAAACGATGAAGCTGCTCCCGGCGCACGAGAAACTCTCCGCTTACTACAACATTGATAACGGTACCGGCCGCATTCGGGGGATTTACCTGCAAGGCAATGAGGGAGTACGCCCGATTTTTGAAAAATGGCTCAATGCATTTTCCGATATTGTCGACCACCCGACAGTCACTTCGCGCATTACCGGCGGCACAGATCACCTTGCATTCGACGCGCTGGGTTTACCAGGTTTTCAGTTTATTCAGGATGGGATTGAATACAATACCCGCACGCACCATACCAATGCAGATACTTACGAGCGCCTGGTCATGGACGATCTGAAACAAATGGCGGTAGTGGTAGCTGCATTTGTGTACAACACAGCCCAAATGGACCAAAAGATCCCAAGAAAACCGATGCCCGCGCCACAGCCGCAGCCGGGAAGCAAAAGGTGACATTTTGGAAGTGTCAAGTTAGCAGCGGTCACGGAATCAGTACAAGATTTTCTATTCTCTCGAAATGCTTCCTATTCAAGGTAGCCAACGGCAAGTTGCTTGCAATTGCAGAAGATGCGATCAGAAGGTCTGCCAGCGCTATTTGTTTTCTTTTCCTTTTTAGAATTTTATTTGTCTCCACTGCTGTGTCTACAGCATTCTCGCCTAGTGGAATGACAGTAACTGCTAGGAGCACGTCCTCCCAAAATGTAAGTTGACTTTCGGTAGCTCCCGAGTAAATTTCATACTTGGTAACCACCGAAATTGCAAAGTCATAACCTTCCCTCACCAGATTGACCCAGGCTGATTTATTCTTATCCGTTTTCCGGTAAAAATCAATCAGGATAGATGTATCAATCATTAGTGTTTTTCTCGCCATTGATTGATTGCTTTCCTGTTTTTTTCAATGGTTTCAAGCTGCTTTTTTGTTGCCGTAGGGCCGTTAAGGAGCAATTTTTCCAAATCAGACCTGGTGCTACTTTCTTCCTTTGAACTAGCTTCAATCTCTTCCCTGAGGCGCGTAAGCTGAGATTTTGGCAGTGCTTTGACAGCCTCAACTAGTTGATCGAATGATATGTCTACCTGTACTTGCATAGATCAAATTTAACAAATTTTATCCATTTATCTTATCAGCTGAGGTTCACCGCAACGCTTCCACTTCCGCTACTTCCTTCGGCAAATGCTTTCCTAAGATCCTGTTCCCTATTTCCGTGATTACCAGGTTATCTTCAATGCGGATTCCGGTGAAATCCCGCAGCATTTCCAGTTTGTTGTAGTCAATAAAATCCACCAGTTTGTTCTCGGCTTTCCAGCGGTCGATTAAGGTTGGGATTAAATAAAGTCCGGGTTCGACGGTTACTACAAAGCCTGGTTCCAGCGCGCGGCCCAGGCGCAGCGATTTCCAGCCGAACGTGGTTCCTTTCACCAGATCGTCGGTATAACCTACATATTGTTCACCCAGGTTTTCCATATCGTGCACATCCAGCCCGATCATGTGGCCCAATCCGCATTGAAAAAACAAAGTATGTACATCTTGCTCTACTGCCTCTCCCACGTCGCCTTTTACTACGCCAAGTAATTTCAGTCCTTCCAGCAATTTTGTCGCCGCCAGTTTATGTACATCTTTAAACAAAATACCGGGCTTGCAGGCTTCAATCGCTGCATTCTGTGCATTCAGCACGATCTGGTACATTTCCCGTTGGAGAGAACTGAATTGTCTCCCCATTGGAATAGTGCGGGTCAGGTCGCCGCAGTAGCGCATAGCGGTTTCGGCACCTGCGTCGCACAAGCCCATTTGCCCTTCCTGCATTACCAAATCGCGGGTGTGCGTGTGCAGGATTTCTCCATTTACAGTGAGGATAATGGGGTAAGAAATGTCTCCGCCAGCTCCGATCGCAATGCTTTGCAGCTTCCCGGCCACCTGTTTTTCTGTCATCCCCGCGCGGGCATTGCGCATGAAATCCAGGTGCATATCCACCGAAGTATCCACCGCCTTTTCCATTTCAGCAATTTCTTCGGCAGTTTTGTAATTCCGCATTGAGACCACAGCCTTAATTAAAGTCACGGAAACCTTCTGTGCCGCTTCGGAAGGAGATACCTGCAACCAGTCCTGCAATTTTAAATAGTGTTCGCCTCGATAGGGTGGGAGGAAATGTACGGGCTGTTTTCTATCTAAAGCATTTTTTAAAAAACTGTCCATTGCCGAAAGTGGCCGCACCTGTGTGACTCCCACTTTTGCAGCTTTGTCCACCAGCGGCTCCTTTGGCCCCGTCCACACGATATCGTCGATCGTAAGTTCATTCCCGAAAATGATTTCCTGATCATTATCAATGTCAATCACCGCGTGAATGGAAGCAATATCCAGTCCGAAATAATACAAAAAAGTACTGTCCTGCCGAAATGGATAAACATTGTCGCGGTAGTTCATTCCCGATTCTTCATTGCCGAGCAGCAGGATCAGGCCGCTGCCTACTTTGGTTTTCAATTGCGTGCGTCTTTGTATATAGGTTTCCTTAGGGAACATAACTCGTGGTGTTTAATGAAAAAAATCTTGCTCTCGAACATGAAGTTTTTGAGCAAGATTAAAACTACTAACCTAATCAGAATTTATTATCAGTAACCCGGATTTTGTTTCAGGTTCGGGTTTTTGTCAATCTCATTTTGCGGGATCGGGAACAATGCGCGCTGCTGTGCCTGCGGCCGGTGGTTAAACCATTTTTTGGTTTCGTATACACCAAACCGTATCAAATCCTGCCGGCGGTGTGCCTCCGCTGCAAACTCCCAGCCCAGCTCATCCAGGAACCGGCCGAATTTCACATCTTCGCCGCCCTGGCGTTCTGTAATCGTACCGTCGGCAGCCTGGTAGCCGTAGTTATACTTGCTGCCTTTTGCGAGGTCGGCCGCTGTTACGGTTGCTTTCGCCGGATTGGCTTTGAATGCGCGTGCCCGTACCTGCGTCACCAGTGCCGCGGCTTCTGCCGCCTTGCCGGTGCGCAATAATGCTTCTGCCTTGATCATCAAAACATCCGCGTAGCGCAGGAATGGGAAATCATTATCAAGACTGCCCGTTGCATTCGGCTTGATCTTGTATTTACCAATGCGGTAACCGTCGCTCGAAGCCGTTTTGTCCATTCCGGGAACTGTTTTGGAATAGGTAATTACCACTGCGCCGGTAGTTGCATTCTTCTGCGGACCCATAATCCAGCTATCTGCTAATCGCCCGTCTTCCGGATCGTAAGTGTCGATAAATTGAGGTACCGCGCAGTTGCCGCCCCATGGACCGGCATTCATCGGGTACACCGAGCGGCTGAGCGGATCGAGCGTTTTCATGTGGATCTGGTTTCCGGTTCCATAAATTTCATCGTAGGGAATTGCGAAAATGATCTCTTTGGAATTGAAATTCGTCCACGTAAAAACATCCGAATAGTTTGCGTCCAGCACATATTTCCCGCTAGCGATCACCTCGTCTGCCTGCGTAATTGCATTCGCCCACTGCGGTGTTCCGGTGTATACTTCGGCGTTCAGGTATATCTTTGCCAAAAGCGTTTTCGCACCCCAGCGGTTCATTTGTCCGTAAGTAGTACTTGCATTGTCGCTCAGGTTCGGCATTACCTCCGTCAACTCTTTTACCACAAAATCATAAACCTCTTTACGCGTGCTTTGTTTCGGCAGGTTAATGTCTTTGAAATCAGTAACAATGGGGACATTTCCATGATTATCAAGCAAAAGATAATAGGCAAATGCACGCACAGCCCGCAGCTCGGCTACAATCTGATCTTTGCTCGTAGTCAAAGGGATTTCACCGCCTTCAATTTGTGACAAAACCCTGTTGGCCGTAGTAATACTGCGAAATGCACTCTGCCACGCATTCTCAGGCTGCCACTGCAACGAAGTCCACGTGTGCTGGTGCATCCGGCGATAGGTACCACCATCGTCCCAGCCATTCGGGCGCACCGGCGTGATGATCGCGTCGGCTGCTTCTTCCTGCAAATCGAAGTAGCCCTGCCAGCCCAGCATCAAGCTGCGCAGTGAGGAATAAACAGGCGCTACAATGGCGGGTAAGTCTTTTTCCGTAGGCTGGTAAGTACTCGCCAAAACTTCCGAATACACTTCCTCATTCAAATCGGTACACGACAAGGTAGCCGCGCCGAGCATGGAAGCTAAAATGATGTATCTGGTGGATTTATTTTTCATTGTTTTCAAGATTTTGGGATCAGAAGTTTACACTTAGGCCGGCTGTGAAAGTGCGGGTAGTCGGATACTTATCGCGCTGGTCGCTGCCAGGGAAAAAGCCGGTCATGGACACACCCTCAGGGTCAATTCCAGTATACTTGGTGATCGTGGCCAGGTTCAGTCCCGATACGAAAACGCGCGCATTCTTCATTCCTTTGATCAGATTCACAGGCAGTGTATAACCCAGTGTAATGTTGTCGATTTTCCAGTAATCGCCTTTTTCAATGTAGTTGGAAACATAAACCAGGTCCGTATTCAGTACTTTTCCGTCGATCGGATCGTAGGCGGTTTTCAGCATATTGTAAGCTTTGTTCCGGGGGTTGTTGTAAAACATGCTTTGGAAGTTGAGGATATCAAATCCGAATGCACCACGCATATTCAAAGCCAGGTCGAAGCTTTTGTAGCGTACCGAGTTGTTCCAGCCCACAACGTGTTTTGGGATACCATTTCCATAGTACTGGCGATCTTCCGGCTTCGCATCTGCGATCGGGATAATCTCGCCGTCTTTGTTTTCCACCAGCCAGGCGCCTTTATCATCTACACCCACCGATTTCCACACAAAGAACCTGCCGATCGGCTCGCCCACTTTCACGCGGTGCGTAGCCACCTGAATAGGCTCGCCCGTGTAACCCGCGTCAAAAAAGTCATTTGCCGCTTCAAACTGATCGTTTGAAAGACTTACAAGCTTGTTCCTGTTCGTCGAATAAGTAAAGCCGGTGTTCCATTGCAGGTTTGCAGTTTGCACAGGTACCAGGTTCAAAAGGATTTCCAAACCGTCGTTTTTCATCGTACCTGCATTGATCAGCATTGAGCTCGTCAGGTAAGGCGGAACAGGCACAGGGAAGTTGTAAAGCAGATCTTTCACTTTGCGACTGTAGAAGTCAATGGAACCATTGATCCGGTTTTTCATAAAACCAAAATCAATCCCTGCATTCACTTCTTCCTTCTTTTCCCAGCGCAAGTCCGGGTTGAAGTTACGCGCCGGGATAAATCCTGGAACCCATTTTCCACCAATGAAAGCACCTTCCGTACGACTAAAATTATAGCTGATCTGCGACAAATAAGGGGCACTCGCGATCGTACCAGTCACCCCGATACCGGCGCGCAGCTTGATCTCGTTCACACCCGAAAGTCCCGCCATGAAGTTCTCCTTGCTGATCCGCCAGCCCACAGATGCCGCAGGGAATGTACCCCACTGGTTATTGATCCCAAACCGGGAAGAACCTTCGCGGCGCACGCTCGCCATAAACAGGTACTTTTCATCCAGACTGTAAGTCAAACGGCCAAAGAAACCAGCCAGCTGCCACTTGTTCTTGGTACTTCCCATTGCAGCCTGGCCTTTTTGCAAAGCACCTCCGGCACCGAGGTTGTTCCAGTCGTAAGCGTCAGTCGGGAAATCCCAGTTGCTCGCATTGAAAGCTTCGTAAGTCGCATCCTGCCAGCTGTAACCTCCCAGCAATGTAAAGCGGTGTTTTCCGAACGATTTGGCATAGTTACCTGTGAATTCCAGCAGGTTTTCATTGTTCGCGTAAGTGCTGCGGTATGCGGTTGCATTCTGGTTGCTCAGTCGCGTTGCGGTATGGTTGAATGTCGTCGAGCCGCCTTCCAGGTTGCTGTTTTGAACATTGGAAACCAATAATTTGAAATTCAGGTCTGCGATAGGCGCATAGTCCAGACTTCCGCTCATCCGCATTTCCTTGAACTTTGCATCGTAGTTTGACTCGTTAATAAGGGAAACTGGGTTTTCGTAAAAATACCCGTCACGCTCCTGCCACCCGCCCGCTTCGGTTCTCACGCGGTCGGTTGGGTTGCGGATCATCGCCTGGCGGTAAATGTACCCGTATGCTGCATCGTTGTCAGCCGGACTCACTGCGCCGCTCGTGCTGGTAATGCGGTTGATGATCTGGATGTTTGTTTTCAGTTTATTGTCAAACATCGCGTGGTTCAGGTCGGCGCGGCCGGTGAACCTGTTTTGTCCCGATCTTAAAAAGATACCTTCCCAGTTCCGGTAGTTCACAGATCCTGTAAAATTGGTCGTGCTGTTCCCGCCAAAAAAAGTGAGGTTATGGTTGTGACTGACAGGTTTTTGCATGATTTCGTCGAGCCAATCCGTATTCCCGCCGTAATCGGTATAAGCAATTCCCTCGCCGATTCTCTGACGGTAATCGTCGCCCGTAAGCAGCTCGGGTCTGCGCGCGATGGTCTGGATATTTACATAATTGGAATACTCAACAGTCGCACGTGAAGTACCCCGGTTTTTACGGGTTGTAATCAGGATAACCCCGCCGGTGGCGCGCGTTCCATAAATCGCAGCCGCCGATCCGTCTTTCAAAACGTCCACAGACTCAATATCCTCAGGAGCGACCGTGTTCAATCCGCCCGGAATACCGTCGATCAGCACAAGCGGATCAGAGTTTCCATTGATCGAGTTGATACCCCGCAAATTGATCTGCGTATTGGAAGTAGGGGAGCCGCTGGGCGTGGTAATGCGCAAGCCAGCTACTTTTCCCTGCACCAGCTGCGCCGCGTCGCGCACAGTTCCTTTGATAAAATCTTCTCTTTTAATACTTGCCACTGAACTAGTTACATCACCTTTTTTCTGGGTACCGTAACCAATCACGACTACTTCAGAAAGCTGTTTCTGATCGGGCGCCATTTCAATGGTCAGCTCGCTCTGGCTACCTACCACCACTTCCTGGCTCACGTATCCAATGTAGCTTAATATCAAGGTCGCCTGATCAGGAATGGACAATTTGAATTTTCCTTCGATATCTGTGGCTGTTCCAATGGTATTATTTCCTTTCACAATAATAGTCACACCCGGCAGCGGGTTTTTATCCTCTGCGGATACGATCTTGCCCGAAATCTCACGCTCGGCAGCCAGCAGCTGACCGGATAATAGGCACACCAGCGCAAGACTGCAGAGCAGCCGGCGCGGTATTTCCTGGATCATTTTGGATAGTAGTCTATTCATGTTATTTGAGTTGGATGGTGGTAGTATTTACGGGTAATTAGGATTTTTACTCTCTTAAACGATGGTGTATATACGTAGTTGCAGACAAAGCGTGCTGCCTAGTGCGTTCGTGACAAAGTGTACAACTCCCCAACACCACTACTGCGTCACCGCAACCTTATTCCGCCCCGGCGGATCTACTTCCAGCAGCTTCTTCACAAAGAAATCCCGCTTCTTTCTTCTTCCGTAAGTGCCGCCGTCGCTGTGGCCCATTCCTGGGATTGTTAGCAGTTCAAAATCTTTGTTTGCTTTGATCAATGCATCTGCAACCCGGTAAGTCGATTCGGGTGGTACATTGGTGTCAGCTTCGCCTACGATCAGGAGCAGGTCGCCTTGTAATTTCGCCGCGTTGGTTACGTTCGATTGTTCGTCGTAGTGCTTGCCTACGGGGTAGCCCATCCATTGTTCGTTCCACCATTGCTTGTCCACGCGGTTGTCGTGGCAGCCGCAGGCGGAAACTGCCGCGTCGTAAAATCCGGGGTGAAAAAGTAGTGCGCCGAGTGAATTTTGTCCGCCCGCAGAGGTACCGTAAACACCCACTTTGGTCGAATCAACATAGGGATACTTTGCAGCGAGCGACTTCATCCACGCAATTCTGTCGGGGAAACCGGCGTCGGCCAGGTTCTTCCAGCACACATCGTGAAATGCCTTGGAGCGGTTGGCGGTGCCCATTCCGTCCATTTGAACTACGATAAAGCCCAGCTCGGCCATACTCTGCATTTCGCCGTAGTGCCTGAATGCTTTTGGGACAAACGAATCCTGCGGACCGGCATAGATGTTCTCGATGATCGGGTATTTTTTATTTGGGTCGAACTGGCTCGGACGGTATACAATACCCCAGATGTCCGTTTTGCCGTCGCGGCCTTTTGCCGTAAATACTTCGGGTAATTTGAAGCCCAGCGACAGATACTTCGAAATATCCGCCTCTTCCAGTTTCATCACCAGCGACGCGTCGGAAGTCTTGTGCAGCTCCATCACAGGCGGGCTCATCATCGTCGAATAAGTATCAATGTAATAGCTGCGATCCGGCGAAAATGCGAGTAAATGCGTTGCTTTTACATTGCTTGTAAGTTTTACCAACCCGCTTCCATCAAATTTAATGCGGTAATAATGAATGTGGTAAGGATCTTCTTCGGGGTTCATTCCATTGGCTCTGAACCACACTTCGCGTTTTTGCGTGTCGATACTATCAATATCGCGCACCACCCAGTCGCCTTTTGTGATCTGGTTTTTGATCTTGCCTGATTTTTCGTCAACCAGGTACAAATGCCGCCAGCCATCTTTCTCCGAAGACCAGATAATTTCGTGTTCCTTAGGCAGGTAATGCGTGAAAATCTGGTTTTGGTAAATGAATGTATTGGTCTTTTCGTCGATGATATTTTTGGTATCGCCAGTCGCTGCATTCACTTCAATGACCCTGAAACGCTGGTGCCCGCGGTCTACTTTTTCGTAGGTAAAATGCATATTATCACCTTCTCTCCACCTGATCACCGGCGCATTGAAGAAGTCGGTAACTTCCGATTTTACCTTCACGATCCCACGCGTTTTGGCATTGATCACAAACATTTCAAAGCTCGTAAATTCATCGCCCGGCTGCGCATAACCCCGCGTCTTTACTTCACCCCGCATTGTGTTTGGGACAGATGAAAGAATGTAGCTTACCTTCCTTTCTTCTTGTTTATCAATGCGATAGCAAACGATAAATGCATTGTCGGGCGACCAGCTCAGCTCTCCAAAAGGACGGAGCGGGTTGCCTTCGTAAGTGAGCTGCTGCGCGTTTTTTCCATTCGGCGCACTCAGGTAAATGTTTCCGTTTCTAACAAATGCTTTCTGTTTTTTGTCAGGAGAAACACTATCCGCACGAAACGGCCGCCACCTGCTAGACTGGCGCGTCCAGCCAATTTCTTTTGGCTCCTCTATCGCAGGTTTTTCGATTTTTTTGGCTGAATTATCTTTGGTATTGTAGGCGTACCACTTGCTTTTTGCCTGGATGTAAATCGTATTTTTTTCATTGTCAAAACGCAGGTCCTGCAACATCAGCTTCGGTGCTGAAAACGTAGTATCTGCTGCCGTCGAAAGTGCTTGCGCGATTTTTTCATTGTCAAAAGCTTTCGTCTTTTTGCCTTTAACCGGATCGACGTATATGTACTCCGTTAAGCTGTCTTTCAGAATAATTTTGTACCAAAACGACTTCCCATTTGCCTGCCAGTTGGGCTGAATGCTGGCTTTCAGCACTGAGCCTTTCGTGAGAGAATCCATCAATTCCATGTGCTTGTACGCACTTGCGATGTCAGCCTTGTCGGGCCGGTGCGCAGGCAGCTGAGCCCATGCCAATTGCGACAGCAGCGTACAGGCTGCTGATAGTTTTAAAAAGCTTTTGTTAAGAGCAAAGATGTTCATCTTCAAGGTTTTATGGGTGTTTAGGAAAGTGAAAGCAATACAAATCCGTTCTGGCTCAGCGAGCAGATTTTGGATTGTTAGAGCTTAAAATGGTATTACCCTTTTGTTATGTATTTGTAAAATTACCCGTATCGGGATACATAAACTTGGTAGAAATTAGCGGCTTTTTTACCGATATTAACTTAAATCAGCCCTAGGTTTGGCATTCGGGGTGATTTGAAGGATTATATTTGGTGAATTTGAAGAAGGGGAGAATTAATGAGACTTGCTTTCAAAAGTTTAAGCGTCTGCCAAATCCTGGTAGGTCTGGATTAGAATTTCAGCAAGTTCCCGTTCCTTGTTAAGCACGTCGGGACATTTTTTATTTACCAGGAGGTAAGCACTGACATGCGGATATTCGAAATGCTCAAATGTTATAGGCCCGATCTTGGTTGAAATTAACTGGCTATATATCCTGAATCGCTGATTATTCTTGAAATCTTCTACTCTGCCTTTCGAGTCGATACTCCTCGCGCCCGCTAATCCGAAAGACGCCGATGGATAAGTTTGTAGTAAGAGCGGAATCACCTTTGTGCATGTAATGAAGATGTTGCCCAAATCACCCCGGTTGACGATGATATTGTATTTGCGGTCACTTCGCTTGTGAGCTTTACTGTAAAATTTGAGCACAAAGACGTCTCCGTCATGATAATCTGCACGCAGAATGTAGCGCAGTTTCGTGACAGGAGAAAAGAATTTAAAAATGAGGGAAAATCGATGAGCAGTAAAATCGTTGCAAGGTTCCTTCTGAATGAATTTGAGTTCGTACCCCGGGTACTCAAACTTCAAGGTACGATGAAGGACTTGTTATTCCCGCTTCTTTTTTCCAGTTCAGAAGAGGAAAGACGTTTTCCAGTGGTAAGTTCCGGCGTAAGTTTTGTGCTTTTAACTTTATCAAGAGACTCCCATTTGAGCCTTTCGCCTTTTGAGGGTGTGGTTTTCATGCTAGTGTTGTGATTAAGTTTTAACTATACTCAATGAATAGTTGTCTAATATAGTAAAGTTAAATTTCTTTCTAAGCGGAGTTTAACAATTCTCGCGGTTCATCATCCTTTTTGCATTCTTCGCCAAAGCTGCTAAGTTTACAGCGTCCAATTTTAAGCAAGGTTAAGAAGTCGCTGTACTAGCGGCATCTATTTCTATTTGGTTTTGATATGTACACCGATAAACGGTGCCGTAACTACCGTGATGGTTTGAAAACCATCGCCTTGCTTAAGGTTGGACAACGGAAAGTGCGGCACCGTTCTTTGCTGCGCATTATGTCCAAAACTAAGCAATATGCACACAGTTCAAAATCCAATCGACCGGCAATCTGCCGCGGAAACACTTCTTGACAAATTCGTGAACGGAGACGTAGATCTCATTCAGCTCGAACGAATGCACCATGACATTGTTCTTCGGTACTTTCATCCCGGAAACGCCTGGAACCCGAGTGAGGAACACAGGTTAGAGGTGCTGTATACTGCGGAAATTATTAATACCCTTTTGAGGGATCTTTGGGAGTATGGTAGGAAAGGGGCTTAAAACGAGAAAAGGACGCGGCGAGCGTCCTTTTTGTTGTTAAATGTTGTAAAAGAAGACTGCTGAATTCACCGCTTTCTTAACTCTTTCAAATCAGGAAGTCCAGCTTGGGCCAGAAATTCCTTTGCTCTGGCTAATTTTTCAGGAAAAAAAGGTTGATTATCCAACCTGCCATTTAACTCGGGGTTGCTTGTGAAGCCCTCTGGAAGTCTTGCCCTCGTCAGCATTTCATTTGCTTTCCTTAGTTGTTCAGGAAATAAATTCCTTCCTGCAAATTTTTCGAGAGTCTCGTCCAGTACAATGTCCTCGTTTCTGAATTTCAGATCTTTCGTTTTCATAGCATCAATTGTTTGTCTTTTTACGGACCAGAAATCCTTTGTAATGTACTCCGGTCATAAACTCCTCCCACTCATCATCTTCGTTATAGCCAAATATACTAAAATCTTCAAGGATCTCAGGCAGGTTGTTAGATATAACGATCTGATACAGGCGTGTACGGGAGGAAGTACTGCCAGTAGCCAGAACCGCAGCTGTTGGGTATTGAGTAAAGAAGGAATAAAGGGTAGATGCAACAGTGATTAAAACCTTTTTGCTATCTCCATTATCCGATCTCGCGAGATCATCAAGATCATTTGAGACTGGATCAAAATCTCCAAATGCCAGATTGTAAATACTCGGTATTTCTGTTTGAGTATACTTAACAACTTTAAGAATTGAACCTTTGAGGCCCTCGCTTTTAAATTTATAAATTGAAAATAGTTGTTCAGACTGATAGGAATATTTAGCATGTTTCATGTTTGGCAAAACTATCAGCTGCCTGCACTTAATCACTATCCCTTGCTTGTTCAATTTTCAAACGGCATCGTTAAGAAATTCACCGGTAACCTACTCCCGCTCCAAAACCACCGTCACCAACCCCCGCGCAGGCAGCCGCACACCTTTCCTCCAATCCTTACCTTTCCCAAATTGCATATCCACATCCTTCTCCGCCGTAGTAGTATAGCTCTCAAATTCCTTCTTCAACTTAAACCCACTCAAATCCAGTTGCAAATCGCGCAAATTTCCGGTGTAGTTAATTGCTACTAAAATGACCTGCTTGTCATTTGAATAGGCACTTACCATTACATCCTGGGCAATTTGTACGGGGGTGAGGTTGTCGTTTCGGGTTAAGTTCAGGCGGTGCATTCCGGGGCGGACGAAGCGGCTGTAATGGCCCAGTGCCCAGAGGTTTTTGGTGGCAGTTACAGTTCCATTGGTATATTCCTGGTTGGCTGGGTTTAATGCGATGACGTAGTAGCGGGTGTCGAATTCGGGGCTGCCGGGTTCCCAGCTGTTCCAGAGTTGCCAGGCGGCGGCGTTGCCGTAGACCAGGTCGTCGTGAATTACTTTGGAGAGGAACAATGCGCAGTCTATTGCCGGGATTTTACCTTTTTTGCCTTCCTTATAACCGTCGGCGAGCATGGAGTATTCGGTTTGCCAGAATGTGACGCCGTACTTGCTCGCGGTATCTGCTACTTGCTGGCGGATCGCGATGCGGGCGCTGTCGCCTTTGTCGGTGAAGTAGCTGTGGCCGCCGATTAGTTTGGGTAAATGTTTCAAATTCGTCAGTTGGGTCGGATTTGAGGAATTGAAAAATGCCTGAATTTGTCGGGTCGCGTGACCGTTTCTACCGTACAAAAAATCCAGCTGCGCTGCTTCCGTGATTAGGATTTTGGAAGTTAAGTTGTTTTTTGTCAACGCATTGTCTAGCTCTGTTGTAATCCTGGCAATGTCACTGTTGGCCCACGGAGTCCCTTCCTGCTTTGCAGGCGCTCCCGCAGGATGCGACCAGTCCCATTGCGGCTCATTGACCGGACTGATATAGTTGAAATGCAATCCTTCCTCATCAAAATGCTTCAAAACAGTCGCCAGGAAAGTTGCGTAAGCCTCGAATTTGTCGTCTCTCAAATTCGCGATGTAATCCTTCTCTGTTTTGTACCCAAGCCCATTTTTAGTAAACTGAACAGGCGGCGTATTCGAGAATGCGATCAGGTTTTCTACACCATATTCCTTCGCTTTTCTGGTAAACCATAAGTAACCCGATTGTTTGGTCCAATCGTAAGTGCCGTCAGGTTTGAGGAAGCTTTCCACACGTTTGCGAAAATCGCTGATGCCGCTGCTGTCGCCCTGCTCGGCTGTGCCGCCGCCGATGTTGAACCGCCAGGCCGATAGCCCGATCCCTTTCGGGTTTCCATTCTTGTCCTTTTCTTTGCTAAAAAGCCACTCGGCCATTTTCTCGCGGTTTTCTGCGGGCCAGTTTTTACCAATACCTTCCGAAAACCACGCGCCGGCAGCTCCGAAATTATCAATGCGCTGCGCAGTGTTTTTTGCGTCAAATTTGATAACGAGCGGTTTTTGGTTTTGTGAAAAAACAGGAGCTGCGAACAGCAGAATGGAAACTAAAAAAGCGAAGCTGCGGAACATGTTAGAAAAGTTTAAAACCCATTGCCAGCAGCACGATCACAGCAAGCCAGCCGGCAATTTGAAGAAAAAGAGAATGCTTGTAAGTGCCCACAAGCCGCACTTTGCGACTCGCTACCAACAAAATCGATAATGCGACCGGCAGCACAAATCCATTCAAAGTACCTACAAAAATGAGCACTTTCACCGGTCTGCCTATTAGAAGAAATATTACCGTTGAGATTAGAATGAAAATAATAGTGAGCCAGGTGTGGTACTTCTCAAATGCCGGATGAAACGAGCGGACGAAAGACACCGAAGTATAAGCCGCACCCACTACCGAAGTGATGGCGGCGCACCAGATCATCAACCCGAATAATAGCCTTCCAAAGCTGCCGGCTGCAATTTCAAATACGGAGGCGGAAGGATTGTCGGGATTAATGCTTGCGCCGGATAGTACCACTCCAAGCGTGGCCAAAAACAGCAGGTAGCGGATTACCGCAGTGCCCAGAATGCCCGTGGACGCGCTCCGGTTTACAAGTGAAAGGTCTTTTTCGCCGCCTAATCCAACATCGAGCAGGCGGTGTGCACCTGCGAAGGAGATATAGCCGCCGACGGTCCCGCCAACCAATGTCAAGGCGGAAATGGAATCGAATTGTTCAGGTATGAAGGTATGAATGGCGGCTTCGCTGATGGGCGGGTTTGAGGTGAATGCGACATAGAGGATCAATGCAATCATCACAAATCCCAGGATTTTGGCAAAAGTATCCATGACGCTGCCGGCTTCTTTGAACAGGAAAATCCCGATTGCGATTGCCGCACTGACCGTCGCGCCGACTTCTACTGAAATGCCCGTCATCGCCTTGATCCCCAAACCCGCGCCGGCCACATTGCCAATGTTAAAAGCCAGGCCGCCCACGACGATTAAGAATGCAAGTAAATAGCCGAGTCCGGGAAAAAGTTCGTTCGCAAGATCCTGCGCACGTTTGCCGGAGACGATGATGATTTGCCAGATGTTGTATTGAACGCAGAGATCAATGAGAATGGAAATCAGGATGACGAATCCGAAACTGGTTGTCAGTTGTTGGGTGAAAACAGTAGTCTGCGTCAAAAAGCCCGGCCCGACGGCTGAGGTGGCCATTAGAAATGCTGCGCCTAGAAGTTTGCTTTTGTTTTTCATTTTTGTTTTGCCACGAATGCACCGCAGCGGCGGACCGTGAATGTTCACGAATGCTTTCGTGTTCATTCGTGTCTTCGTGGCATTAAGAATCACCCCAACCCCCACCACCAGGAGTTTCAATCACCAAAATATCATTTTCAACAACTTCTAAACTGCATATACCCGGAAGCTCGGAAATCTCGTCGCCAGAAATCAAAGTATGCCTCCCGCACAATCCAGCCGCGCCGCCTTGAAGTCCGTAAGGCGCCTGCTTGCGATGTTGACCCAGCAATGTGACCCGCAAAGGTTCAAGAAACTGAATTTTACGAACAATGCCATCGCCGCCGCTAAACTGACCTTTGCCACCGGAATTTTTGCGAATGCCAAATTCAAGCAATCGCACGGGATACTTGCGTTCGAGCTGCTCGGGATCGGTGATGCGGGTGTTGGTCATGTGCTGGTGCACTGCGGAACGTCCGTGAAAACCCTTTCCTGCGCCGGTACCACCACCAATTGTTTCGTAATAGCCAAACTTTTCGTTCCCAAACAGGAAATTGTTCATGGTACCCTGACTGCACGCGGCGAGCCCGAAAGCTTTCAGCAAAGTATCCACCAGCCGCTGACTTACCTCCGTATTTCCACCCACCACAGCCGGACATTCAAACGGATCATCAGAAAAGTCAGGATGCAGAAAGCTGTTCTCAGGAAGCTTAATTTCAACCTCTTTCATTAACCCATCATTCAACGGAATTTCCTTTCCAACCAACAATCGCAGCACATACAAAATCGCACTGTACAGAATCGAAATGTTCGCATTCAGATTATTAGGATGCACATTGGAAGTTCCGGTAAAGTCAAAAAGCTGCTTGCCGGGCTGAATGGAAATACTTACCTGGATCTGATGCCCGTCGTCGAGGTATTCCGTTGCTTCAAATTCCTTTCCAAGCAGCGGTTCCATTGCAGTTTGCAATTGCCGGGCCGCAGTTTCTTTAAGCATTTGCATGTATTTTTTTAGCGCTGCCAGTCCGTGGGTATCGGCAAGTTTTAATAGCTGCTCGCTGCCTTTCCGAAGTGCCGAAAGCGCGGCAACAATATCAGCTTCGTTGGACAAGAATGACCGGGTAGGATAGGGACTTTCACAAAATAACTCCCGCATTTTCTCCCATTGATATTCACCGGATTTAACCAGGTACTGAGGCAAAATCACAACTCCTTCCTCAGCCAGACAAGTTGCATCCGGCGGCATCGAACCCGGCGTTTTTCCTCCCACTTCCGCGTGGTGCGCGCGGTTGATTACATAGCCGATGCATTCATTTTCATTTGTAAAAACCCCAGAAATCAACGTAATGTCAGGCAAATGCGAGCCGCCGTAACGCGGGTGGTTGGTAATCACCACATCGCCCGGACCAATTTCAATTGCGTCCAAAACCAATCTCCCGCAAATGCCCATACTGCCCAAATGCACCGGGATATGCTGCGCATTCACGAGCAACTCGCCTTGCGCGTCGAGCAGGGCACACGAAAAGTCAAGACGCTCTTTTACATTCACTGAAAATGCAGTCCGTTGCAGCTGGACACCCATTTCTTCCGCAATTGCTTTGAAGCGATTTGTGAAAAGTTGTAATGCAACTTCTTCGCTATGTTGCTCCTTTTTAAAAGTTTGATTTTCGGTTTTAAAAGTAATTGCATCCTTATTTTCCTGAATTATCAATCGCCAGCCAGCTGGAATGTAAGTGGTTGAAGTATTGTTCAGCAAAATGGAAGGACCGTCGATTTGTTCTCCGGGTGAGAGCAGGTCCCATTCGTAAATTTCGATGGTTGTATTTGGGTCAAAATAGGGAGTCAGCTTTTTCGTTGCAGCGACTTTTTCTCCTTTTCTCCTGATTTCTTTTGGATCAAAATGCGGCGCAGCTTCCTGGATTTTCAGTTTTACACTTTCCAGTTCCACAATCATATTTTCAGGATAATAGCCGAACTGCGCGCGATAAGCATTTTCAAAAGCCAGCGAGGTTTCTTTTCCCTGATAAGGTATTTCAAGTACATTTTCCTGACCTGAAAAACGGAGATAGCAGTTGAAAAAAGTAGTTTCAAAAGCATTTATGCCCTGCATTTTCAATTTCTCCGCGCCCATTGCAAATAGTTCTTCCTGGATAGCGCCTATTTGCGAATGTACTTCCTGCCAGGGTTGCAGGATTTGTCTGGGCACGATCGTACTCACCAGCGCCTCGCCCATTCCGACCGCACTAAAAAGTCCGGCATCGTAAGGGATGATAACAGTTGAAATCCCAAGCAACTCAGCAAGCTGGCAGCTGTGCAGACCGCCCGCTCCACCAAAAGTAATAAGTGCAAAATCGGCCGGACTGATCCCTTTTTCAACTGAGATTTTCCGGATCGCGTCCGCCATTTTCTCATTCGCAATGCTTTCCAGTCCGGTTAATATTTCGAGTGAATGCAGGCGGTTACCTGTTTTTTCCTGAATCTCATTTTGCAATTTTTCCAATGCATTCACAGCCGCCTGCGGGTTGATCGGAATGCCGAATTTGGAAATATCCAGCTTGCCGAGCAGCAAGTTTACGTCCGTAATTGTAAGCGGCCCGCCTGCTCCGTAGCAAGCCGGCCCAGGTGAAGCGCCTGCACTTTCTGGTCCTACCTGCAACGAAAATCCGTCAAACCAGCAAACTGAACCTCCGCCGGCAGCTACCGTTTCGATTGCCAATGTCGGGTTGTGGAATTCTATCCCATCGATTTCAGTAATGTATTTCAGCTCAGGTTGACCATCGATCAGCGAAGTATCCGTGCTCGTGCCGCCCATGTCGAAGGTAATTGCTTTCGCAAAACCAAACCGCTGCGCCAGGTTTGCGGCGGCGATCATTCCGCCAGCCGGTCCGCTTAGCAGACTGTCTTTCGCATAAAACCCGCTCGCCTCGGCCAGACTGCCGGTGCTCGTCATGACTTTCAAACTCCCGGCTCCCAGCGCATTTTTGATATTGGTCAAATACCTGTCTAAAACCGGATCCAGGTAGGCATTTACAACCGCAGTCTGTGTCCTGCGCAGGTAATGTGAGAATGGAAAAAGATCAGTGGAAACCGAGATATAAGGTGCATCAGCTGCTTTAAATGCATCTGTTACCTGCGTTTCGTGTGAGGTATTTTGGTAGGAGTTTAAAAGCGAAACAGCTACTGAGTCAAATGCAGGTAAGTTTTTAAAGTCCAATGCATTTAGCTCCTCGATCACATTACCAGCTGCATCCAACCGTCCGTCGACTTCGATTACCTCGGCATAAAGCAGACTAGGTTCGGGGATATTGAGCTGAAAAAGCGAAGGCCGCTGCTGGTTCCCGATATAAAGCAAATCTTTAAAGCCTTTGGTGACAGCGAGAAGTGTTTTTGCTCCTTTTCTTTCGAGCAATGCATTGGTACCTTTTGTGGTACCGAGCCGCATTTCAATGAGCGGCAATGCAGTTTTTAATGGAGTTTGTGTTAAAAGTCGCGCAGCCAGGATCGGCGCTTCTTCTCCGGTAGTTATTTCGAAATCAACTTGCTCGTCAACAGGCAGATCGTCGCTTAATGTTAAGGTTTTCTCTATGTAATTGACAGCCGACAATTGACTGAGATATCTTGGTATTCTAAATGAATATCCGTCCAGCAGCCCAGGAGCAAAATGCCAGTTTGCTTCAAAATGATAAGTGAATGGTGCTGCTTTTCCCTTTATTTTTCCCCGCA
>NZ_JBHYGF010000235.1:24041-27852 GCF_051859145.1 Dyadobacter sp.
CCGGCTCTTCTCGCCACCGGGCGCAATAGCCAGACAATCCGTAAAAGTCCCGCCCGTATCAATCCAAATTTTCCAGTGGGTAATTGAAGTGTTCAAGTGGATAAAGCAAATGTGATGGTTTTTGAATATGCATTTAAGTTGGGACAAAAACTATAGTTATGAGCGAAAATATTGATGTTGAAGGAGCATTAGCGATAGCTCGCGAGTATGTTGATTGCGTAGGGAAAGTATTCTAGGTTAAGCAAGCTTTTCTATTTGGCTCTTATGCAAAAGGTAATAGCCACGAGGATAGCGATATAGATGTTGCATTGATTATCGATGAAGTCGAAGATATTCTGGAAGCTCAACTAGCGATGTTCAAACCTAGGCGTGATATAGATATCCGACTAGAACCCCACCCATTTCTTCAAGAAGATTTTAATGCGTCAAATCCAGTCGCATTTGAAGTTATGAAGTATGGGATAGAGATAAAGGTAAATGCAGCTGTTACCTAAGCCGCCCCAAATTTAGAGACGAAGTCTTGCAATTTGTCCTTAACATTATTAGTCGTTATCTTTAAATATACCTTAATGAAAACCCGCTATGGAAGTTAAAGAACGAATTGTTAGCCAGATCAATCAGATTGACGACGAGGCGCTGCTTTCGGAACTGGAATTGATTCTCTTCAATCTTCAATCTGATGACCGTGCTCCTTTTCAGTTGACGGACGAGATGCGAGCTTCGATCAGGCGTTCGGAACAAGATTTTCGTGAGGGAAGAACAATAGATCACACACAGGTAATGCAAGAGATGAGTAAATGGCTAGACGAACGATAACCTGGGCTGACAATGCCTACATTGAGTTACGTTCCATTCTTGAATTTTACGAAGAAAGAAATCAAAGCACTACTTACTCCAAGTGGCTGCTCAGGGAAATCAATTATCGTGCTGAACTGATTGCTGTTTTTCCCAAAATTGGCAGAGTTACAGCCGACAAGAATTTCCGAATTGTTCCATTTCATCACTTCGGAATTATATATGGATTCTCAGATCGGCACATTCAAATTGCATCAATATGGGATTTTCGCAGAAATCGAGAAAAACGGATTGATAGAATATAGATGAACTAACCAACTCTCTCCAAAAATCCCTTCTGATACTCCCGCGGGGATAGCCCGATTGTCTTCTTAAAAACCCTGTTGAAATTCGTTACATTATCAAAACCAGTTTGGTAACTGACATCTGAAAAGCCGTCGAATTTGCCGGAGACGATGATTTTGCAGGCTTCGTTAATGCGGACTTCGTTGAGGAAGCTGACGAAAGTTTTGTCGGTGTGTTTTTTGAAATACCTGCAAAAAGCCTGGGGTGTGAGGTTGGCGACTTCTGAAATTTCTGCCAGGGAAATGTGGCTTTTGTAATGTCCAACAAGATATTGGAATATTCTGTCCATTCTGATCCCTTCCACCTCCGAAATCCGGTGCTCACTGTTGCTGGTGGCGAGCGGTTTTAATTCTTTGGTTGTTGAAAAATGATGTAATAGCGAAATGAATGCAGCCACCCGCTGACTTTCCTTTTGCTGCATTACTTCCTTGATCGTGCTTTTGATGGTCTCATTTTCACCTTCGGGAAGCTGAAATCCGTTGTGCAGGCCGCCGACAAACTTTCGTATACCGGTCATTTCGGGCAGGCTGAGGATATTTTGAGAAAGGTGGATCGGGTCGAAAAAGATGGAAACGGAATGCACCTGCCTCGGCTCGGCTGCATTAAAATAGGATTCGTCGCTCTTGAAAATGTGCGATTGATTGGCGCCGATAATGTACACTTCGCCCGCCTCAAACCGCTGCATATAATTTCCCGCAATCAATATTCCTGAACCTTCCACAACCCACTCGATCTGTACTTCACGGTGCCGGTGTAGGTGGTTATAGTAATGCGGCAAAATGCTTTCCTGCACCACAATGGTACTTTCCTTTGGAACCGGTATGGTGAACTGAACAACTTTCATGGTGTTGAGAATGCGCTTCTTAGACTGTTTTTAACCAAAAAATCCGTCAGCTAAAACTTCGCATGACGGATTTTTTGATCTTGTATTCAATTGTAATTAGAGACTTTTTTCGTCCTTAACCACTTTCATAACTCCCTTCATCAATCGCCAGTGGCCAGGGAACGTACAAACGAACGGATAGTCGCCTACCTCGTTTGGTACCTGGAATTTCAGACGGAAAGTCTGACCTGGATTTACCAGCGGCGTGGCAGCAAGAACCTGCGGAATATTAGGTACATAGTTTTTCTCTGCACCGTCTTTGGCCGTGATCATTTTATCAGCTGCTGTACCGATGATTTCCAGCGATTTTGGCTTTCCGATTACCACGTTATGCTGCATTGCATCCGGGTTTTCAAATACCAGCTCAACCGTTTTACCAGCTACCGCTTTGAATTCGGTTAAGGTAAATTTCATCTCCTCGCGGATCGCCTTGATCTGTACAACCTGCACATTCGGGTCAGTAGTGGTTTCCTCCTTAATTCCGTAAGATTCAAGGAACGGCGTCAGTTTGCTGCTCAGATCGTCGGTAACGCTGGTTTTAAGTGAAGCCAGCAACTTCTTGCCTTCATCGTTGGTAGTTTCTTTGCGTTTCGGGTTCCATGCACCGAGTACACCTTTGAAAACTGCATTGCGGCCCTGCAGATCGAGTGTCTGCGCTGTTTTTAGCAAATCCAGAACATCATTTCCGCTGGCGTAGGAAGCATATCCGCGCGTTGCGCGTTCCAAAGCAAAGTCCGACAAACGATCCAATCTGCGTACCTCAAAGGTTTTGCTCATGGTATTGTTCTTGTTTTCGTCTTTTTCAGGAACCACATTGTCTACATCCACAGTGGCAGTGATCGTCACTTTTCCGGCTTCGTCAGAAGTAAAGCCGAAACCTGAGCGCCACGGACCATTGTTTCCTTCGGTCAGCTTCACGGTTTCGCCCGGAGCAATACCATTTGTCAGCTGGCGACTTACGTAATTACTGTTCAGCGAGCGGCTTCTTACACCCACATTCACAACCGGTACCAGCTCTTTCGGAACCGCTACGCTGCCCTGGTTTGTAATTTCAATCACAACCCGCGCATATTCACGAACGTAAGGTTTTGCAGGTTCAATGGTGATATTGGTAATCGCCAGTTCAGCTGTTCCCTGCGTAGTTACTTTGCTCGCGCCGTGGCCTTCGTGGTTCATTGTTGAATGATCCATTGGTTTTGCTTCTTCTGCCTTTTGAGCAGCTGCGGTTGAAGAACCTGCCCTGCCTGCGCGTTGGGCCAAATATTTCTTACGCAAAGCACCATCGTGCGAGTTCAATACGGCGGCAAATGCATCCGGCATCCAGCGATCGTCAGCCTGTGCGTAAGTATCAAGCAATGTCAAAACTGCTGTTTCCACTTGCGGTGTCAACGGGATATCAGCAAAACGAAGCAGTGAGTTCATCGCAACCAATGCATCTTTATCATGCAAAGCGTCGGCAGCAAGCAGTGTTTGTGCGGTAGCGGGCGTCGAAGGCAGCACCTGAACAGCAGTTTTGCGTACATCCGCAGCAGGATGCTTCAAAGCTTCGGTAACTGCCGCCAGAACTTGCGGATCTTCGATTGCATTCAAACCATGCAAAGTCCACAAAGCATGGATAGCAGCTGCATTCAGGCCAATTTCGTCAACGGATTTGTCTTTAACCAGTTCCACCAGTTTACCAACAACATCTTTGTTATTGCGCTCGACCAGTAAACGTTGCGCGTGACGGCGCCATAACATATTGGTGTTTTTCAAAGTAGCAACCAGCTCGTCAGGACGGGATTTGCT
>NZ_JBHYGF010000236.1:0-6743 GCF_051859145.1 Dyadobacter sp.
AAGAACGATTTATTGATCCAAAGGACGTTGCAGAGGCGATCTGGTCAACTTACTCGCTTTCCGGACGCACTGTTGTTGAAGAAATATTGATCCGCCCGCAGTTGGGTGACCTGGATTGATTAGTGTACAAAGCGCATTTTTAGTAAATTGCCGCATTTTTAAAATTATTTATTAAAACCTTTAGCTTTTTTCATGGAACAATACCTCGGTATAGACGTGGGCGGTACTAACGTAAAAATGGGAATCGTTGACGCTACGGATGGGAGAATCTCAAATTTTTATAGCCATGATACCGCCAGCTGGCGCAGCTCAGGACATTTTATTGAACGTTTGGGCGATGCAATCGCATTACAGCTGGTCGAATATCCCGAGGTGAGACGAGTAGGTATCGGAGTTCCTGGACTAACTACCCGTGACCGGACTACATTGATTGAAATTACTGCAATTCCCGAGATAGATGGTATTGCGATCGTGCCCGACCTGAAAGCCCGCTTTCCAACACACGATTTTTACCTCGAAAATGACGCGAATGCAGCTGCATTGGGAGAGTACTATTTCGGAGAAGATAAATTACCGGAAGATTACATCTTCGTAACCCTCGGTACCGGGATCGGCGGCGCGTCTATTATAGATAAGAAAGTGTTCAAAGGCGGCGGCGGTAATGCAATGGAACCCGGACATATCCCTTCCAAAAATGGTAAGGTGCTTGAAAGGAACATCGGCAAAAAAGAACTTCTTGATCTAGCAAACTCCATGCGTGCAGCCTATACGGGCACAACACAACTTCCATCAGACGGTACTATTTCCACAACCGGCCTGGTAGCAGCAGCTTCCGGCGGCGACGAACTTGCCAAGCAGGTATTTCACGAAATGGGTTACTTGCTGGGAGAGGGACTGGTTTCAATGGTGCGCATCCTGGATATTACTACAATTTTGATCGGCGGTGGCATTTCCGCTTCCTTTGAATTTATTTTGCCCGCAATTAACGAGCGCTTCGAATACTGGCTGACTCCCTATTATCTGAAAACGATCAGTATCAAACGTGCTACATTAGCCAATGACGCAGGATTGCTTGGAGCGGCTTCGTTATGTTTTGATTGACATACAACCATTTACTACTTCACATTAGCCATAAAGAATATTAGCCACGGATGAAATTATCAATTATAGTTCCTGCTTACAATGAAGAGAAAACAATTTGGAAAGTATTGGATAAGCTCAAATCCGTTGAATTGATAAATGGTTTTCAGAAAGAAATTGTAATCGTAAATGATTGCTCCTCAGACAACACGGAAGGAGTAGCACAGCGGTTTATGGCCGAAAACCCGCTTCTCGAAGTGAGTTACTACCGCCACGAATTTAACCAGGGAAAAGGAGCTGCATTACATACTGGCTTCCGGCGGGCAACCGGCGACTACATTATCGTGCAGGATGCTGATCTTGAGTACGATCCACAGGAATTTAACATTCTGCTCCGCCCGGTTGTCGACGGATACGCCGACGTAGTTTACGGTTCGCGCTTTATGGGAGGCAGGCCGCACAGAATCCTGTTTTTCTGGCACACGATTGGCAATAAGTTCCTGACATTCCTGAGCAATATGTTCACTAACCTGAACCTGACGGATATGGAAACCTGCTACAAGCTTTTCCGGGCCGACTTGCTCAAGAACCTTTCGCTCCACGAAAAGCGCTTTGGCTTTGAGCCGGAAGTGACTGCCAAAATCTCCAAAATACCGAAGATCAGGATTTATGAAGTAGGTGTATCTTATTACGGGCGTACTTACGAAGAAGGCAAAAAGATCAATTGGAAAGACGGTTTCCGCGCATTGTACTGCATTGTACGCTACGGATTGGGAAGCTGATTCCGACAATATATAAGTAACCAAAAAAGGGTAGCGCTTGCTACCCTTTTTGGTTACTGCTTGATGATCTTGCTGCTGATCGTTGTTCCGTCTCCCTGGGCAACTGTCAAAATGTAGAGGCCGGTTGGCATGGTTGAAATATCCACTTCATACCTGTTTTCAGATTTCAAATGTGCATTGTGCACCAGCTGCCCGCGCGCATTGCTCAGCCGTATCTCCCCTTTCACCGGATTTCTAAACTCCACCTTTAAAGCAGCTGAAACGGGATTTGGATAAATTTTCCAGAACATTTCGCCCGGCTCCTGCTTTACAGCCAGAAGTGGCAGCATTTTAACGCTGGTTGTTTTTACAAGCGACTGCGAGGTTTTGCTGAAAGCCTGAATGCGGTAGCTGTAAGTCTCATCCGGAGAAACATCTTTATCCTCGTAAGACAGCGTAGTTCCATTGAATGTATCGATGGTTTTAAAGTCCGTATCGTCCGGTCCTTTCTTTTCAAGCACATATCGGTCCGCGCCAGAGGATTGCCAGGAAACCCGCACACTGGCTAACTCTGATTCTTTTGCTTCAAAAACCGGGAATGTGATAATATTTGCAATAGGGAATTCCTGGAAAGAAAATGCGCCCAAACCGCGTGCATTCGTCAGAAATGGTCCATAATAGATCCTGATCTGCTCGCCTTTGTAAGCAGGAAGATAGGTCAGCTTGCCTGCGTTAGAGGCGCCCGAAAGCTTTAATATAACCCTATTTCCATTTGCTGAGCCAGACGCAATGCTGGCGGGCTTTGATTCGTCACCGTCGAAGTAAATAACATCTTTCAACCCTTTGAGGAACTTTGCTCCGCTGACATCGTCAATCAACGTATCTTTCGGCCAGCGCAGGCTCTGTCCTTCTTCGAAAACCAGCGTTATTTCGTCTTTCTGTTCCGATGAATAGTAAATCTGCTGCACATCGGGGCAATTTACATTGCTGCTGTCAGCAGAACCGTACACCTTTGGTTTAACGAAATTATAAACCCTCTTACCTAGTTCCTGATAGCCGGAAAGACTGTAATGAATGCCGTCAAATCCAGGCAGGCCATTTACATTGAAATGATCCGTTTTAGGGTAAATGTATTTGGTTTTCCGTTGAAATTCTCGGATGGTACCTGCTACGTAATACGGGTTAAAAAGTACCGGGATCTGCATTACTACAAACTTGTCAACCTGCGGGTAATCCTGCTGCCAGTATTTAAAAAGCTTGTCATATTCCTGCTCGTAATTGCGGATATCCTCCAAAGCTTCCTGCTCGCCCTGGTACCAGAAAAAAGCACGAATGCGGCCAGCACGTGCGGCTTTGATTCTTTGGTACAAAAAACCATATAAATTCGAAGAGGCAGGATTTTCAGCATTGCGATCGGTGTGATAGCGGATGTATGAGCCGGGCAATGCACCGTTGATTACGCAGGTGGGAATGCTGTCTTTTTCAAGAATGCGCCGCTGCATTTCCACGCCCCAGGCGCCCGCATACGGCCACGACCACGAAGAAGGTATCCACATCGTATCGCCCAAAGTCTGTGCAGGACTGTCATCGGGGGTTCTGCCCAGGGTGCGCGCGTACTTACTTGACCAGTCTCCAAAATGGACCGCGGCTGCGTTGGATTGTCCGCTGATCACGTAAAAATCCCCCGCAACGATTTCTGTTCGTTTTACAATCAGTACAGAATCGTCTGTTTTACAAACATAAACCGCAAAATCATAATCCGCCATTTCAGCTTTGATCTTTGGTTTCAGCTCAAAATTGGCGAAATTCTGACCGGCATAATCCAGCTTTTGCTGCTGCAACCCAACCTGTTTTCCATTGCGGAAAGTAACCACCGACATGTGGTCCCAGCCTGTTGCTTCGATTTTTCCCGCAAATGGAACTTCGGCTACATTATTGTCATCGCGCGCAAACAGCTGCATATCCTTGGGCAGCTTGTTGAACACAACAGAATAGAAACGCTGGCCGTATGTCTCCTGCGAAATTCCCGCGAGTATGATCAGGAAAAAGGCACTTACCTTACTTGTAAAGCTCATTTCATTCAACAACTTTTAGATTTCAAGGCTCGATTTTCACAACACAATTGATATAAATATATCCCTAATATTTTGCATTTACGACTTCTGGATTTTCTTCTGCATTCTCAGCCAGCGACCATTGCTCGTCAAACATCGCCAGGAACCACAAAGCCATGATGACCGGTAATGAATATTTATCCCAGGACAGCTGCGCCTTACCCAGCAGCAGCACATTAAACGCAACCATCCAGCTCGCAAGATTGAAACCAGGGGAGAAAAAACGCATTAAGGCAACCAATGCCAAAAGTCCGAAAATGACTTGCTTAACCATTCCGCTGATCCCGATCGTCATCAATAACTGATCAATGTAACCCAGATACGGCCACGTGAAGTAGGGATTATAGGCTTGTTTGGCAGGTGAAAAGATAATGACAGCGGCGAGTACCGCCACGAATGCTGCGAACAGCTTGGGATAAAGCGACGGGAATTTAAACAGGTAACCCAGCTTCCTGGTAAAAATTAACTCTGGAATTACGTGATAAACCGCGATAACCACCGACGCATACATCAGATAACCAAAGTTGTACTGCGCAATCTTGTCCGAATCGTAGTGCTGGTCGGCCATCACTGCGGCAGGCGCTGGGCCCTTCCAGAGCAAAACCCAGGGTACAATACTCAAAACTGCAATGCTATACCAAAGCCAGGTTTTATCCTCCCACGCATTCCTGATCACCCATGCAGGTTTAACCGATTTTTTCAAATGATTAAACAGCTCGTAAGCTACCACCGCAGCCGGAAACGCGAGCATATACTGCCTGCAACAAACAGCCGCCGCAAACAGCAGCATTCCGGCCCAGTGTACACGTTTGAGATAAGCGACTATACCGGCGAGCACAAAAAACATCGCAAAGATGTCCGTATAATAATAAACGCTGACCAGATAGTAGTTTGGAAAAAGCAACAGTCCGCCCAAACACAGCCAGAAACGTCTGCTTTTTTCAGGACTGTTCCACACAAACAACATTAACAGACCAAAGCTGAAAATGAATGTAAGCAAACGCAGGGCCTGAATGCTTTCGCCAAAAAGACTGACAACCCAGCCTCCCAGAATAAAGGGAATGGGCGTATTGAGCTCATTGTAGCTTTTCAGCAGATCAATGGAAGGAATTGGTTCGGGACTAAAATAGACGGCTGTGGGCAGGTAATGAAACTCATCCTGATAAAGCTCCACGGTAAACCGCTGCTTTAGAAAGAAGACTGCAACAAAAAGAATGACCAGAAACAGCGTCGCATTGCGCTTTTTTGAATTCATATATCAGATGAAATTTACCTCCGCCTTTAAACTGATCCCGAATTTGGACAGAATGGATTCCTGAATTGATTCAGATAATAACTTGATTTCGTTACCGGTACCTCCTCCGTAGTTGACAAGTACCAAAGCCTGCCTGTCGTGTACCCCCACATTCCCTGTTCGGTATCCCTTCCAGCCAGCCTGCTCTATCAGCCAGCCAGCGGGTATTTTCACTGTATTTTCATCGACAGGATAGCCTGGCGCAAGCGGATTTTTATATTTGATTTCATCGAATTTCGACACGGGGATTTCGGGATTTTTAAAAAAGCTACCCGCATTGCCGATCTTGGCCGGGTCGGGCAATTTGCTTCTCCGGATCCGCATAATTGCTTCGCTTACATCTTTAATTGTTGGCACTGAAACTTCCATTTCAGCCAAGACCCGCTGAACATCTCCATAACCGATATTCAGTTTTGGTTTTTTGGACAAAACGAAGGTGACGCCTGTGATCACAAACCGGTCCCTAGCTTCTTTTTTGAAAATACTTTCACGGTAACCGAAGTTGCATTCTGCATTTGAAAAAACATGCAGCTCGCCTGTTTCAATCTCGATTGCTTCAACTGACTCAATTACATTTCTGACTTCAACCCCATAAGCGCCGATATTCTGCATGGGAGCTGCACCAACGCTGCCGGGAATGAGGGAGAGATTTTCTACGCCTCCGTAACCGTTTTCTACACAATACATTACGAATTCATGCCAGTTTTCACCAGCCCCGACTTTTAGCCAAACCTGTGGATCAGCTTCCTTTATTTTCTCAATTCCAGTGATTTTAGGATGAATTACAAGCGCCTCAATATCCTGCGTCAAAAGGATGTTACTGCCTCCCCCTAAAATAAATTTCGGCGTTTTTTTCCATTCCGGATTGGTCAGAATTTCGGTCAATTCCGTTAGAGATGTAATTTCAACAAAAAAGCGCGCCGTTGATTCCAGTCCAAAGGTGTTGTAATGACGGAGCGGAAAATTGGATTGAATTTGCATTGGTATTGTGAATTGTATTGGTAAAGTTAGGTATTACAATCATAACTAAGTGGTATGCCGATTCATCCTTTTTTATTATGTTTGTTAGTTAAGTTACCGTTTTCAGAGATATGAAGCTGAAAAAGAATTCCTTATTGGCACTGCAGATTGTCATGATCATCTTATCAGCCTGTAGTAAAAAGTCGGTAGTCAGCTCGTCCAGCTCGGAGTACAGAGAAGACCTTTCGGCAGTCCGCCCGAGGTATGAATATGTGGAGCCTGTCTTTGATAAAGCCGTCACAGAAACGGCGCCTAAGACGCGAACTGTACCGAAAACAGATGTGGACAAGCCGCTTTACGTCAATAAAAAACTGGATACAGTTCTTGATACGCTGGCCAAACACAACAAGTCTATCAGGTATATCAACGGATACCGCATTCAGCTATATGTTGGTAATGTGCGGCAGGAAGCTGACGGCGCAAAATCCTATATATACCAGGCATTTCCTGACCTGAACCCCTACGTTTCCTACT
>NZ_JBHYGF010000237.1:0-6703 GCF_051859145.1 Dyadobacter sp.
CTTCTGTTTGTAGATACTTGCGCATAGGTTTAGTATGAAAGCTTTCAGCGACAACCACCAGCTCAGTGACCACAACAGGCAAGCTCACCAATTCGAAAACACCTTCTGAACAAAAGATAGCAAGGCCATCCAGATTGTGGTTCCAGAAATCTTTATCTTCTCTGATATTTTCAAATTGCTCTAAGTATGATTTTACTTCGCTTACTGAATATTTCTGGGATAATGAAGCCTCCAATTCTTTAAGCAGGTTTTGAAACCGTATTGGATCCTGCCCATTGTCTGGATGAGTCCGATGTGTAGGCATATATATAGATATGCAGGGTCCAGTCGAAATAGATGATAGCCTCTGAATTAATTCTTTGGTAGGTAATTTCATAATTTTTATAATTTAATAAAACGGCGATGACGATATGGTAAGCATTTCCATGCCACGATTTCATTTATTAGATTAGAATTACATTAGACTTGCAATTGCAATCCTGATTATCTTACTTTTCTTCAATACTACGATCAAGTCCTTGGTTGAATAATCAGAATCTCTTAATTCATTTTAATAACTCAATCACGAAATCATTTAATTCCTGCCTGATACGATGGGTGGTATAATTTAATTGAATCACCAATTTAAAAAAATATAGCCGTGCCAAGGGTCGCATTTTAAGATTAGAAAAACATTAAACTGTTAACAAACCCAGATTTTATATAGGTGTTTTGTCGGGTTTATCTGAATATGAATTTCTTTTTAATTACTACTTAATTTGTCTTACATAACGAATATGTCAGGTAATCAGACATCGTTAATAACCTCGAATTAAACATTCAAACAGTTGGTTATTAGAAAGTTATAGATTTTGATTGAGCCTGTTTCTCGCTTCTCCAACGGCAACGTATGCAATTGTATTTTCTATATCTGGTTTTATGCTGCCAGCCAATAGCGGCAGTACAAGTAACCCTGTTTCTACATGCAATAAAGTATACCTACTCTGATTTTACTTCTGGATTAACTACTGGTATCATTATTGGTAATAGTTAAAGAAGTGCTTTTTGTAATTCCATGTACGAATTCTACCAAGCACCCAGAGTTTACTATTTCATGCCAGTTTGATAACCTAATCAATATCATTTTGAAAGAATATATTTTCCCTTCGGTTACTCAAAAACGTTCGTACGCATCTCCCGAGGAGATCTTCGGAACGTTATTCGCCGACGTTCAGAACAGTCATCAATTTGAGGATTCCAAAACATTTGCTGACGCCATTCCGCTTAAAGAGCCCGCATTAATTATGGAAGCATATGACCAGGAAAAGCAAAAACCGGGATTTGATATGGCCGGTTTTGTCAGATCAAATTTTAGTATTCCTGCCCATATTGCCTCCACGTTCGTTGCAAACAAACAAGGAACCGTTTCCGAGCACGTCGAAAAGTTATGGGCCGTACTTACACGGCAACCCGATGACCAGGAGAGTGGCTGTTCGCTGATCCCGCTTCCACATCCTTATGTTGTGCCAGGCGGGCGCTTCAGAGAGATATACTATTGAGATACTTATTTCACAATGCTGGGATTGAAAGAGTCGGGCAAAACTGAACTAATCGGGCATATGATCAACAATTTCGCATATCTCATCGACAGCTTCGGATTTATTCCCACTGCCAACCGAACGTATTATTTAAGCCGGTCGCAGCCGCCATTCTTTTCATTGATGCTCAAACTGTATAGCGATATGGAGGGAAAGCACATCCTGACAAAATATCTGACGCATATGCAGCATGAGTACGACTATTGGATGGAACCAGGCGATTCAAGCAAGCCTTTTAGTGCGCATAGAAGGCTCGTGAATTTACCGGGCGGAGCTGTTCTAAACAGATATTGGGATGATCGTTCCACCCCACGGCCGGAATCTTACCACGAGGATGTGGAGCTGGGACATGAAGCATGGGAAAAGTATGGTTTAGCTCCCCAAGAGACATACCGCCATATCAGGGCGGCAGCCGAATCGGGCTGGGATTTCAGCAGCCGCTGGTTTGCAGACGAGCATGATTTCTCGACAGTCCATACCACCGATATTTTACCGGTTGATCTGAATTGCCTGATGTATTTTCTGGAAAAAACACTGGCAGAAGCTTATTTACTAAAAGACGACAGGGAAATGCATCTTGCATATGAACAAAAAGCAGCCAGACGTGCCCTTGCTATCCAGACGTATTTCTGGGACGACAAGAAGAAATTCTATATGGATTATGATTTTCAGAAGCGTGATTTTACAAAACATGTGACACTGGCAGGCGCTTTTCCTTTGTTTTTTAAACTTGCATCCAGCAGGCAGGCCAAGTCTGTGAAGGGCTACATCCGGTTGAACTTTATGAAATCAGGCGGTCTGCTCACAACTAAGGTCAGGTCCAACCAGCAGTGGGATGCACCTAACGGTTGGGCACCTTTACATTGGATCGCATACAAAGGTTTGCGTAATTATAACTTCCACGAGACGGCTGATGAGATATCGGATGAATGGCTCAGACTGATCGACAAGGAGTTCAAGCATTCCGGAAAGATGCTGGAAAAATACAATGTATCAGACACCAACCTTATAGCGGGTGGGGGAGAATATGAGGTCCAGGAAGGTTTCGGATGGACAAACGGCGTGTACCTGAGAATGAAAAACAAAAAATACCTGAAAGCTGTGGAAGCTTAAATATCTGTCTCAACCGGATTTAGTAGCATTTAACAAACCAGTTCATTTGAAATGAAGATAGTAATAGTAGGTGGTGGTTTCGCCGGAGTGAACCTGGCCCGCTCATTAGGAAATGACAAACGATTTGAGATAACCCTGGTTGACAAGAACAACTATAATTTTTTCCCTCCCCTGATTTACCAGGTGGCAACAGGGTTTCTGGAACCTTCCAGCATTAGTTACCCATTTAGAAAACTGTTCCGGAATTTCACGAATGTGAAGTTTCGATTAGGCTATTTGCAGCGTGTGATGCCCGACGAGAATAAAGTCATATTATCCAGTGGAGAGCTGACTTATGATTATTTGGTTTTTGCAACGGGAGCAAAAACCAATTATTTCGGTTCCGATAATTTTAAGAATAATGCCATTTCAATGAAAACGCTGGACGATGCGCTGGAAATGCGCAACAAGCTTTTGCGGCAGATGGAACAGGCCAGCGTTATCGAAGATCCCGATCAGCTCAGGAAATTGCTTACCATTGTCATAGCAGGAGGAGGGCCAACGGGTGTTGAATTATCGGGTATGTTTGCTGAAATGCGAAACGGCATATTACAAAAGGAATATCCTGAACTGGTAGGGAAGGGTGGAGAGATTTATCTACTCACAAGCGCAGGGGAACTGCTTTCGCCGATGAGTGAAAAATCGCAAAAGGAGACTTATGATCAGTTGCGGCTTCTGGGTGTAAAGGTCAGGTTAAATTGTCGCGTAAAAGATTTCGTCAATGATACAGTGATACTTTCCGACGACGAAACCATTTCAACCAAAAACTTGATTTGGGCTGCTGGCGTCACAGGCAAGTTGTTTGATGGCATATTGGCCGACAGTTACGGAAGAGGTGCGCGGTTGCTTGTGGATGAACACAACAAAGTAAACGCAACGGAAAATATTTATGCGATAGGTGATATCTGTTTGCAAATGACCGATCCTGATTTTGTCAACGGGCATCCGCAAGTTGCACAGGTAGCGATTCAGCAAGGCAAGCGCCTGGCGAAAAATTTTAAACTTCTGATTGAAAATAAGCCGCTGAAAGCCTTCAAATATGTTGACAAAGGTTCCATGGCCATTATTGGCAGAATGAAAGCGGTAGCGGACCTGCCCAAACCAAAAGTACATTTCAATGGTATGATTGCCTGGTTTGCCTGGTTATTTGTGCATCTTATCTCATTGATTACTAAAAAGAACCGTTTCAGGACTTTGTTCAACTGGATGGTCGCTTATTTTACAAAAGATCAATCACTCAGAATGATCTTCAAGCCCAGCTGGAACAAATTCACTGACGAATAAGGCTATTTAGTGAAACCAAAATATGAATATTCGCTTCTTTACAGACATGTGCCGATGGCCGGGTCAGAGAAATTATAATTTCCTGCGGCAACTTATATAAAAGACAGCCGCACGTCCTAAAATCATTATTATGGAAGAGACAAAAAGCAGATCATTATCTAAGTCAGGGTTCATTATCACCATATTAGTGGTTCTAATCGGAGGTGGAGTAATTACGTACTACGTAAAATACGCCACCCATATTCACACTCCCTATCTGATCGCTGTTGCCGTATCATGGGTTATTGGAATGTTACAAACAAAAAAAGGGTGGATCTGGGCTATTGCCTTATGTGCCGTTATTACTATGGGATATTTTCTGATTTTAGGTGCTACAGAACATGATCAAGCAAAACGCGAACTGGAATTATTTGGACTGATTGGCGCGCTCATTCTCAGTTTTGTGGGAAGTTTTTTGGGAGCATTTGTAAAAAGGGCAATTGACTCATGACTATCAATCCAGATTTTATCTTCGATTAGTGCTTTCACCAAACAGCTTAAAGTCGGGTGCTACAAACCAACAACTTTACTGACCACTTTGATGACAGGCGTCATCTTCCTTATCAGTATTTTCTTGATTGCGTATCTATTCCAAAGTGTTTAATACTGGCATAGATGGTAACTGAAAACTTTTGAAGTACTTCCACAGGCCTATGAACTGGGAGCCATATTAATTATGCTCGGGCTAATCATTTTTGGCGGGGCGAAGCGGATAGGCAGGGTGGAATGAAAATTCTCCACGGCATCTTCCGGGAGCATTATTTTGTATTCTTTTTCAAGATCAACGATTAGTTTAATTACATCAAGGGAATCCATACCTAGATCTTTCTTCAACTTCATTTCAGGCATAATCAGAGTAGCATCAATGTCGGTTTTTTTGCTGATAATTTCAGTAACGTTTTTACTTATATCCATTGTTACCAGCCTTTAGAGCGTTGAATAATCATTTTGCCGGTTTGACCCCAGTAGCCAGCATTGTAGCGTAAGAAGGATAACAATGCCAGGCCCAAGTTCTAGAAATGCAGAATCTTTTATCCAATCAGCAACATACATATCAAGGCCAGCAAAAAAGGTAACAACAAGCAATGAAAGCGACAAGACGATCAAAAAGGTTTTTGTTTGTTGCTTGTTGACAAGGAAAAACAAGATCAGCGAAAGGGATGTTAAAAAATTTGAAGCTGTCCACAATCCATTTTGAAGAACACTGATCCATAGAAAGCAATATGCCAAAAGGAGCAACATTTTCTTTCGGTCAATATTTTCAAGCTTGACCAAATTATATACCCAAATCAGAGTAAAACAAAATCCGCCAGCCAAATAGATCTCCCACTCGCTTATAATCGAAGATCCGATTCGTCCGGTGCTTGTTACTGGAAAAAGGTTTAGGTTTTGTGATAAAAAACCGGCCCAATCCATATATAAACGGCTGAAGTGCGCAATGGTAGTAAAGTACAAAGGTGCGATGCATACAACAAGGGCCCAGACAAGGACTTGGGTTAAATATCGGCGGCGATTTGGATAAAAAACGAATAAGGCGCCAAGCAAAATCGCATATGGATGTAAACAGCAAGCCAGGACTGGGTAAAGCGCGGCCCTTTTGCTTTGCCCACGTTGTAAAGACGATAACGTCAGCAAACCCAGAGCTCCGATCAGTGGGTCATGGAGCTGCAGGTTCAGGGATATACCCAGCTCAACTAAAATTAGCCACCAAAAAAGTACTCTATCGTCATAACTGAGTGGCAGGCGACCAATGGCATAGAAAAGGATGCAGGCTATTAGCAACAACCATAACAACATACCCCAGCCCGCGCTTAACAAACCGATTGGTGCAAATAAAATTACCACAATAGGATGATACGAGAACCTACCCGTATATTCATCAGGATAGTCCAAATACAAGTTTTGCTGGGCGACCAAGTGGTCAAATGCGCTATTAAGCACCAAGAAATGGTCATACCTGGCTGGCCCAAGGGCAAATTGCCAGATACCTGTCAATAGGCTTACAGCCAGATAACAAGCTAAAATAACCTTCCGCTGCGAGAAGATCATTACCACTTGTTTCATGTAAAATGCTCGGAAGGGTAGTTTTAACGGCTAATGTATAGAATAATTTGAGATAAGAAACCGAGTAAGAATTATTTTATAATTTATTCTTTTTCTAATCTTGGCTAAAATAAATTGTCCCAAATCAACGCCTGAATGTGCACGGTAGGCAGAGCTTAGGAATGCTAATCATGCTCTACGCTTGCGAATTCATTTGAAGTGTCAATCCTTTCTTGGATGCAAATGGTGTGAATATGATTTTGGCCTAACTCTATTAACAAATCTATGAATTCAGCTTCGGTACCCAGATCTTCTCTTTTAAAAACTACAAGGTAGTCACCCTTACTTAGGCTCAATTTTAGCTTTTCGAATTCGGGATATTTTCTAGCTGCGTGGCCCGCGGTCTCTATCCAAAGACTCATACAACCAAATTTTTGGAGTTCGCTTAATTGAAAGGTTAAGTTTTCCGAACTATCGAAAAAGCGGACATATCCGAAATGCATATTGATAAGTTTAGCCAGAAATTCAGCCAAGATAGACATCCTTTTTTCTTGCTTAGTATAGTGTAGCATTAGAAAAACCTTAAAAACGAATTCCCGAGCTCAACG
>NZ_JBHYGF010000238.1:0-6700 GCF_051859145.1 Dyadobacter sp.
TACTCGGCGCGTATCTGCGAGCAATTCGATTTTGCTAACAGCGAAACTCAGCCCCCCAGTCCGCATTATGGCGACAGTTACCGGAAAGTAAGTTGCATCGTGATCTTTTAAATGGCTCAAAAGGAAGTCGTAATCACCGGCAATCTTGTAAGAAGTATCAAAGAGCCGTTCTTGAAAAAGACTACGCGCGTGAAATGTAGCCTGGTGCGCGAGATACATAGCCACATCCCGAAAACGTTTTTTTAAATCCGGCCATGCTACACCGTATTGCTTGTCCGTTCCGTCTGGATAGCGGTAGATGATGTCTCCGTAAGCGATTTTATGAGGTGTTTTCGTTAAGTGAGGAATGGAATCGGCAATGGAATTCTTGTCTGCCAGAAAATCATCCGCATTGATAAACAGCAGCCAATCCCCGGTAGAAGCTCTCACGCCTTTATTCATGGCATCATAAATTCCCTTATCTTTTTCACTGATCCAGTAATGCAGTTTGTCACTGTACCTACGGATAATATCAACCGTTCCGTCAGTGGAATTTCCGTCAATAATAATGTATTCTATATTGGGGTAAGTCTGCTCAAGAATACTCGTGATGGTAGTCTCAAGATATTGCTCACCATTTCTAACGACAGTTATTATTGTGATTTTTGGAGATTGCATTCAGTTGGATTTTAGAGCCAGATTCACCTCGTTCACAAAGTTGTCGGCATAGCTGCTGACGGTAAAATTCTTGGCAACGTGGTTCAGCGCATTTTCTGAAATGACTTTGTATAAAACAGGATCGGACAGAATCTTGTCGATTTTTTCGGCTAAATCATCTTCTTCACCTGTGTAAAGTAAACCCGTTTTACCATTTTCTATAATCTCGCTGGAACCTGCTGATGCGAATGCGACAACTGGTACGCCATACATCATACTTTCGACTGTAACCCTGCCAAATGCTTCCATGCGCGAGCACATTAAAGTCACATCCGACTCCGCTATCACAGTTTTTATGTCTTTCACGAATCCAAGGAACCTCACATATTCAGACAGGTTCTCCTGTTGAATGTATGTTTTAAGCTCGCCGTAGTATTCAGGATCATTGATGTCGCCTGCAATATGCAGTGTCAGCCTCTTTCCTGACCGCAATAATTGCCTTAGCGCCTTGATGGCAACTAATTGGTTTTTGGCACGGTTAATCACTCCGATTATTGAAATGACCGAAGTTCGATTTGCAAGCGATCTCGGAGTTTGCGCCATATCACTTCCAACCAGGCCATTGTAAATAATGACACTACGAGTGTCTACTTTGCCTTGTACAAGCCTTACTTCACGTATACTTTGTGAGATACAGATTATGGTATCCGCTTTACGGGCCCAGTATCTGAAGAAGGACTTTCCAAGGTTGTATTTGGAGTTGTAATCCTCATATACAAATTCCCGAAAATGCCACAAATGCTTTTTGGCAGCAAGCTGAGCTGTGATTGCACCAATCAGAATTACAGAGGAATTGGAATGAATAATGTCAACTTGCTCACTGTTAATCAGACTTACAATATGAGTGGCTGCCCGCACATTGGTTAAAAGCTTTACTATGCCCCGAAGCTTCGGAGTATTACTTGGACCATTGTAAACATCCGTTTTGAAAGGAATAACGCGGTAAGCAACAGCATTGGCTTTCAATTCTTCCGTAAACTGCCCCTCCTGCCTACATATAACCAACCAATCCAATCTATCCCGTGAGGCAAGAATCAGCGTCAGGAGCGATCTGTTTGCACCATATAGCTGGCCATAGTGACTAAATGACAGGATTTTAGGCTTTTTAATCTTACCGTATGCTTTGTTCATTAATTTCAATAGCAATTAACACACTCCATTTGCTCCCGGTATCTAGAATTCATCAGAGAGAAAATCTGATTTATAAAGGAAGTAGTGGTGTGAAGGCAAACAGCACAGTCCTTAATCGTGTGACTAGTGAGACAATGTAAATTGTTGTAATCTAAAGTTTGCGTTAAAGAAGTCGCAAGTGGTACTTTTCTCTGAAAAACACAATATAGATCAGTGTAAGGATTGCTCCTATAACTGCAAACACCAAAGCGATAATAAGCCTTTTAGGACTGCTTTTGTTGATCGGAACCTTCGCAGGTTCTAAAATCTTGAATACAGGCTTTTCTTCCTTGACCTTAATTTTGGATTGTTCAAGCTTGACCACAAGGTCAGAGTAGATCGACTGAGCAAGCACGTATTCCGCCTGCAAACGCTGCTCTTCAATCCGGGCTACGTTGAGGAATGCATTTCTGTTTCGGTCACGATAACTCGAAAGGGCGTATTCTGCTCTGTCTTGCCTGGCTTTGGCTTCCTTTACTCTGTCGTCAAGGAATAAAGCCTGGTCACTCGTTTTGGATGTCCGGTAATCTTCAACATATTGAATAAGATACTCCTTTGCACTTTCAACGATCATTGCAGCTACAACAGGATCCGCCATTTCACATTCAATCGTGATAATCCCGTTTTTATCATCCACATTAATGCTCACCAATCCGATTGCAGCCGAAATTTTGGCTTGTTCATCGCTGCTGAGGGAAATAATGTTAGATTTTGGCAACGGTGTTTGCGCCTTAGGTGGTCCCGGCTTTGATCGGAATAGCCCCTTAATGCTGGCTAACCAATTCTGTGATGTGTCGCGAGCGAAATATTCACGCAGGTCAGCATATTTCTTGCCTGACTCATCAATAACTGGTTGTTTTAATAAATACTGACCAAAAGGCGTACTCTTTAATATGTTTGGATAAAGTTCAGGAACCAACTTTTCAGCACCGCCTCGTTCAGCAGTTACAGCCATACTAAAAAAGGAATTCTTTCCCGACATACCGTATTCCGGCAGAAGTATAGTTTGTGCCGTAAAGAGCTTTGGCAACAAAAAACTATAAAGGATACCTATTACTGCAAAGCATATAGGTACGATTACCAACACTAAAAAGTACCTTCTAACAAAATCCAGCAGATCCGCTACGCTTACTTCAAGCGTTTCCCTTTTCGACAAAGTCTTGTTCTCCACCATTATTATAAAATACGTATGAGCGCAATCGCGAGTGTGGTGAATAATGAAATAAGGGCTAAGCGTTCGCCGCGGGACATTGGTTGCTCGTTTCTCGGCTCTTTCATCGGGATTGTGATCACAGAACCTGGTTCGACGCGCGGGTAAGACCTGAAAAAGAGGAATTTGTTTGTTCTGTGTGTCCGGCCGTTAGGATATGAAACGTACGTTCTGTTTTTACGGGCTCTTTCTGTGTAGCCACCGGCCTGTGAGATGTATTCCTTGAAGTTGAAGCTCCGGTCGAAGTTTACGACCGACGGGTTATAAACTCCTCCCTGGATCCGTACCATTTCAGACTTTTTAGGAATGTAAAGCGTGTCTCCGTCCATCAGCAGAAGATTGGCTGGAATATTTGGCTTCTCTACAATTGCTTTCAAATCGAGTGCAACAAGCTCTCTGTTGCGGTAAAAGCGCGCTCCTTCAATGTAGGCTTCCTTTTTCATTCCACCTACTTTTGGGAACAAGTCAGAAATGCGTTCGAAATTGTTCAAAATCGTGTAAGTACCCGGGTAAGTAACTTCTCCGGCAACCGTCACGATCTTCTGACTCTCGTATCTTGGCGATTTACGTACCAGCACGATATCATAAGGCAGGAGTTTGAATTTTTGATCTTCCTCATTCAGTACGAGGTTGTCCGCCACATTCAATGTGAAAATCCGGACATTCTGCGACTCAGGCAATCCGATTGTATCGTTCTTTACCCTTCGCGAAACTTCAATGCGGTAGGGAACTCCGCCTTCGGTAAAGCCGCCTGCCTGAAATATAAGGTCGGCTATTGTAATGTCTTTGTAATAGTAGTAGGCGCCTGGATTGATAATTGATCCATCAATGGACAGGTAGGTAAACTCTTTTAAATCTTCCACCGACTTGATCGTCAATATATCACCCGGCAAAAGCTGAATGTCAGGAATTTCGTTGTTCAGCAGTTTGCGAAGATCAATGGCGACAAGACCAGTCTGCGTATCGCCGCTGGCGCGTTCCAGCAATGCGCGGTTTAAGAATGCTCTCTGACCAATTCCCTGTGCGATATTAATCAGTTCTTTGACCGTTTTGGTACGTTCATCGAGCGGATAAAAGCCTGGCCGGGTCACAGCACCGCGGACTTCAACCTGATTGGCAATTACGTCAAGAATCTTTTTAACTGTAAAAATGTCGCCGTTCTTTGGTACGAATGAACCGATTTGCGTAGAATCGATCGTGCCAATAATAAAGTTATTGCCAGTATTGCGTTGGTATTGAATCAGCTGAGTAAATGCTTCGGGAGAAAAGCCGCCCGCATATCTGAGCAGATCACTCAAAGTCTCACCCGGCTTGGCTTCAAAAACACCGGTTTTCTTTAATAGACCTGCAAGCTCCACCCGGGTATCATAAGGACGGATGAGTATAATGTCCTGGTCTCTCAACGCGATATTATCCCGAAGATCTCCGTCCATTAAAAAGCGGTAAAGGTCTATTTTACGAAGTACCTTATTGTCCCTGATAATTTCAATATTCCTGTAAGATCCGTTTCTGTTTGGGCCACCTGAAACGTATAACGCATTAAATGCAGTAGCAAGGGAGGAAACAGTGTAGCTGCCAGGTCTGACAGCTTCTCCGATGATCATCACTTTGATGCTGCGCACGTTCCCTAACGTAATGCTCGAGTAAGTGCCGGATCCAGGTCTGTTGAGTGTTGAATATGCCTGCCTGAGCCGGTTAACGATTCTCTCATTGGCCTGTTCAATAGTTAGTCCGCTTACCTGCACCGGCGCAAGGTTCAGCATTTTAACAGTTCCTTCCGGGCTGACCTTCATTCTGAAATTGTCAACGGAATTTCCGTAAATGTCAACGATCAGCTCGTCATCAGGTCCGAGAATATAGTTTTTCGGGGTAGCGATACGAAGGTTAGGCTCGAAAGTTGCGGCTGAGCGACCAAAGAATGCGGATCCGAAAGTTCTGTTCAGTCTTCTTTGCCTGGCTTTGCCTGCGGCTGTCGAATCTCTCTCATTGTTAGTCTCATCATCGAGCTCGTCCTGATCATCCTGCTCGCGCGTTTCGTCGATTTCGTCGCGATTTGGGTCGTTTCTGGTGTTGTCTTTGGTGTTTTGCTGCAGTCTGCGGCGAATTGTGGAGATATCGTCGAGCGAATAACCTCTCTGAAGTGCAGCACGCTCAATATCCATGTCGGACATCCCGGCACCTTTCGCCTGGTTGTAAAAGTCGACAGCCTGCTGGTTGCCTACCTGTGTGGGATCAACCGTTGGTTGGGTAGTGGGTGTCTGAGGAGCAGTGTTTTGAGCAAAAACTTGAAGATTGATTAGAATCAGAAATACAGGTAGAATACGCCTTAAGTATTTCGTTAGAACGGATTGATAATGCATGCAGTGTCGTTATTTCGGCCGGTACTGGTGCGCTCCATTGTACCGGCGTGATTTGGAAAATCCTAAGTTGTGGTAAAACTACAAAATCTTAACTAATAATGATTTAAGAGTCACTACAGTTAACCGGATAGGACTATTCAACTTTTATTGATAATTCTTTCAATTGGCTGTCGGCAATAACTGATGGTGAATCTATCATCACATCGCGGCCAGAATTGTTTTTCGGGAATGCGATAAAGTCCCTGATCGAGTCGGCGCCGCCGAAAATTGAGCAAAGCCTGTCGAATCCGAATGCGATACCTGCGTGTGGTGGTGCACCAAACTCGAATGCATTCATCAGGAAGCCAAATTGTTCCTGAGCCTCTTCCGGCGAAAACCCGAGTATGCCGAACATTTTCTGTTGCAGTTCTTTCTCGAATATCCTGACAGATCCTCCGCCAACCTCAACGCCATTAATAACCATATCGTATGCATTTGCTCTCACAAGACCCAGGTTTTTATCCAGTAGATCGATATCCTCAGGTTTCGGACTCGTAAACGGATGGTGCATTGCAAACCATCTGTTTTCAGTTTCACCAAACTCCAGCAATGGAAAATCCAGTACCCAAAGTACCCGGTATTCATCCGGATTTCTCAGTCCGAGGCGGCTTCCCATTTCTAGGCGCAATTCATTCAGCTGCTTCCTTGCTTTGTCTCCTTGTCCGGAAAGTATCAACAGTAAGTCGCCTGGTTTTGCATTGAATGCAACTATCCATTTTTTAAGGTCTTCTTCGGTGTAAAATTTGTCAACGGAAGACTTGATTGATCCATCGGCATTATATCGCACATAAATCAAACCTTTTGCCCCAATTTGCGGGCGCTTGATCCAGTCTGTCAATTCGTCCATCTGCTTGCGGGTGTACTCTGCACAGCCCGGTGCGCAAATCCCCACAACCAACCCGGCATCATCAAAAACACCGAATCCTTTTCCAGAGGTAAGGTCCTGATCTTCGCCTTTGAGCTCTGTAAATTGCATGTCAAAACGAATGTCCGGTTTGTCTGAACCGTATAAACGCATTGCATCAGCGTAAGTCATTCTTGGTACTTCCGGCAGCTCGATCCCTTTTACATTCAAAAACAGGTTCCGGATCATACCCTCGAAAGTATTCAGTACATCTTCCTGGGTTACAAAAGACATTTCGCAGTCGATCTGAGTAAATTCAGGCTGACGGTCGGCACGTAAATCTTCATCACGGAAGCATTTTACAATCTGATAGTAACGGTC
>NZ_JBHYGF010000239.1:0-6695 GCF_051859145.1 Dyadobacter sp.
CCGAATGAAGGCAGCTTAGATGAAGAAGTAAACATTTCACAAACGTGTCCACTTTTTTCAGGACAAGACAGATGGAGTCACCCGTCCCTTTCTTCCCCTTCCTCCCTTTCTTCCATCCTCCATTATTCCGATTTCAACGACTTAACAGGGTTCATCAATGCGGCTTTTATGGACTGGTAGCTGATCGTCAGCAATGCAATCAGGATGGATGCAGCTCCTGCTACGGCAAATACAATCCAGCTGATCTCAATGCGGTATTGAAATTCCTGCAACCATTTGTCCATAGCGTAATAACCAATCGGCGAAGCGACTGCGACGGATAATAGTACCAGCACGACAAAATCTGCCGATAACAGGGAAACCAATGAGGCGACCGAAGCGCCGAGCACTTTTCTGATACCTATCTCTTTAATCCGCCGCTCTGCTGTAAATGTAGCCAGACCAAATAATCCCAAACAGGAGATCAGCAATGCAGTGATGGTAAATATGTTGAAAAGCGTTGCAGTACGTTGCTCATTCTTGTAAAGCATGTCGTAAGATTCATCCAGAAAAGTGTACTTCATCGCATAATCAGGAATGAACTCGTCCCAGATCTGGTTTGCCGCCCTGATCGCCTCGGCATCTTTGCCGGGTTGGGCTTTTACGTAAAGGGCAGATTGCCAGCCTTTGCTTCTGAAAAGCACCAGGGGTTCAATCTTGTCGCGCAAACTTTTGAAATGAAAATCTTTTACTATTCCAATGATCACTCCTTTGTTACCTTGAAAGTCAAACCGTTTCCCGATCACAGGTTCTTTTAAATTCAGCTTCCTGACAGCGGTTTCATTTAATATTACATTCCCATCATCCACCACGCGATTTGCCTCAAACCAGCGCCCTCCCGCCAATTTGAGCCCGAACATCTTTTGAAAATTTTCCTCCACGACGATCTGCGCAACAGTAGGAGCAAAATCCTTCGGGCGACCATCCCAATCGTAAGAACCAGACGTGCTGCTGTTGATCTGCACAATGCTTTGGCTGGCAATAGTCACGTCGGCGATGCTGGACTCTCCCAGCAGTTTTGCCTTAACGGTTTGGGCATCCACTTTGGTTTTCATTCCCCACGGCAGCCTGAATGAAAATGTATGCGCACGATCGTAACCAAGTTCTTTGTTGCGGACATAGTCCATCTGCTGCCTCACCACCAGCATAGCAACCAGAAAAACAACGGCAACTGTAAACTGCACAACTACCAAACCTTTTCGGAAAGCTGCATTGCTGGCTCCAAGCACATTGGTACCCCGGATCGTGTCAAACGGCTTGAATGACGAAAGCAAAACAGAAGGATAAACACCTGTCAGGATAATAGCCAGCAAGGTAGTACCCAGCAAAATCATCCAAAGTGCGGGATTTGCGACAGAAAGCGTGAATGTTTTGGATGTAATGGAATTAAAAACAGGAAGCAGGAGGTAAATGAAAATCACGGACAACAGTAAGGCTGTCACACAGGTGATCACCGATTCTGTCATAAATTGGCCGAAAAGGTGCGCGTGCCTCGCGCCCAGCAACTTCTTCACCCCAACTTCCTTGGACCTCACACTGGCGCGCGCAGTAGTAAGGTTCACATAGTTAATGCACGCAACGAGAATAATTACAATGCCCAGCCCGAAGAAGATGTAAATCGTTTTGCGGTCGCCATTGGTACTGTTAGCGTATTGAATCTCATTATTGAAATGAACGTCCGTCAGCATTTCGGCTTCCAAGGCTGTATTGGTGGAGGGCTTTCCGCCTTCATCTCTTTTTAAATTGGAAATAATGCCCGTCAGCTTCTTGCTCAGCTTTTCGAGGTCCGGCTTATTTTTCAACACCACAAATGTCTGGAACTCGAAATTATTCCAGTTATTAAGATTTTTAAGAACATTCGCATTAGCAAGATAAGCGGACATCGGGAGTATATAATCGAGCTGAAAACTGGAATTGGCTGGGTTATTCCTGTACACCGCAGCTACCGCATAATCAAGCGAATCAATGCGGAGTATCTTGCCTACTACGTCCGTTTGCCCGAAAAGCTCCTTGGCCTTTGCCTCAGTCATCGCAATGTTCCGGATCGCTGACTTGAATGTGGCCGGAGAGCCTGCTATAAACTCGTAATCAAAAACTTCGAACCAATTCGTATCGACATAAGCCGCATTTTCCCCGCTGATTTTCCTCTCCCCTATCCGGATCGGCAGGTTTCCGACATAGTTCTCACGAGTCACCATTTCAATCTCGGGAAGTGCTTTCAACTGCGCGGCCAGCGGCAGCGGCGTGGTAGCCCAATGCCAGGTTTCCTCCTTGCTCAGCGTCAGGTGTGTGATAATGCGGCTGATCCTGTCCGACTTTTTGTGGTAGCTGTCAAAGCTCAGCTCATTCTGGACCCACAGCAAAATAAAGACACCCGCCACCATCCCACCGGTCAAGCCGATGATATTCAGCGAAGTAAAAAGCCTGGAACTATACAAGTTCCGGAATGCGATTTTGAGGTGGTTTTTGAGCATGGTTTTTAAGAAAATGGGAAAATGGGAGGATGGAGGAAAGGGAGGATGGAGCCTCCTTCCTCCTTCCTCCTTTATTCATTCACTCTTCAACGACTTCACTGGGTTCATTAATGCGGCTTTGATGGCCTGGAAGCTGACTGTTACCAGTGCTATGATCAATGCTGCGATACCTGCGACAAGGAAATACCACCATTCGAGTTCAATGCGGTAGGCGTACTTTTCCAGCCAGGATTGCATGAAGTACCAGGCAATCGGGAATGCGATTATCGCGGCTATTCCCACAAGTTTGATAAAATCGGCAGACAGCATCCCGACCAGGTTACTGACACTGGCGCCCAAGACCTTACGGACCCCGATCTCTTTTGTGCGTTGCTCGGCAGTGAATGCAGCAAGTCCGAATAAGCCCAGACAGGAAATGAAAATGGCGAGGAACGCAAAGTAGTTGGAAAGTTTGCTGACCACATTTTCAGCTTTGTATTGATTACCGAATTCTTCGTCGGCGAACTGGTATTTAAAAGGCAATCCCGGATTATACCGCTTGAACAACTTCTCAATGTTTTTGATCGCCAGGTCTGTTTGCCCAGCCTCTGTTCTGATCAATGCAACGCCCCAAACCGATTTTTCAGGTTGCAAATTGACGATGAGCGGCTGGATCGGAACGTGTAATGAGCCCATATGGAAATTTTTCATCAGGCCGATGATCTTCCCTTTCTTACCCCACATCGTCAGCTCTTTACCGACCGGATCCTTGTAACCCATTTTCGCTGCAGCGGCCTCATTGATCAGGTAATTGAGTGAATCGGTACCATACTGGGGGCTGAAATCCCGTCCGCCCAGCAACTGAATGCCCATTGTTTTTACAAAATCATAACCTGCCGGATCTACACTGAACAGCAACTGCTGCGTAGTATCTTTCCCCGGCCAGGATACACCCATGGTCGAACTTCCGATATCCAGCAGGCTCGACTGTGCATGCGTCACCGATTTGATCCCCGCCTCATTTTCCAGCGCCTGCTTGAATGAAGTAAAGTTCTTCTCCATTCCTTTCTCTATATCAGGTATATACAACAGATTTTCCCTTGCAAAACCCAGGTTCTTAGTTTGTATGTAATCGATTTGCCGGTAGATTACGATCATTGCCAGGATCAGCAGAATGGAAAGGCCAAACTGGAACACCACCAATCCCTGCCGGAAGTAAGTGGCGCTCGGTTTAAACTTCAATGCACCTTTGAGAATAGTAACCGGATTGAGCGAAGACATGAAAATGGCAGGGTAACTCCCTGCAACAATGCCAGTAATGATCGTGAGCGCAAACAGGAGTACCCACAGGAATGGATTTAGAAAATCCAGAGCCAATTTTTTCTCTGTCAGGTTGTTGAACGCCGGGATCAGCAGCAGAACGATCAGTAATGCGAAGAGCAGCGAGATAAAGGTGATCAATATGGACTCACCCATAAACTGCCCCACCAGGCTTGTACGGTAAGCGCCAACTACCTTCCGCAGTCCGACTTCTTTGGCCCGCTTCACCGACCGTGCAGTGGCGAGGTTCATGAAATTAATGCAGGCAATAACGAGAATGAATATAGCCACGATCGTAAACATCTGTACATATTCGATCCGGCCGCCATTCTGCTTGCCCGATTCCCAGTTTGAATACAGATACGATTTCCCGTAATTGATCAGAAACAGCTCTACATTACTGTCCTTATTTTTGGTTTTGATATAGTCCCTGATCTTCGCATTTACCCGCTCCGGATCTGCATTCTTTGCAAGCAACACCACGCAGCGCGGACCATTATTGCCCCACTCAGTTGCCCATTTATTTTGCTTCAGCCAGCGATCGTAGCTCATCAGAAAGTCGAACTTCATGGAAGCATAAGCAGGGATTTCTTTCAAAACGCCTGTTACAATTACATCATCTTTATTATCCACCCGGATTGTCTTTCCCATCGGATCCTGGCCTTTGAAGTATTTATCAGCCAGTTTTTTGGAGATAACCACACCGTCGGGCCGCTTCAATGCAGTTGCCTTATCGCCCTGGGCGAGTTCAAAAGAGAACATATTCAGGAAATCGCCCTGAACATATCGTCCCTTTTCGTTATCAAAAACATCTTTCACCATGATAACAGGCTCTTCCTGCCAAAGTACCTGGCTCGCCATTTCGATCTCGGGTATATCCTTCACGATCGCTTCTGCAAGCACGCCGGGTGTGGCCGAAAATGTACTGATCGTACCGGAGTAATGCTGGTTTTCCATGACCGAAAACAACCGCGCATCATTCGCATGAAAACGGTCCATTTTCACTTCATCCTGCACCCAAAGCATAATCAAAAGGCTACAACCCATTCCCAGCGCAAGTCCGAGAATGTTAATCAGGCTGAAAGTCTTGTTCTTCCACAAGTTCCGCCAGGCGATTTTCAGATAGTTTTTTAGCATGGTTTCGGGATTGGTAGTGATGTTTGGGAGGATGGAAGATGGAGGAAAGGGAGGATGGAGGAAAGGAGGATGGAAAATTTAACTTGTATAGTTCATTCTGACAATGCTCCATCCTCCCTTTCTTCCCTTTCCTCCCTTCCTCCCCTATTCAGATTTCAACGACTTCACCGGGTTCATTAACGCGGCTTTTATACTTTGGAAACTTACGGTTAGCAATGCAATTACAATGGCCAATGCGCCGGCGGCGGCGAACATCCACCAGGATATGTTGATATGGTAAGCGAAGTCTTTCAGCCAGCTGTTCATGGCGTACCACGCAACCGGACTTCCGATCAGGATCGAGAGCAATACCAGTTTCAGGAAATCTTTGGATAAAAGCGCGATAATGTTCGGTACGCTCGCGCCAAGTACCTTTCTTACGCCGATCTCCTTGGTTCTTCTTTCTGCGGTGTAGGCAGATAATCCAAATAATCCCAGGCAGCCGATCACAATGGAAATCACCGCAAAAGTGATAAAGATTTGTCCAACACGCTGCTCGCCACGGTATTGCTGATCAAAATCCTCGTCCATAAAACCGTAGTTGAATGGCTGACCAGGTGCCATTTCCTTCCATAATGTCTCTACCCGCGCGACTGTTTCCCGGTAGTTTCCTCCTTTAATGCGCATTGCCACCATCCCGGAACTTGGCCGGAGCACCAGACTTAATGCACCGATATTTTGCCTGAGCGATTCAAAATGAAAGTCACTTACTACACCTAGTATAGTATACGTTGTTTCCCGATTGGTTGAATTGGTGTTGAGATCATAAATTCGCTTGCCTACCGGATCTGCATAACCCAGGATTTTGGCGGCTGCTTCATTGATGATGATCCCGGAAGAATCACTTGGAAACTCTTCCTGGAATGCACGGCCCGATTTCATTTTCAGGCCGAGTGTTTTGACGTAATCATAATCAACTGCCCACTTCTGCATACTGATCCCTTTCTCCTGTTGCATTTGTCCTTCGGGAAAAAAGGTATTGTCGGTACGGGAAGATGGGGTTGGTAAAAAGCTGGTCAGTGTGGTGCTTTCGATGTTGGGCAATTGCGCGGCTTCATCTTTAAATGTGCGCGCCTTTGCATCCAGTGCATAGGCATTTTTAATAATCAAAACCTGCTCTTTCGTATAACCCAGCGTTTTGGTCTGGATGAAATTCAGCTGGTTGTAAATAACTCCTGTTCCAATAATCAGCATAACTGATACCATGAACTGGAACACGACCAATGCATTACGCAGGTATCCGCCTTTTCCATTCTGATCTATCGCACCGCGTAGAACCTTCAACGGCGTAAATGCAGATAGGAAAAAAGCAGGATAACTTCCCGCAAGAATACCGACCATCACGGCCGTAGAAACTGCAACGATCCAGAACAGGATATTATCAAACGGAAAGCTGATTTGCTTGCTTGCCAGATTATTGAAAAACGGCAAGGCGATATAAGCGAGAATGAGTGCCAGTACCAGTGACAAAAGGCTGAGCAAAACTGCCTCAGTCAAAAACTGGCTCATTAAAAATGACCGTTTCGATCCCAGAGCTTTCCGAACTCCTACTTCTTTTGCCCGGTTGGAAGATCGCGCTGTCGCGAGGTTCATGAAATTCACACAGGCAATCCCGAGCAAGAATATGGCGACGATTGCAAATATGTAAACGTATTGGATATTGCTGTTGGCACTGAGTTCAGCTTTGCGGTCGGAGTGCAGGTGAAT
>NZ_JBHYGF010000240.1:0-5765 GCF_051859145.1 Dyadobacter sp.
GCCGGTAAAATACCAAAGGATCTGCTTGACAACATTCCCCGGCTTGTACCAGCTGTTGTCATACTTTGACAGATCGGTTTGGGCTTTTAAGGTCTTTTCCATATTCCGTTCTGAAATGTGTAATTATCTGCTCTTTGTCTCGACCTGCTCGGTAGTACACCTCGTATATCTTGGCATCAACCAGGAACCGGTACCAGAATCCCTGTAAAAAGTGCCAGATCAATCCTTTCACACCATCCAGAAAGCCCAGTTTAAGAATGTACCGGAAACTGAAATAGATGAATGGTCTTGTAAAAAGAGGCATTTTGGCGTACTTCACTTTAAGGTAACGCGTACGCTGCTCCTGGCTCCCCCAAAACTTCGGATCGACAGTGGGTTTGCTGTCAAAATTATATTTAATGTTCAATAAATCAATGACTTCCCGTATTGCATAATTGTTATGCTTTTGGGTCCACCAGGTGAGGTTATTAAGGTTATGATCAACGATATCGTGGTTGAGATTGGCAGTAGTGCCACTGCTGAGCTTGATATGCTCGTCCATCCACAACTCCTCACAGGTACCGGTGCCACTGCGCCACAGCCGCAGCAGCCAGATCGGATAGTAGCCGCCGCGTTTGATCCATTTATCCATGAAAATGACGCGCCTTTTTACATACAACCCCGAGACACTTTCAGCTACCTGCGACAACCCTGCATTCAATTCAGCTGCAAGTTCCGGCGTAATGTATTCGTCTGCGTCCATTCGCATCAGCCAGGCTGTGTTGAATGGGTTATTCGCAATGCCGAAATTGAACTGGAAAGAGTAGGATACCCACGTATTCTGAATCACGGTAGCACCGAGACTTTCGGCAATAGCAACTGTATCGTCCGTTGAAAAAGAATCGACAATAAAAATCTTGTCCGTAATCTGATGAAGACTCTTGATGCACCGCCCGATGTGTTTCGATTCATTGTGGGTCAAAATAATGACCGATAAGTCTATCATATCCAGGTATAGTGTTTCCGGTTCGGTTTTCAGCGGTTACTTAAATGCTCAAAGATAGCTGCTTTTTTTAACTTTCTTGTATTCTTCCAATAACTGATTGGCGACCACTTTGATGTCAAAATTTTCAGTTACCATCTTATAGGCGCGATTTGCTACATTTTCCGCGTAGCTTTTATCTTGTAATATTTTAAGAATCCCCTCAGCAACTCCATCGGCATTCAGAGGCGTCAGAAACGCGGCATCGTACCTCTTAATGTAGTCTCCGAAGCCAACCCTGTCGGATACTACGGCTGGAATTTTGCAGGTCATTGCTTCCAGTACCGCAATGGAAAATCCTTCCGAGTAGGAGGGAAGAACAAACAATGCAGCGTCCGAAAATGCTTCTTTTTTGTCAGTGTCCGTCAGCATTCCCACCAGCTTAATGCGGTCAGCCAGCTGATGTTTCCGGATAAAAGCTTCACATTCGGCCTGGTAACCATCGTCAGGACCGGCGAGGATCAGGATTGCGTCCGGTACCTGTTTGAATATCTTGTTAAATGCAGGAAGCAGCAGGTCCAGCCCCTTCTTGATATTCAGCCTTCCCATAAAAAGAATAAGCTGTTTATTTTCCGGGATCTGATGTTTCCGGCGAAAAATACCTTTTGCGGGCAAATTCTGGTAATCGGTGAGCTTCATTCCATTTGGCACGATCACTATATTTTTGGGCCGGTAACCCAGGTAACGTACCACATCTTCTTCCTCGTCGGTATTGTTGATCTGGATCAGGTCGGCTTTGCCGAGCAGGCGTTTTTGATAAAGGGCAGTAACGATCTGCTTTTTCCATTTACTATGTGCCACCGCCCATTTGTCAAGCAAACCGTGAATGGTAATTACTTTCACGGCTTTGTTGGGGATCAGGAAAGGCGCGAGACTGCCGAAATGCCAGATCCCGTGCATGTGTACTACATCATACTCATGGATATGCGCTTTGAGGTACTGGTACATTTCCAGCGAAAACTCGCGATAGATGTTGCTCAAAGGCGTCGTTCTCGCACAGGGGATCAGGCGCGCGCCGTCGGGAGCAGGGTACATTTTTTCGCCCGGGGTCATCGGGCTCAGGATATCCACTTGGTGGCCCTGCGCCAGCACTTCCGTAGTGTGGTCGTAAATGATCCGGGCTGGTCCGCCGATTGCCCAGGTATATGCACAAATATTTAAAATCCGCATTCTTTTTGGTGAGTGTAAATGGCGTAGCCTGAATCAGGCTTCTGCCAGCATTTTATATGTGTTGACCATTTCTTCGGCAACTTTTCCGGAAGAAAACGGCTTGATCTTTTCAATTGATACTGCGCCCATTGCGGTAATCTTCTCAGGATTTTCTCCAAAGAATAGCATCGCCTTTTCCAAATCCTTTTGTACTGCCGGATCGAAAGTGAAGCCGTTTTTTGCATTGCTGACAAGGTCTGGCGCACAGCCGCATTTACTGGAAACAATCACGGGCATTCCGCAAACCATCGCCTCATTCACGACCAGTCCCCACGGTTCAGATTTGCTCGGCAAAACCAGCACATCACTCTGCGCAAGCCAGCGCGGCACTTCGTACCAAGGAAACCCGCCGGCAAACGTAATCTGCGCATCCACTCCCAGCTGTTTGGCTAGTGTTTCGAGCGAACTTCTGGCCGGACCGTCGCCAACCAGCAGCAGTTCCCAGATACTTACCTTATTTCCGGCTTTTTGGATTTCGGCAAAAGCATGTAGCAGCATTTCCAGGTTTTTCTCCGGTGCGAGCCTGCCTACATATATGAATCGCCGGTTTTCGTTCAGGGCTTTATCAGTGTTATTCAGTGCTGCTTTGGCCTGCGCGAAATTTTCCCTGATCACCTGGTCGTCAACTACCGCAGCATTGCGCACAGCAATTTTGCCCGGATTGATCCCGAGGTTTTCCAGATAGTCCGCTGAGGTTTTACCAAAACAAAAAAACGCATTACCTCTGTTAATAATAAAGCTTTTAAATGCCTCCTTCCAGCTGGAACGTGCGTGGTCCTGCGCCGATGATTCTGATGAGATTACCACTTTTACACCTTTCCATTTGGCATAAAACATCAGCTCCACCTGCGCCATGTCGCCCCAGCCTGTGATGTTCAGTACGTCGGGTTTGAATTCTTTGAAAACCTGAAGCAGCGCCGCGCGCCGCTCCGCTTTCGAAATCTGGTCCAGGCTTTTGTTGAACAGCAACTGATAGGGATAGTCGTAAGTGACTTTCTCATCGTTCTGCATCACGGCGCGGCTGGCTTCGTACAGACCGATCTGCGCGACCAGAAACTGACTTCCGGGCTCCTGTTTTTTGAATACTTTGAAAATATCGCTGAAAAGCTTCGATTTATAATGTGCCCAAAGCTGGTTATGTACAATAAGAACACGCATTATCTGGGCAGTTTTAAGTATTCCTGAAACAATGGATACAGGTTATCAGCCATAAAAATCTGCCCCTGCGCATTGTAATGAACCAGGTCCATTTTGCGGTACAATTTGGTAGATACCCCAAGTTGTAATTCATTGATCAGCCTGACATTATTCTCTTTTGCAAATGCCATGATTTCTTTTCCCTGATCATTGAAATGCCCCATTTCTACTTCTGATATCTCAGGATGCAGGTAAATGAAGAACGGGATCTTATTGGTCTCGGCGATTTCGAGCAACTGGCGGTAACCGGGGTTGAAATTAGTACCCGGCTTTCGGATACCAGCCTGGTTAAGTGTTTCCTGCTTTGCCGAATCCAGCTGAACCGTATCTGCTTTTGCAGGGTCGGGCTTGTTTTCTGCTGTAATAACTGGCTTTTCAGGCTCGGTTGTGAGTAAAACGGTATCGAGGTAATAGAAGAAAATCCAGCGATACCGGTCCCAGAGTTCATACAATGCCACTTTGTATTGCTTGTCCGGCCAGCCGGGATCGATTCCCACCGGACTTTGGTGTGACATGATATCGTAAGCGTCGTGGCTGCTTGTCACCAAGCACATCAGTTTGGCCTTGAACACGCCGTATTTCTTAAGGTAAGCGGCCACATTATCAGGTCCCCACGAGCCGGCAGAGATATTGAGTACCCGAACCCGTGTTTTAAAATCCTGCTGAAACCGCTTTTCGAGGATCGTGGAAGCAATGCTATCCTGGTCTGTCAGGCTGCCGCCGTTTACAACAGAGTCGCCGATGAGCAGGATTATGATAGAATCGGAGGGGAGTATCTCTTCATTCCGCATGGAAAACTGGTTTGTGCGGATCACTTGTCCAAACCGTTCCACGTCCTGGTTTGGTGCATAGATATATTCAAAATCCGGATCAGAAACATAGAGGGGCGAATTACAGAAACCGTATTTTACCCTTAATACAACCTCGGCTATTCCGGCAAGAATGACAATGCCGATCAGCAATCCGTACAGGTACTTTAACATCAAGTGAAGTTCTTATCTACGTCGAATGTGGGGCAAATTTAGGATTACTTTTACCAAAAGCGATTTTTTGCCCTTTTGTTGCGTAAATAACTTACCCGATGGCGCCGCATTGTTACAGCATTTCAATCAGCTCAATGCGATTACCAAAAGGATCCCGGAAAGAAAACCGGTTCCTGTCCGGGATCTTGCTTTCGTTTTTCAGCTCTATTCCGTGTTCCTGCAACACAGCCCGCGCTGCTTCCAGGTTGTTGACTTCAAAGGCAGGATGCCGCTGGGACGAACCGTCGTGGTTCTTTTCAGCCCGTACATGCAGCTGAATGTCACCCATTTGAAACCATATTGCCCCGTTTGGCAGGGGGTAACCCAGGTCTTTCAGTTCTTCCAGGCCCAGCACATTGGTGTAAAAATCCCGCGCTTGTTCCTCGGCGCCTTCGGGAATGCAAAGCATGATGTGATCGAGTCTTTTAAATGCAATCTTCATGGTGTGGGGAGTGTCTTAATACTTAATGAATGTAATTATATCGGTAACTGAGCTTCGTTTGTAAGTCGCAAAGTAACCTTATTTGAGCGGACCTTCACTTGCTATTTTTCCTTCTTTCCAAACTGCATTGATCTTCCGCGTGTTGCGGATATCCTGAGTCGGGTCGCCGCCGAGGACGATCAGATCTGCCACTTTGCCCGCTTCCAGCGTACCATAATCTTTGTCTATCTGCAATGCACGCGCCGCATTGCGGGTACTTGCCACAATTACCTGCATTGCGCTCATTCCTGATTCTACCATCATTTCCATCTCCAGATGTTCGGTAAATCCCTGTGTACGTACCGGAAACGCGCCGCTGTCGGTGCCAAGTGCCACAGTAATGCCCGCCGCCGCGATCTTTTGAAGATTGCGCATCGCGATCTTGTTTGCTTCCATATTGCGCGCATACTCCGGCGAGCTCCTGATTTTTTCTCCATAAGCTTTGTCGGTGATCATTTCAAACACGCCCGGTTCGAGGGAGTTTTTGAAAAACGGATCATTAAGCCAGCCGGGACTGCCTGCGTAAGCAAACTGGTATTCATCTAGCGTCAAAGTAGGAATATAAGTGACATTCTTCTGTTTCATTTTGGTCAAAAGCGCCTGGTCAACTTCCTTATCGCGGATGCTGTGAGCGATGATATCAAGACCTGCGTCAATCAATGCACTGGCATCTTCGGCATAAAAAAGGTGCGCAGCTACGCGGATATTTCTTTTGTGGGCTTCGCTTATAATTGCCCGGTAAATTTCCGGCTTCATTTTCTGCCCGCCGCCGTGATCGTCTACCCACATTTTCAGTACCGTCGGTTTCAGGGCTGCCACTTTTTCCACCATGGCA
>NZ_JBHYGF010000240.1:5802-6695 GCF_051859145.1 Dyadobacter sp.
CGCCGGCCTTTGCAGCAGGTTCATCCAAGATCCCGGATTAGGATCAGGTGTGTTGAATCCGTAACCCGCTGAAAACAACCTCGCGCCTGGTAACTGTCCGGCAACGGTCGAATCACGCAGCCCATTAAATAGCAGCGGCCGGTCGGTTCCCATGATGAGCACCGCGCCTACACCGTAGTCCTGGTACTTTTGAAGTTGGTTCAGGATATTCTCTCTTGTATAATTCTCTGCATTGGAAGTGGTGCCTTTCAATGTACCAATATGCGCGTGGGCACAAATGAGTGAGGGTATCACGGTTTGTCCGGTGAGCGTAATAGTGGTATCTGCCGCGGCTTTCATGTTCTTGCCAATTGTTTTAATCCTTTTTCCCTCAATCAGAATATCCACATTCTTCCGGGGAGCAGCGCCTGTACCGTCGATAAGCGTCACATTCTTCAGAAGCCTGGAACCCGTTTGCGCGAAAGCTGGCACATCTGAAAGAACCGGTAGTGCGAGCGCCGCGAGCAGTATTGTTTTTCTGCAATGCGACAAAAATGGTTGAGCTGTTTGCATGTTAAAAATGGTTGTATAAAGTGCATAATAATGCATTTAAAGCGTGCCAGATCACTTTTAGGAAGTTCACTGAAAACCAATTTAGAAATTCAATCCCGTAAAATGATTTGACGAACAGAAAATATTAAAATAGGAAGAAAGAAAAGGTTTTGTCGAAGTAGTTCAATCTCACATTTAAGTAACCAAAAAACTATATATTGTATGGCTGAAAGTGAGCGACACTCCTTCGCTATCAAATTGGGATGCCATTGAACATGAATAAGATTAAGAAGAAGTTCCTCAGTTTGCTGCAGAGGGATGAAAATGTGTTTGACTTTATAGAGGAAGCAGCGGTTGACGGA
>NZ_JBHYGF010000241.1:0-6654 GCF_051859145.1 Dyadobacter sp.
TCCACCGTTTGGAACCCGATTGACGAGACAGTGAGCTTCTGGTTCCCGTCAGGCACGCTGATTGAGAAAGCGCCTTCTGCATTGGTATTGGTACCCGAAGTGGTACCCTTGATCAGCACACTTGCGCCGGGCACAGCTGCATTGGTTTCATCTACAACCTTTCCGGACACCTGCCGGGACTGGGCACGAGCCGGAATGACAGAAATCACGAGCATAGCCAGCGTGAGTAAACAGCTACATATTATTCGCATACGAACATTTGTTAAAGGGTTAGGAAGTTGAACAATCTTAAAAGTCCAGGTGGATGCTTGGAATACTTATAAAAAAAAGTGAAAAGGGAATAATTCGGTAAATGCAGTTTGGCAAGAGAAAACTGAGGATGCGGGATGCCGGGCATGAAATTTTCAGTTTCGTTCTTAAACTCACTTACACTTTTTATGAATGATATTTCCGCTAAGTCAAAAAGCGTCGAGATTGCGGCTTCACTGCTGTCTCTTGTCCTGATCGTCGCATTGCTATATACGTTGCAAAGCGTGTTGGTACCACTCATGTTTTCCATCTTGCTGGCCATCTCGCTGTTCCCGATTGTACGCTTTATTGAGAAGTACAAGGTCAACCGCGTAGGCGCTTCGCTGCTGGCAGTTCTTATTGCCATTATCCTGATCGGCGGATTGATCTGGTTTATCGTACACCAGGTAATCGTGATTGGTGCCAACGGGAATGATCTGCAGGTTAAATTCAAACATATACTCGACACCATTCAGCAATGGGTGGTACTGCGGTTTGGTATTGAAGAAGGTGAGATCACCAAACAGATCACCACTTTCACCAACAAGGCTGTTTCCAATGCGGGCGTGATCCTGGGTGCGGCCTTTGGTTCAATGGGAAGTATCCTGGCTGGCGTCGTGATTGTGCCTTTATTCACATTCTTCCTTCTGTACTACCGTGATTTCTTCCGCGAATTTTTCTTTCACGCATTCCTTTCTACACCCAAGGAACTGGTCAGCGGGGTACTTGACAAAATATATTACGTCGTGCAGAGCTACCTGATCGGGCTGATAACTGTGATGGGGATCGTTGCGGTTTTGAATACCATTGGCTTACTGGTTCTAGGTATTCCTTATGCATGGTTTTTCGGCATTCTGGCTTCGCTGCTGATGCTTTTGCCCTATATCGGAATCGCGATTGGTTCGGTGCTGCCTGCGGTATTTGCATTGGCCACCAAAGACAGTGCTTGGTATGCAGTGGGTGTGATCATCTGGTTCCAGGTAGTCCAGTTTCTCGAAGGTAACTTCCTGACGCCGAATATCGTAGGAGGAAAAGTGAGCATTAACCCGCTGATGGCGCTCGTCGGACTGCTTTTGGGAGGTTTGCTTTTCGGGCTCGCCGGGTTGATCCTCGCCATTCCGATCACAGCTGTTTTAAAGGTCGTATTCGACGCAGTTCCATCGCTCAAAGCGTATGGATTCCTGATTGGAGAACCTGAAAAGTATCATTTGAAAAAGTACTCCGGGCGCATTATCATGAAACGCTGGAAGTTAAACCAGACCACGCCGGAGGGTGAAAGCAAATAATTTCTGTTTTTCAATGCATATTACAGAAGCGGCCGGATAAATTCCCGGCCGCTTCTATCATTTAATATCATTCCAAAAATCAGGGATTTGCAGTTTGTATCTCGGGATCTTTCAGGTCGAGCCGGTAAATTTCCATGATGTTTTCGAGCAGTTTTTTGAAGTCGATGTTCAGGTCGATCAGCTTTCCTGAATGCACGTCAAAAACCCAGCCGTGGACAGTAAGGTTGCGGTCACGCTGTGCTTTCTGCACTTCTGCGGTTTTGATCACATTAATGCATTGTTCTTCCACATTCAGCTCGACCAGTCTTTTGTAGCGTTCTTCTTCATTCTCGATCGCAGCCAGCTCCTCTTTGTGCGTGCGGTACACGTCACGAATGTTTCTCAGCCAGGGGTTGAGGATACCCAGGTCCCCCGATTTCATAGCCGCCTGCACACCACCGCAGTAATAATGGCCGCATACCACAATGTGGTTTACTTTCAGGTGATCCACTGCATAGTTAATGACCGACATCACACTTAGGTCCGTATTGGGGACCATGTTGGCAATGTTTCTCAGCACGAATACCTCGCCCGGCTCGACGCCCATGAGCTCTTCGGCAGTAACGCGGCTGTCGGAGCAGCCAATATAAAGAATGCCTGGCGTTTGTCCCTTCGCCAGATTACTGAAATAGTCCGGTTCAACGTTGAGCTTTTTCTGAACCCAGTCCTGATTGTTTTGAAAGATCTGTGAAATGTCCATTAAGTGAGAATTTAAGTTAAGAGTACCCGTTAACAGCCGCCAAGTTACGTTAAGGAACTTACTTTTGGAATGCAAAATCCTCAGAAGCGGCGCATCATTTTAAATAAAAGCTGCGGTTGCCGGATGTTTTTTCAATGTGCGGCTTTCCAGCCTTGAAACTGGTACATCTGCGCCAATGCCGGGATAATTATTACAATGCGGAGAATTTGTGTAAAATTTTGCATTAATTACTGGTGCATTTCAACTTAAAACTCCCGGATGAACATGAAAACAAAACTTTACACGCTGATGATCCTGGCAGTGGCGATCTTTTCCATCTCCGCTCAAAAGTCAATTACAGCCGATGACCTGATCGGAACATGGAAATACATGATCAGCGACGTTCCGCCTGAATACGAATCGGGCTTCCTGATTTTTGAACAAAAGGAAAACAAAACAGTCGGGTACGTGGAGGCAGCGGAGCGGCAGGAAGTAAAAAACCTGATGGCAGATCAGGGGAAGGTCACTTTTACTATGGAAAGCCAGGGCAGCGAGTTCAAGTACAGCTTAATGCAAAAAGGCGACACGCTCACCGGCATCATCTCCTCCCAATACGGCGATTTCCCGATCAAAGCGGTTCGAGAGGCGAAGAAATAGAGTTTTAAAATGCTGAAAGTGCCGGGATAGCAGTATAGCTCTCCCGGCACAAAATACAGCGAATTGACGTCTGCAAGGATCAGCCTCAAATCCCGAACTTCCGCAGATTATACACGAAACTCACCAGCAAGTACCGCTTCAAAACCACACTCCGAACATCCTCAATGTAAGTCTCGGTGGTGTTGCGTGTCAGGCTGCGGTTTTGGTTGAGTATGTCGAAAATCTGCAACTTCACTTCCCCTTGTTTTCCTTTTAAAAACTGCCGCGACAATGCTGCGTTCCAGAGGGTGAAATGCTGGTTGAAGCCGCTGGCGCGTCCCGTTGTCGCGTTGTAGGTCAGGTCCGAACTGAATGTGAATTGAAAAGGCAACTGCCAATGGAAATCTGCTGTGAGGTACTGTGACCAATACTGCGTATTCTGCTCGCGCAAAAGCGAGTACCGGGCCTGCTGGTAACTAATCCGCGCGCCCAGTCCGTAGTCGATTTTACCATTGAATGCACTTTGAATGCGCATTCCTTGGCTGAGCAAACTGGTATTCGCCTGGTTTGGAAGGTTATTTACCAGGCTCCGGCTGCCCGAAAAGTTCCCTTTTGAATTCAGTGTAAGATTGACTTGTAGCGGGTTAATGTTCCTGCTCCATGAAAGAAAACTGTTCAGCGCCCAGAAACCATGCGTGTTAATCGGCATCGAAAACCTGGCTCCATTGTCGCTGACCGACATGGCATTGTTGATCCGGCTGTTGCTCTGGTTGAGGTTGGCAAAAAGAAAAAGGCTGCGGTCGCCACTGTTGTCTGAGCTGTTGTAGGTCAATGTAAGCGTGTTAAAGTACTCGGGCCGAAGCGCAGGGTTGCCGCTTTTTACATCCAGTGGGTTGGTATTGTCGGCAACAGGCTGCAACTGGGTGATACTTGCCGGTGCAATGCGCGTGCGATATTGCAGTCGTGCCCGCCGGTTGCCCGGGAAAGTATAGCTGAACAATGCATTGGGGAGCCAGTGAAAATAGCTTTTGGCTATGCGCGACTCCGTCGAAAGATTGTCAGAAACCTGACGCGCGCTTTGTAAGTCGAAGCCCAGCGTGTAGCTGAACCGGAGCCGCTGCGTTTGCAAAGTGGCGCCGGCTTTGTGCGCGGCAAATGTACCCGCAAACCGGATGGTGAGCATTGAATCGGGAACAGAATAGCTGTTTGTCTCCTCATTTTTATCAAAAACAAAACGCGACTGCCGGTTCTGATGGTTGATCAGCGCATACCTGACTTCCAGCTTCTGGCGAAATGAAAGCGGCTCGGTGTAGGAGATATTCAGGTTATTTTGTACTGAAAAACTATTTTGCCGGTTTCGCTGGTCGATATTTTCGGGAAGCTTTGCAATGCTCGTTGAATCATAAAATACGTTCCGCGACTGGTTGTAGCCGGTGGTTTTTCCGTCAGCCAGTACCGTGTTCAGGTTGGCGGAAAGCGTGCGGCCTGGTTTTGCAAATTTGTGCATCAGTATCAGGTTGTTGTACCCGTTCATCCCATGGGCTGACGAGCGATAATGTGTCTCTCCGGCATTCAGCGGTTCTCCTGCCCTGGTGTACGCAGCATTCAGTACATCACTTTGGTACCTGACCTTTTGCCACGAAAAGTTTGGTGTGAAGCGCACACTCGTCAGCGAATCCAGCTGAAACTCGAACCTTCCAGCAAAACGCTGGTTAAAAGCCTGGTTCTTGTTGTAGCTGGACTGCTCGGCCACAAACGACTGCCCGGGCAAAATGTATTCGCGCCGGCTTTCCTGGTCCGTGGTGGTAATCGCCTGGTTGGCAAAATAGCTTGCAGAAATCTCCGCCCGCTTTCCATGACGCACTTTTTCACCCTCCGCACGATAGTTGAACCCAGCCGCCCGCACTTCGGTCATGTTCGCCGGACCCCGGCTGTCTTCTTCCCCAAAAGAACCCTGCTGACCTGTGAACATCGGTCCGCCCATTCCGCCGCCGGGCAGACTGCCGTCACCGAGCGAAAAATTCTGGCGGTTCAGGTTATTGGCTTCTCCTACCAGCGATATCTGCCTGCCGGGGCCTACGTTGCGGTTGTTGAACCTGTTAAGGCTCAGCTTACCCTGATAGCGCAGTCCATTCGATCCGGTATTCTGCCCGGCACCAATCGCATTCTGGCCAAAATAACCTTTCCCTTTGTCTTTCTTGATGGTGATATTGATCGTGCGCTCGCGGTTACCATCATCGATACCTGAAAATTGCGATTGGTCAGAAGATTGATCGTAAACCTGGACCTTATCTACAATGCCAGCTGGCAGGTTGCGCGTGGCCATTTTGGGATCGTCACCGAAAAACGGTTTGCCGTCCACAAGCACCCTGCGTACAGCCTGTCCGTTGCTTTTGATTTGCCCGTCACGCGAAACTTCCACGCCAGGCAACTTTTTGAGCAATTCTTCCACCTGTGCATTCGGTTCGGTTTTGAATGCATCCGCATTGAATTGCACGGTATCTCCCTTGACCGACACAGGCGGAGCTTCCTGTTTGATCACCACTTCCTGCAAGTCTGTACCCTGCTCGGTCATCCATAATGTATCGAGCCGCACATCTTGAGACGCTACTTCAAACAATACAGATTTATTACGATAGCCTATAAACGTCACGAGCAACCGGTAGCTGCCTGCGGCCACATTTCTAAGTCTGAAATGACCCGAACCGTCGGTAATGCCCGCGGTAACATAGGCGGAATCGCTTCGGGTGAGCAGGGATACCGAAGCAGTCCGCAATGGTTTTTGGCTGATCGAGTCAAGAATGGTTCCCGACACTTCCGCCCGGACAGCCGGCTTCTGTCCGGAGGCGGTGAAGTACGTCAGGATCATGGCTAAAAGGAATATGGGTTTCATAGGTTATCTTCCGCCGTCGCCGGGCATCATTTTCTGCTGACGGAAATCGGCCAGCGCCTTTTCGCGAATGTCTTTCAGTTCTTCTTTGGTAACGGGCTGCGCGCCTGGCAGCGGCGCCACATCTTTATCGCTTACATTGCCCGGTTGCACTTTCACCGCCCTGAACTGTTCCCGGGTACCTTCGATCAGCAGCACCACACCTTTCTCCGGTGTAAGCTCATGCACAGGTGAGTAGGTAACGGGAAGTGCTTCGGTAAACCACACCGAATAGGGTTCGTTTTTCAGTTTGACAACCGCTTTTTTGCAAGGGTAACCTGCTATTTTCTTTGTCTCGCCTGTCAACTGCCAGCCAGGAGCGCGTTCAATGGGGCTTTCACTCTGATAGCTTTTTGGCTCGGGGCCTTTCATTGTCAGAAAGGTCACGATTTTTCGGGCTTCCAGGTCTACGAGCTTGTATTCATCGAAAGGCCGGCCCAGATTGGTAGTCCGAGGAGGACCGCCGTTTGGAAAAACCCTGCTGACCATCGTATTCTGATCATCTGAAACCTCTTTGACATAATTTCCTGAGATGAAGGATTTTTGCCCGGAAGTGCGCGAGTCGGGAAGGTCTGTCGGGAAGTTGGGATCGCCGGGTTTTACAGGCTCACCATTGATGACCATTCTTAATTGGGTAGGGTCAATTTTGCGGACGATCTCGTAGTTGATCTGTCCCGAAAATTGTGCGTAAGCCTGCGTGGAGGCCAGCCACAATGCGGCCAGCAGAGTCGTGATTTTCATAGTATTTATTTGTTTTGATTTTGACGGTTCAAAACTGAACAGAAGCTATGTTAGGC
>NZ_JBHYGF010000242.1:0-6641 GCF_051859145.1 Dyadobacter sp.
ATCGTGACACTACTTGCAATCAGAATGAAAGTCATTATACCAACAAATACCAATGGAAGAGATATTCCATGCAAAAACGGTACTGCCTCATAAACCCTTTCAGGAACCGGCCAATACATATTGGAGAATGTGAAATCTTCACGATTCCCTTCGAATGCCGGAAAACTAAACCGGGCTGTACCATAAGCCACCAAGAGGGCGGAGAAAGTAAAGGTATCGGAGATGAGGAAAAACCACATCATCAGTTTTCCGTAACTTGCTTTCATGGGCTCTATCCCCCCCAACCACATTTTGGGTTCCACAGCACCAGGTGTTGTTACATTTGCAGCCATTGGTAAATAATATAATTAATTAAAAGTCAATAAAAATACAAAAAGGTATAACCAGAGAATATCTAAAAAATGCCAGTAAGTAGCACAGATCTGAATTCTTCTCAAATTCTTCTTGTGTACTCTCATTTTAAATGCCGCAGTCAGCGAAACGAATAACACAATCAGACCCGTAATAATGTGAAATCCGTGTAATCCGGTAAACACATAAAAAAACGATCCCGAAGGGTTTCCGACGAAATAAACGTTCATTTCAACCAGCTTACTCCACCCTTCAAATTGCATCCAAAGGAAAAGCAGGCCAAGTACAAAAGTAATAGAAATTGCTATTTTCAATTGTTTGAACTGATCTTTTTTTGCCGATATATAGGCCCATTGCATCGCCAAACTGCTTATTAGCAAAACTCCCGTACTGTACCAAAAGATACGCGGCATTTCAAATTCAAGCCAGTTACCCTCCGCTCTTCTTACAAGGTATGCACTTGTCTGAGAAGCAAAAAGCATGATAATCGTAACGAGGAATAACCACAAAATAAATTTGATCGGATCCATTGACAATGTCTCCTGTGGTTCTTTCTCTATTTTTAAATGCTGAACATTTTCCATTTTTCTACACTATTTCAAATTCACAATTTATCCAACAGAAATGCGATCTGCACAATCGGCAGGTATATGAACGAACCAAACATCAGCTGTTTCGCTGTCTTGTCCGTACAAGTACGCATTAAGTGAAAAGTCTGAGCCAGGAACAGTACTCCAAAAACCGTAGCAACAAATGCGGAGTTGATACCTGTCATTCCCAACTCATAAGGCAGCCAGCCAATTGGCAACAGGAACAAGGTATAGATCATTATCTGCAATGTTGTATCAGAATCTTTAAGACCGTTTGCCGGCAGCAACTTAAACCCTGCTCTTTTATAATCTTCATCCAAAACCCAGGCGATAGCCCAGAAGTGAGGGAATTGCCAAAAAAACTGAATAGCGAACAGGATACCTGGTTCAAGCCCGAAGTGATTTGTGGCTGCGACCCAGCCGATCATTGGAGGAAATGCCCCAGGAAATGCACCAACAAAAACTGCAATCGGACCGACACGCTTCAATGGCGTATAAACAAAACCATACAATACCAGTGATAACAGCGAAATCAATCCGGTAGTAAGATTGAAGGTGCTAATAAAAATCGTTAGCGATGTTACTCCTAAAACAACCGCCCAGATTGCTGCTTGCTGAACTGTTATTCTGCCGCTTGGCAAAGGCCGGCCAGCAGTTCTTTTCATCAATTTATCAAAACCCTTTTCAAGGATCTGGTTGATAATATTTGCAGCTCCGGTAATTCCGATGGATGCCAGGATAAATAAAACCAGTTCTCCCGACTTCACATTCTTGGCTCCCAGACAATATCCCATTGCGCCGGAAAAGGCGATCAGAGATGCTAAACGAAATTTTAATAGCTCGAACAAAATGCCTAGCCGCTCTCTCACTCTCTCAAAACCACTTACCTGCTCCTCTACTGAAATCATCTTAATTTCTATTTACTCAACGGAATGCGGCTGCACGCCAGCATTGTCATGATACTTCAAATAAGTCTTCCCATTTACTACTAGCCAACTTACAAATTGCAAGCCGATCAAAACGATTGCAAGTGTCAGGTGTAGCGGCTGAGCATAAGGAGGAATTCCAAAATATGCCATTATAATCCCGGTTGCAATTTCAGCTGCCAACACCCAGGCACATCCGAACGCCACTTTGCCGGCAAAGCTTGACTTACCTTCAAGCTGCCAAATTTGTCTGATCCATAGTGTGTTTACAAACAACACAATAATGGAAAATGAGCGGTGAATATAGAATTCGGTTCCCAGTTGATCGATCCACTCGCCTCTGGCTGAATATCCGAGTTCAAAAATAACATGATCAATTGCTTCACGAACCTGGGTTCCAATGAGAATCTGAACCAGAGAAAGGACCAGCACCAAAACTCCAAGCGTGTTCAAACTTCTCTTACTACTTTCATTTATCTTAAAAAGCCTTTCTGCATAGCCCGACCACGTCAGCAAGTAAAGCAGCAAAAAAACGATCACGATCGCCAATAGCATGTGTAATGTCACAACAACCGGCTTCAACTCGAAAGAAACCACTTTCGCTCCAAGCCAACCCTGAAATCCCACCAGAATGAATGAGGCAAGGCTTAAATAAAAAATCTGCTTATTTCCCGATCTTAAAAACGGTAGGGAAGCAAGCAGAGTCAGAAAAATCATTATTCCGGTAAATGCTCCCAGAAGCCGGTTTACATATTCTGTCCAGGTCTTAACTGGATTAAATTCTACTTCGCCTTTCAGTTTTGCTCCGTAGATCTGTTTGTAGTCTGGTGGTAATTGTGACGCATCCGTTGGTGGGATCCATGTTCCAAAGCACTTAGGCCAGTCAGGACAGCCCATACCAGAGCCAGTACTACGCACAACTCCACCTGCTATAATCAGGAGATAAAGTGTGATAACCGTATTTAAAGCCAACCGACGGAAACGTCGGTTGGCTTTAAAATTAATGTGCTGAGTTGAACTGGTCATTAAAATTCTGTGACTCGATAGTCTTCTCCAACGAAATCAACTCATTCTCATGTGGGAAGTTTGATTCGAGCGTTTGAGAGTATGGTATATTCTGTGGGATGAAATCCTCTTTTGCACCAGGCTTACTGTAATCGTAAGACCAACGATACACTGCCGGAATTTCGCCTTCCCAGTTTCCATGTCCAGGATTGATAGGGGCAGTCCATTCAAGTGTATTTGAACGCCATGGATTCTGAGGAGCTCTTCTTCCTTTGAAAATGCTATAAAAGAAGTTCCACAAGAAAATGAACTGCGCGAGGAACGTCAGGATTGCAGCAATCGAAATGAACATGTTCATGTCCATGAACTTATGCGTAAAATCGTAGCTGGTAAACTGGTAGTAGCGACGAGGGAAACCGGCGATCCCTACATAGTGCATTGGAATGAACACCATGTAGATACCTACAAAAGTGAACCAGAAGTGAATCTGCCCAAGTGTTGTGCTCATCATTCTTCCAAACATCTTAGGGAACCAGTGATATACACCTGCGAACAATCCGAATGCAGATGCAGCTCCCATTACCAAGTGGAAGTGGGCCACTACGAAGTAGGTATCATGCAACTGGATATCTAGTGCACTGTTGCCAAGGATAATACCTGTCAAACCACCAGACACGAACAGCGATACAAGACCAATTGAGAACAACATTCCAGGTGTGAAAACGATGTTACCTTTCCACAATGTAGTAATGTAATTAAAGCCTTTCACAGCAGACGGTACCGCAATAATCAATGTAAGAAACATGAACACAGATCCAAGGAAAGGATTCATACCTGTTACGAACATATGGTGGGCCCATACGATAAAGGCGAGGAATGCGATACCAAGCATAGAAGCAATCATCGCACGATAACCAAAGATCGGCTTGCGTGAATTTGTAGCAATTACTTCTGACGTAATTCCTAGGCCTGGAAGCAATACAATATAAACCTCAGGGTGCCCCAGGAACCAGAACAAGTGTTGGAATAAAATCGGGCTACCACCTACATTAGGCAATGCTTCACCATTAATATAGATATCGGACAGGTAAAAGCTTGTTCCAAAATGTCTGTCAAAAATAAGCAGCAATACAGATGAAAGAAGTACAGGGAAAGAAATCAACCCTAATACCGCAGTGATCAAGAAAGACCAAATTGTAAGTGGCAGACGGTCAAATGACATTCCTCTTGTACGCAGGTTGATAACCGTAGTTATGTAGTTAATACCACCAAGCAACTGAGAAACGATAAAGAACGCCATACTTGTTAACCAAAGCGTCATACCCATTCCAGATCCAGGGTGAGCCTGAGGCAATGCACTCAAAGGCGGATAGATAACCCAACCACCGGCCGCTGGTCCATTCTGCAGGAACAATGAAGCAAACATAATCACACTGGCGAGGAAGAAGAACCAGTAAGAAAGCATGTTCATAAAACCGGACGCCATATCACGGGCACCGATTTGAAGTGGTATTAAAAAGTTACTGAATGTACCACTCAATCCCGCGGTCAATACAAAGAATACCATGATGGTACCGTGCATTGTAACTAAAGCAAGATAGAAGTTTGGGTCAAGTTTACCCGAATCACTGATCCATCCTCCAAGAACAGGTTTCAACCATGACAGGTTAGAGTCAGGCAAACCAAGCTGAATACGGAAAATAATCGACATTGTAATACCAATTACCGCCCATAAAATTCCGGTAATCAGGTATTGTTTTGCTATGACTTTATGGTCCTCAGAAAATACATATTTCTGCCAAAAGTTTTGTGCTTCATGGTGGTGATCATGCTCCCCTGCGTGATGGTGAGCTGTTTCCAATCCTTCAATAGCTGACATATACTTTTAATGTATTTAAATTTACTAATTAGCGTAGACTAGAACTTGTTCCCACTCCTCCTCCTGACGTTGTGCTGTCTGCTGGTGCCGCAGGTGCTGCTGCCTCAGCTGGCACATATTTCATGGCCTTTGCCTTCAAATTCTCGGGTACTTTTGCAAGATACTCAGGATAAGTTTGAAGAAACGTAGCCTGTTCTGCACACCACTTTTTATAAGAAGCTTCATCTTCAACTACCAAACGCATCTTCATCGAAAAGTGTCCTTGTCCGCAAACCTCGGCACAAGCAATTTCATAATCAAACTTAGGATCGCCTAATTCAGCGCGCATCTCAGCGGTAGTCTTATCCGGAACGAACCAAAACTTTGTTGGCATACCTGGTACTGCATCCATTTTAACCCTCATGTGAGGAATGAATACACTGTGCAACACATCACGTGCTCTGATTTTCAATAGAACAGGACGATTTACAGGAATGTGCAGCTCGCTCGGATTGGTAAAATCATCAAACGAATTTTCATCAGACAAGTCGATACCTACTTCGTTTTGTGGATCTATCAACTTGTAGTTATAGTTTCCAAGCTTGTTGTCACTCACACCAGAATATCTTGCAATCCAGTTAAATTGCTTACCTGTGATCTCAATTACCTCTGCATCTCTCGGTGCATCAGAAGTAATGTCAGACCAGGCTTTCCAACCTGTAAAAACCAATAATGCCATTACAACTGCCGGAACAATCGTCCAGATCAATTCAAGTCTGTGATTTTCTGGATAGAAAGTGGCGCGGTGATCCTTTTTGTGCTGATACTTCCAAGCAAAAAAGAAGATCAGAAAGTTGACAATGATGAATGGAATTGTCAAGATTCCCATTGAGAACCAGAACAGATCATCAGTTCTACGTCCATGTATCGAAGATGCCTCAGGCAAGAAGAATTCACGAGCGTGAAGATATGACCATGTAATAGCAACCGCTCCAATCAGAAGCACGATGATAAACATAGCGCCGTTTACCTTATTTCCAGAAGTATCAACTTCGGTTGACTCTGCTTTATTAATGCCCTTCAGTACACCCTGCAGCTTCGATACAACGACACCTACTAGAAGGATAAAAAGAAGAGCAACTAACGCGATAATGATATACATGATAATAAACTGGTTTTGCAATTAGGCAATATCGTGATGCAATGATTCCTCCAACATAGGGTGGTTACGAGGGATCAGATTAGCTTTCTCCAATTGGCTTGCAATGGTATATGCAAATGCACAAATGAACAAAAGGAAGAATCCCCATTCCAAAGCTCCGAGCTCTGCCGCAGATCCTACCGACCCAGGCATGATATTCGTGTAAAAATCCATAGAATGGCCACTGATCACGCTCCAGCAAGCCACCTTCAAAATGGAATGTGTATACTTTGCATCGCGGGTCATCAATACCAGAAATGGGAAGAAGAAGTTCAGAAACAATGTGATAAAGAAAGGAGCTTTATAAAATCCACCGTATCCTCTGAAACGTTCGATAAAATAAATCGTTTCTTCTGGAAGGTTAGCATAGTAGATCAAAAGGAATTGTGCGAACCAAACGTACGTCCAAAAAATACTGAATGCGAATACAAATTTTCCAAGATCACGCATGTGACTGGAGTTAACTGCTCTTAGATAGCCTCTTTCTCTCAGCATAACCACAGTTAACGTGATAACTGCCAATCCGGCAACGTGCCAGCTAGCCAAAGTATACCAACCAAACATGGTACTAAACCAGTGCGTGTCGATAGACATTACAAAATCCCATGCAGAAGTAGATGACGTTACACCAAACACTACCAGGAAAGCAGTACCAAAACGTATTGATTTTTCATAGAACTCAGTACCGCCGATTTCATCTTCCTGCAAAG
>NZ_JBHYGF010000243.1:0-6616 GCF_051859145.1 Dyadobacter sp.
TGGCACTGATCGATATCAACAATGATAATCTCCTGGATATTTACGTTTGTGCATCGGTTCGCGACGTTCCAAGTGAGCGCGAGAATATGCTTTACGTCAATCAGGGATTGGACGCGAATAAGGTGCCGGTTTTTAAAGAAATGGGCAAAGAGTACGGCATTGCAGACACTACGCACACCACCAATGCAGCTTTTTTCGATTATGATAACGACGGCGATCTCGACCTTTTCCTTGTCGTAAACGAAATGGACGACAACAATTTTCCAAACAGGTATCACAAGAAAATTGTCGATGGGTCCTCCCGGAGAACGGACAGGCTTTACAGGAATGATTGGAATGCAGAGTTGAAGCATCCGGTTTTTACAAATGTTTCAAAAGAAGCTGGTATTCTGATTGAAGGTTATGGTTTGGGAGTGAATGTGACTGATGTTAATCAGGATGGCTGGAAAGATATATATGTGACCAACGATTACCTGACAAATGATTTGCTGTATATCAATAATGGTAACGGGACTTTCACGGACAAGGCGGCTTCCTATTTCAAGCATACCTCGCATTCAGCGATGGGAAATGATGTGGCGGATATCAATAATGACGGACTGGTAGATGTGATTGCCGTGGACATGATGCCCGCTACTAACAAGCGGAAAAAGATGATGACGCCGGCCAACAGCTACGTCACTTACCAGAACAATGAGCTTTTCGGGTATCAGTACCAGGTAGCGCGGAACACATTGCAGCTGAACCTGGGCGCGCCGGCCAACAGTAAGGATCCGGTTTTTAGTGAAATTGGTTTGCTGAGCGGAATTGCGGAAACGGATTGGAGCTGGGCACCGATGGTTACCGATTTTGATAATGACGGATTGCGCGACATGATCATTACAAATGGATTTCCGCGCGATATTACTGATCTGGATTTCATTGCCTACCGGAATGAGGTGTCGAGCATTATGGAGCCGAAAATGATGCTGGACTATGTGCCGGCTGTCAAGCTCAAAAACTTTGCATTTAAAAACACGGGTAACCTCGCGTTCAAAGATGTGACCGGGGACTGGGGAATAGAAAATTCGGGTTTTTCGAACGGAGCGGCCTATGCAGATCTGGACAATGACGGTGATCTGGATTATGTAGTCAACAACATCAACGATTCGGCTTCTGTTTTCAGGAATAACAGTATCCAGATCAAACCGGCAGAAAGTAACTTTTTGCGGATTGGTTTCAAAGGAGAGCGGTATAACCAGAAAGGGATAGGAGCAGTTGTGGAGATTACCTATGCAAACGGGCAAAAACAGATTGCTGAGAACTCACCTTACCGCGGCTACCTGTCCACTGTCGAGCCGGTTGTGCATTTTGGTTTAGGAAAAATACAGAAGGTAGATCGCCTTAGAGTAACGTGGCCGGGAGGTAAATCACAGGTTTTTGAAAACGTAAAGGCAAATCAGGTTCTCGTTTTAAGCGAGAAGAACGCAATTGAAGGAAATAATCCTGATGCCAAAAAAGAAGCTGTTAAGCCACTTTTTACAGATATAACCAGCGTGCTGAATGTTCCTTATATACACGAGGAAACAGATATCATCGATTTCAATGTGCAGAAGCTGTTGCCGCATAAAATGTCGCAATTCGGGCCTTCGATGGCTGCGGGAGATGTAAATGGCGATGGGCTTGATGATATTTTTGTAGGAGGTGCCATGCAGCATAAAGGGCGTTTTTTAATTCAGCAAGCAGGCGGACGTTTCAAAGTCTCGGACCTGCTGCCTGGCGCAGACGGTTTGGAGAAAGATACCGAGGATATGGGCGTGCTGCTTTTTGATGCAGATGGAGACCGTGACCTCGACCTTTTCGTTGTAAGCGGAAGCTATGAAATTAACCGGGATTCGCCGGGATTGAGGAGTATACTTTACCTCAACGACGGCAAAGGCAAATTCAGCATTGACACTGCGGCATTACCAAATTTGTTAGTCAATGGTTCTTGCGTCAAAGCAGTTGATTTTGACAAAGACGGTGATCTGGACCTGTTTGTAGGTGGTCGCGTGGAGTCGGGGATGTATCCTAAACCGGTATCCAGCTACATATTAAGAAACGATTCGCAAAAAGGGAATGTAAGGTTCTCGGATGTGACAAAGGCGGTTGCGCCGGAGCTGGTGAATATGGGTCTTGTTTGTGATGCCTTATGGACCGATTTCGACAACGATGGCTGGATGGACCTGATCGTCGCAGGGGAATGGATGCCAATTACGTTTTTGAAAAACGCCAAAGGAAAGTTGAGCAAGATTGAGTCCGGCATTGAAAACAAGAAAGGCTGGTGGGGAAGTTTGGTTGCAGGAGATTTTGATAACGACGGAGATATAGATTACATAGGCGGGAACTTGGGTGCGAATACCCTGAGCCGCGCTTCCGACGAGCGGCCTGTTCATGTTTATGCCAAAGATTTTAACAACGATGGTTATTTCGACGCCATTCCTACTATTTTCTATAAAGCTGAGGATCAATCCTATAAAGAATTTCCATATAACACCAGGGACGATTTGGGTAAGCAGATTATTCAGGTAAGGCAACGATTTCAGGAATACAGCAAGTTTGCGCAGGCTTCACTTAAGGATATTTTAAAGCCCGAAGAAATGAAGGATGCACTGCACCTGACTGCAAACTGGATGAAGAGTAGCTACATTGAAAACCTGGGCAACGGTAGGTTCTCGATACGGGAGCTGCCGCTGCAAGCACAGTTCGCGCCGCTATTCGGAATGATAGCCGATGATTTTGATCAGGACGGGAACCTGGATTTGCTGGTTTCGGGAAATGATTATGGATCGGAAGTTTCGGTCGGCAGGTACGATGCTTTTTATGGATTGGTTTTAAAAGGCAATGGAAATGGTACATTCCAGCCACTCAGTCACACCGCAAGCGGCTATTTCACCAAAGGCAATGCAAAAGCAACGGTCAGAGTACCAACACAAGAAGGCAACTGGTTAACTGCTACTTCGCAAAACAGGGATTCAATTCGTTTTCACAAATCCTCGCATCAGGCGCGGCTCGTACCCATATCCGGTTCTGAAACGACTGCTTTGCTGAAACTCAAAAATGGAAAAAGCAGGAAAGAGGAGTTAAGTTATGGATCTTCGTTCCTATCTCAGTCAAGCCACGTGCTGGCATTGCCACCGTATGTTGCAGAGGCTGTGATTATGGATTCTAAAGGTGCAAAAAGAACCGTAAGGTAAGCAGCGGGTCAGTACTAGGTCAATCCTGAGCGTTTCGGATTGACTCTGTATATGAGTTATAAAAGAATATCGCCTCAAATCATGCCCTTCTCCCAGGAAGCATCACGCATTCTTGGGAGAAGGGCATTGTCTTAATCAATCGCTACGCCACCGCTGGCATATCCCACGACAGTATTGTTCAGGTTTAATCCATTTGCAGTAGCTGAGAAAACAAGCATGAGACGGGTGCCGGCTGTTACAGGTATAGAGAGTCCGCTTGCCCTTCCGGTGGAAGTAGTACCCACCGCTATAATGCCGGTTAGCATAGGTGACATCTCGACAACTGCGCCAGGAATAGGTGTAAATGTGTTGCTTCCCTCCGGGGCAGAATACAGCTGAGCCTGCACCGAAACTAGTGATCCAATCAAAATCAACGCAGATGTATTGCTAAAAAAGCCTGAAAGCGAAGTGATCGTACCATTTCTTGGTACAGAAAAGGCCATATTTCTGATTGCGGTCGCATCGATAATACCTCCTGTTAAGGATACATCAATATAGTCTCCGAATCCTATTGCCGAAACAGTGCCGGCAATCCCTCCCGTAGTGGTCAGGAATGCAGGATCTCCTGAGGCAAAAGGGATAATGGCATTGCCGCCCCCTCCACCGCCTGTTTCTTTCAGAGGTACCCATTCAGAACCAGTGTAGTAATAAAATCCCGGCGTCTGGTCAGTCTGATAGATCAACAGACCGGTCGCCGGACTCGCGATTCCGTCCCGGTTTGTTTTTGACATTCTGGGAATGAGGAGCCCTTTATTGGTAGAAACTACATCCAGTTGTGAACTGGCATCCGGTGTGAGGCTTCCGATACTTACCTGGGCATTAGCGGCAAAAACGAAAAGGGTAAATGCTAGCGTCAGTGCGATGCTTTTGATCTGAAATAAAAGAACGGAGTTGATATATGTTTTCATAGAAATTTCATTCATAGTTTGACAATTTTGATTGTTTGGCTTTGACCGTCGGCGGTTTTGAATTGCACGAGATAAGTACCGGCAGGATAGTTTTTCAAGCTCAATTCCGAGCCGCGCTCAGGTCTGGATAACTCCAATAAGGATCGGCCAGACAAGTCGGTCAGTTTCAAGCTTGCGAGCTCCACCGAAGCATCAATTTTTAGTTTATCGACAGCCGGATTCGGATAAGCGCTCACCAGTTCCCCTGCATTTACATCCAAATAACGAATAGCGCTATACGCGAAGCTGCCGTCAACATCCACCATTTTCAGACGGTAGTATTGCGTTCCTCTGCGCGCAGCGGGATCCTGGAACGAGTAGAAACGTTGTCCGTTACTTTCACGCGCCGCGGTAACCTTTCCAAGTGCATTCCACTTTTTGGTGTCCATACTGTGCTGAACCTCAAAAAAATCGCTGTTCTTCTCCTCGGATGTCTGCCAGCGAAGCGTTGTCAGGTTCTCCACTCTTCTCGCAATAAAATCGATCAGGGTTACGGGCAGTGACCCCGATTCCGCCGCTGTGACCGAGGCAAAGTTGGCAGGGGTGTTCAGCGTGTTGGCGATATAGTGGTCAGTAGTGTTAACAGAGCTTCCGGAAGTGGTTACAAATGTGGAATTGCCATAGGCAATTTGCAGATTGGCTTCGGTATTCCCGTTCAACTGTGAAGCCTGGTAGAAAAAGCCTACTACGCCACTGATGTCAATCGGCGTGCTGAAATTGTAAACCTTCGTAACGCTTGGCGGATTTCCGGGAATGGCAGTGTACGAGATGGTTAGAGTCCGGGAGTCTATGGACAGATCCGTTGAAGGTTTTAAGGTCAGGCTATCGATGGCCACCTGCGTGTCTTGCATAATAGAAAAACCATCGGTGCCTGCTGCGAATTGAGCCTTTGCGGCAGTTGTGGAAAGTAATGCGAGCTGGCAAAATAGCAAATAGCGCTTTCTCATCATGTGGAGTTGTTTATGATAGTTGATATAAAAATTTGTTCAATTTATATAATTATTCAAACTACATATCTTTTCATGTAAAATTATTTCTACTCAACTGAGTTTCGCTACAATACATCTTTATACAATTCGTTTCTGTTGCTTGATGCCGTTCCAATTTGAATTAGATAGCATAAATAGCGTTGGCGCCATGTGTCATGGTTAAGGCCGGCCGGCAAGCCTCTTTTTTTCGTTAATTGGTGCGTAAAGCCGATTAGCTGTTGATTCAGGATTGGAATGCAAGTTCACAGTTACCGGCAGCCAAAAAGAAAAGGGTGTCCCATCTTCGGAATGAGACACCCTTTTTGGCATTCAAATGGTCTTATTAACTTACTTTAATTTCCTGCGCTGGCTTTTCAGAGCCTGGGATAATGGGAAGTGTGAGGAGCAGGATGCCGTTTTCATATTCAGCGCGAATATTTTCCGGATCTACGGTTTCGTCGATCATGAATGTGCGCTCAAATGAAGTTTTGCTGAATTCGTGCCTTATCCAATTCTGGTTTTCACGCGCCTGTTCTTTCAGCTGATAAGAAATGCTCAGTTCGTGTCCTTTTAAGTTAATCCTGAAATCCTCTTTTAAGCGGTCGGGTGCAAAAACGAAGAGTTGGTATTCGCCGTCATTTTTCAGGATATTCACCGGCACGCGGTATTCACGGGAGTTGCCGGCAAAGCGGCCGTAATGATCGTGGCGTACTCCGAAGCCACGGTTTCCATATCTGTTACACATAGTTTTTTTGTTTTTGGTAAATAAAGATCAATACCTGCGCTCAAATCCCGGGTTCAGGTCGGCTGGTTTTTCTAACTTCTCCCAGTGCCTGTCGCAGTGCCGGAATCCGAGTCCGCGAAAGTGTCTGGGGTGAAATCGAGTCCCGGCAGTCAGGTGTAAGCTTGCGGCGGTAATCAGTGCTACGCTGATCCCCAGCAACATTTTGGTGCTTCTTCTCATGGTTAAATTTGTTTTGGATAGTTGTTAGACAAATCACGCAGGCTCTCTTTGTCTTCATAAATCTCATAATGATCATAGAATTGCGCGCTGGACCTGCGTCCCCGCCACCTTCCGAAGTTTCTCCTGCCCGCAGCCAGCCGGAAAATCAAACCGAAAACCAGGAAGAACAGAAGTGCCTTGAAAATGAGAAATGGAATCAGGAACAGCAGAAAGCCGCCCAGGATGCCTGCAAGTATTACTCTTAAAACGGATGTGATCATGGCTGAACCAGTTTGAATAAATGTTTAAAAACAATGCAGTTCGTTGCATTTATCAGGCAGACGGGCCAGACAGGATTTTACTTTAAGTTTTGGCAAAAAAAATCCCGGTCGGCTGACCGGGATTTGCTACATATTTTCTGGCGGCTTCCTGCATCGGTTCCGCATCTCCTGCTTGAACCTGATCCTTTCTTCCGGCGTCATCTCCTTCCATTTGCTGCGCCAC
>NZ_JBHYGF010000244.1:0-6585 GCF_051859145.1 Dyadobacter sp.
TCATTTCTGTCAAAGCCTTGATAACCCCATCATAGGTTGCAAGCGCATTGGCACCCGGCGCCTGATAGATCAAGACGAAGGCAGCAGGCTTACCACTAACAAATGCATTGACACCATAATCAAACTTTCCAAGCTCAACACGGGCTACATCTTTGAGATAAACAACACTTCCATCGGATGGTGAAGATCTTACAATGATATCGTCAAACTGCTCTTTAGTAGACAGGCGGCTGTTTGTCAGTACGCTGTATTCAAAACTCTGCTGATTGGGTTGGGGCGTACCGCCGATTGTTCCGGCAGCAACCTGCAAATTCTGTTCAGCCAATGCAGCTGAAATGTCTGCGGGTGTCATGCGCAGGGTAGCAAGCTTTTCAGGGTTAAGCCAGATCCGCATACCAAAGTCATCCGCTCTTGAAATGATATCACCAACTCCCTTGACGCGCTGTAATGCGTCTTTCAAATAAATGTTTGCATAGTTACCAATGAACTGGGCATCGTGCGTTCCATTCGGCGAGTACAATGCAAGCGCGATCATGATACTCGGCTGGCGTTTTCTTACGGTCAGACCAAGCCGTTTTACAGCATCCGGCAGGGTAGGTTCGGCAACACTCACGCGGTTTTGCACGTCCAATGCGGCGATATTTACGTCAGTTCCCACATCGAAAACAACGTTAATGCTGCTTTGTCCGCTGCTGGTAGAGTTACTGGACATGTAAGTCATACCCGGCGTACCATTTATCTGCGTTTCAATAGGCGTGGTCGTGGTTTGCTCAACGGTCTGGGCGTCGGCACCCGTAAAGTTCCCGCTCACCGTCACAGTGGGAGGGGTAACATCGGGGTATTGCGCAACGGGGAGCGTAGTTAAGGCGATTAAACCGACAAGTACCAGCACAACCGATGCTACAATCGCTGTGACAGGCCTTTTTATAAAAATATCTGCAATCATTTTTACTGGATTATATTAAATGCTGGAAGAGAACAGGATCACTTACCCGCCTGGATAACAGCTCCTTCTCTAAGGTTTTGTACGCCTTCTACTGCAATTTTCTCGCCCTCTTTAAGTCCTTCTTTGACGATAATGTTGGCGCCGATCGCCGTTCCAAGTACCACGCGGCGCTGGCTCACTTTACTGCTATCGCCTGCAACATATACGAAGTATTCGCCAAGCTGCTCGGTAACTGCCTTATTGGGGATCACCACAGATTTGGCTGCTGCATTGTTAAGTACACGTACGGTCGCGCTCATGCCCGAACGCAGGGTGTTGTCCTTATTTGGAAAGACAAGCCTGGTTTTAATGGTGCCGGTTTGCGGGTCAACCGCGCGGTCGATCAAGGCGAGCTTACCGGTTGCAGGATAAACATCTGCTCCAAACTTCAATGTAAAAGTGGAATCCGTAGCTTTCGTATTTTTCATCAGCTCCGTGAAGCGGTAAATCTCTTTTTGATCCACATTGAAATCAACTGCCAGCTGACTGTCAGTTGAAACCGTGTTCAGTACCGTTTGTCCGGCAGTGACAGCTGCACCTACTTTCACGGCAGAAATACCGATTACACCATCAAATGGCGCTGTAACTTTGGTATAGTTGACACTGGTTTGAACAGCCCTGATGTTGGCTTTGGCCGCATCTGCCTGTCTTTTTGCAACTTCCAAAGCCGCATCTGCATTGTCCACCAGCTGCTTCGCTACCGCGTCATTTTTTGCAAGCTCGTGGTAACGATCTGCATCTTTTTGCGCCCGCGCCAGGTTTGCTTCCTGAACGTTCAGGTTGGCAACTGCCTGATCGTAGTTGGCGCTGTAAAGCTGCGCATCAATGGAGTACAAGAGCTGGCCTTTTCTCACACGCGCACCATCCTTGAAATGAATGCCAGTCACAAAACCGGTCACCTGCGGGCGGAGCTCTATTTCGTTAAGTGCAGTAACAGTGGCAGGATATTCATCAAAGTAGGCAGCATCAGCTGTTTGTACTTCAATCAGTGTAACAGGTACAGCCGGGGGTTGTGTGGGCTGCTGCTGCTGTTCTTTTTTACCGCAGGAGCTTAGGATACTCACCAGTAATGCTGCAGCGTAATAAGGAGTTTTATTTAAAAACATAATAGGGTAGTTTTTCATTAATATCTTAAAACAGGAGTTATACAGGGCGCTTAATAATTCATCTGGCCCAGGGCCCTTTGCACATCTATTTTGCTGGCCAATACCTGATATAATGCATTGTAATAGTTGATCCTGGCAAGCCTGAGATCCGTCTCTGAAGTAACCACTTCCAGGTAAGTCTTGATACCGGATTTGTATTGCAGCTGAATGACGTCGTAGACCTCACGTGCCAGGTCCATGTTTTCTTTTTGTGCCAAAAGGTTTGTCAGATTTCCTTTGTAACCCGCCAGAGCCTGCGCATATTCCGAGTTCACATTCAGTTGCAAACCTTTGATATCCCAATCTATTCGCTTGATTGCCCATTCTGCCGCCTGTGTATTGGCTTTTCGTTTACCGCCCTGATAAAGCGGCAATGACAATGTCAGCAAGCCAAAGGAGTTCGGGTAATTCTTATTGTACAGGTCAGTAAACTGGTTGTTCTGGAAGTTCAGGTTATAGGCTCCGTTCAAAGAGATATTTGGCAGATAGCTCCATTTATTGTACTGCAAAGTGGCTTCTGCAAGTTTCTTTTGGGTAGCGAGCAACTGATATTCGATACGCGTGTTCAGATCAACAGTTTGCATGGTGTCCAACGCAATTTCGCGTTCCATTTGTAACGTGTCGTAGCTGATCACAAGAGGCTGTGCGGCCGGGTAGCCCATCAACGATTTAAGATATTCGAGTTTCGCTTTCAAGAGCTCCTCGTTGCTCTTCTTGTTGGCCCGGGTATTATTGAGTGTAATGGTCGCACGCTTGAAGTCGATCTTATCGGCGATGCCAGACTTATACTGGTTCTCTGCATCTCTCAAACTTCTTTCCAGACGCAGGATATCCTCATTGGCAACATCAATCTGTTGGGTTGTAGCCAGTACATCGTAAAATGCTTTGGAAACATTAACAGCAATGTCGGTTTTGTTGTAAGACGTATTTTGGCTCGCTTGCAACTGCACATCCCGCTTGGTCTGATTAGCCAGCAGCACATCGCGGTTAAAGATCTGCTGCGAGAGGGTAAACTGTGCCGAGGAGATATTACTAACACCGAGCTTGACAGGGTTTCCCGCAATAATGCTGGTTTGCACGATAAAGTTGTGCTGCAGATTGTAATTGAAATTGATCTGCGGGTACCAGTCGGCGAGTCGGCTTCTGATCTGGTTTTCGGTAATGCGCTCATCGATCAGCGACTGCTGGACCACTGGCTGGTTTTTGATTGCGTAGGCAACAACATCCTGCAATGTAGCTTGTTCAAGTACGGGCGCCTGATCGGCTGGCTTGGTAATCGCCTGGCCAATCAATACGTGAAAAGAATTCAATAACAGGACTGCCGAGCCAACTGCCAAACGCAATAGTTTTTGTGGCTTTGACCAATACTTCATTTAGTAAATGATTTTGAATAAAAAAGATAATGTGATCTGCAAATGGGATTGTACTAACACGAGCTGAATGGCGTCAGCTGTCTGCGGGCACAAACAGCAGATCAAACCTTAGAAGGAAGGAGAAATGCGGCAACATACTGGGAAACATTAAGGTAAAATCTTGTAACAAACGGTTACATAGAAGACGTGAGAAAAAGCTTCCAAACATCCCAATTGCATTTATTAAGGATTAAAGCGCAAGAATAGTTTCAGGTCTACAGTGGAAAAAGCCGCTATAAGCGGCATTTTCTTTAAAGAATTTTATAAAAAGAAGGAATTATGCTGAATGTGGTGCCAGTGAGTTATCAAGCGGACTGCCGGGCAGGCTCAGGCCAAATTGACTCGATGATCCACGCGAATGCGATCACCAGCACGCAGCCAATGAGGTTCAGCCACAAAAAGGCAGTCAGTTCCGTCATATAGCTGATTACTACAAAAATCTCCCCGAGCACGCTACCCCAGAATACTGCGCGACTGCCGATTTTCTTGAAATAAAATGCAACCAGGAAAATACCGAGGATCACACCGTAGAACAGGGAACCCAAAATGTTAACTGCCTCAATCATACTACCCAGCCGGGACGCATATTGGGCGACGAAAATGCAGAAGATACCCCAGAAAAACGTAGCCCAGCGGGAAGCTTTGACATAGTCGCGGTCGTCGCTGTCCTTCCGGATCATCCTTTTATAAATGTCAACAACCGTACAGGAAGCAAGCGAGTTATAGGCTGCCGCTACCGAACCCATTGAAGCCAATAAGATTACTGCAATCAGCAACCCGACCATTCCGACGGGCAGGTAATCGATCACGAAACGAAGGAAAATGTAATTCACATCATTGATCTCGCTGCCGTCTGCCTTGGAAAGCAGCGTTTTGGCATCTGCCCGCAGGTCATTTACTTTCTTGTCCATTGCAGCCAGCATATTCCCGTTCTCACGGATCGCCTTCTCATCGTCTTCCCGCAGTGCCTTGGTCAGCTGCATCACGTAAGGCCGCTTCTGATCCTGAACCTGCTCGTGTTTTCTTTCAAGCTCCTGGTACTGGGCAGCATAAGGGGTTTTTTTTACCTTATCTACCACAGTCTGGTTGAAAAACAGCGGCGGGGTATTGAACTGATAGAATGCAAAAACAAGTACGCCGACGAGCAGGATCAGAAATTGCATGGGTATTTTTAAAAGCCCGTTCATCGCCAGGCCAAGCTTGCTTTGTCCCTGAGAGCTGCCGGTCAAAAATCTGCCCACCTGCGACTGGTCGGTACCGAAATAGGAGAGTTGCAGAAAAAAGCCGCCGATCAATCCGGACCATACATTGTAGCGGTTATTAAGGTCAAAACTGAAATCGATCGAATTCACCTTCCCCATTTTCCCGGCTACGTGTACCGCGTCGGAAAAGGAAACATTGTCGGGAAGGAATTTGACGACCATCACGCCCGCCACAATCATTCCCACAGTAATAATGCCCATTTGCTGCAAATGCGTATGCGATACTGCCTGCGAGCCGCCGGCTACCGTGTAAAGCATTACAATGCCGCCTGAGATAATGTTGGTCCACGTAATATCCCAGCCCAGGATCGCAGACAGGATCAGTGAAGGCGCGTAAATGGAAAGGCCGGTGGAAAGGCCGCGTTGTAATAAGAACAAAAAGGCAGTGAGTCCGCGGGTACGGAGATCAAACCGGCTTTCCAGGAATTCGTAGGCGGTAAAAACTTTGAGCTTGCTGAATTTGGGAACGAATGTAATGCAGAGTACCACCATCGCCAGCGGCAACCCGAAATAGAACTGGACAAAGCGCATCCCGTCGGTGTAGGCTTGTCCGGGCGCCGAGAGGAATGTAATGGCACTGGCCTGCGTGGCCATGAGCGACAAAGTCACGTGGTACCACGGCATGGACTGTCCTGCCAGCAGAAAAGAGTCAACCGTCTGTTTCTGGCGGCTGCGGTATATTCCGTAACAAACAACAAATATTAATGTAAGGGAAAGTACAATCCAGTCAAGGTAGTTCATTGAAAGTGTCTCATAAATAGATAGAAGAGCAGGATCAACACAGCCAGTGTGGCGATCATTACAATATAAAGCTGTCGCCAGCTATTGACGAACGGGGGTAGTCCGTCCCGCGGGTTGTTTTCCTTCACATTCATGGCCCTGGTGGTTTAGGCAGTGTCAAAATTAGAGGTAAAAGCAGCACTGACAAAATTGTAACGGTTTTTAACTGCTTTTAGCGTATAGTGCCTGAATGCGGCACAGGCAGCAGGACACAACAGGCTAGTTTGTAAAACAATAATCATTTATTTTCCTTCCATATTACAATCTATCCTAAGCCTTTATGTTTAAAAAGTACTTTCCACTGCTGGGATCAGCGCTATTGTTTTTTGCGCAAACGGCAGAGTCGCAGGACCTTCCGCCGATTTTTGACCAGTCTTATCAAAGTCAGAAAGATTCCCGCGTAAAGCATTACCTGACGCCACAGCGGATTGTGTGGAGTTCTGATAAAACAGGAACCAGCGTCGTAGATGCACAAAAACTGCTCGGGAAAGGTTCGGGGCAGGCGGATCTGGTACATCAGAATTATTGCAGGATGATCAGTAATGGAGAACAAAAGCCGGGTATCCTGTTTGATTTTGGAAAAGAAATTCAGGGCGGTATCCAGCTCATTACCGACCAGCCGGCTAACCAGAAGCCGATCCGCATCCGGATCCGTTTTGGAGAATCGGTCAGTGAGGCAATGTCGGATATCGACACGGTTTCAGGCGCGACGAACGATCATGCGATGCGCGATTTTGTGATCGAAGTGCCCTGGCTGGGCAGTATGCAGGTTGGTAATTCGGGTTTTCGTTTCGCACGCATTGATCTGGTGGATCCAAACAGGGAGTTGCAACTGAAAGAAGTCCGGGCGGTTTTCGAGTTCAGGGATATTCCTTACCTGGGCTCATTCAAGTCCAGCGATGATCGGCTCAACGAGATCTGGAATGTAGGCGCTTACACGGTGCATTTGAATATGCAGGAATACCTCTGGGACGGGATCAAACGCGACCGGCTGGTCTGGG
>NZ_JBHYGF010000245.1:0-6558 GCF_051859145.1 Dyadobacter sp.
ATACAGACCCAGCTTACCCGGAAACCGCGCTGTTTCTCGACATCAATATGCCAACTATGAGCGGCTGGGAATTCCTGGACCATATCAGCCTGTTCCCCGCAGTGCTCAAAGCACGCATTTCCATTTTCATACTTTCTTCTTCCATTGATCCCAAGGATAAAAAAAGCGCTGAAAGTCACCCGCTGGTGAGTGGCTATTTTTCCAAACCGTTAAACCGGGAAGTTCTGAAAACGCTGCTGGCGGGTTAAAAAAACGATACTACGATCCACTTTCATTATAAAACTAACTGTTTAGTTTTTAAACTAACAAAGAAGTTATACATTTAGCCAACATCCGCATTCATCCGTTGGCTATGCTTCAAAATTACATCACAATTGCCTGGCGAAACTTGTTAAAAGACAAGTCGATTTCGTTTATTATGATTTTCGGGTTAGCATCCGGAATAGCTGCTTTTCTCCTGATCACGCAGTATGTATTCTCAGAGCTGAGTTATGATGCATTCCACTCCAAAGCAGATCGTATTTACAGGATCCGGCTTGATGATTATAAACAGGATGTGCTGACGAACAGCAGTGTGATCAGCTACCACGCCGAAGCACCTGCTATCAAAGATGCATTTCCCGAAGTGGAAGATTTTGTGCGACTACACAGGGCAGACGGTATGATCAGTTACCGGAAACCGACCGGCGAACTCGTCAGCTATCACGAGAAAAAAGCCTTCTACGCCGACTCCTCTCTATTCAATATGTTTTCATTTACGTTGCTGAAAGGCGATGCGCGCCAGGTGCTGCGAAGACCTGAGTCGGTTGTGATCTCGGAAACAATGGCGAGCAAATACTTTGGCCAGGAAGACCCGGTTGGTAAAACGCTGCGGTTAAGTTCAGAGTGGCAGGGAGGGGATTACATAGTGGAAGGTATTTTTGCCGATATCCCGCCAAACAGTCACATTCATTTCGACTTCGTGTTTTCCATTCAAAACCTGCTTAAAAATGAGCAGTTTGCTACCGGCGGCTGGTATTGGACCAATTTCTACACCTATCTCCTCTTGAAACCCGGCACCCCTCCTGTTGCATTGGAAACCCGGCTCTCCGGCTTGATCGAAAAGAATATTGGTAAGCGACTGAACAGGTATCAAATCCGGCAGGCATTCGTTTTGCAACCCCTCCGTTCCATTCACCTGCATTCACAAACAGCCTCAGAGATAGAAGCGAATGGAAAGATCGTCATCGTTTATGTACTGGTCCTGGTCGCATTCCTGATTCTCGCAATCGGCTGGCTCAATTACATCAATTTATCAACGGCGAAAGGCATTGAACGCGCACAGGAGGTTGGTGTCCGAAAAGCATTGGGTTCAGGAAAACGGCAGCTGGTTGAGCAGTTCCTGGTTGAATCTCTGGGATTTAACCTGCTGTCAGTGCTTATAGGCGCAGGACTTTTCGCACTGGGACTGATGTTCTTTGCAGACTGGATCCAGGCGACAAACGGCTTTTCCATGTTGCTAAGCCCCAAATTCTGGCTGGTATCCCTCACGACAATCTGCCTGGGCTTTCTGATTTCCGCATTTTACCCGGCTTTTGTGCTTTCCTCCTTTAAACCGATCGCCATTCTGAAAGGATACTTACCGAAGAAAGCCGGTGGCGAATCTTTCCGTAAAGCGTTGGTCGTATTTCAATTTACAATCTCGGTCTTCCTGATCATAGCCACGCTCGTCATTCGCCAGCAGCTCACTTTCATGCAGCAGCAGGATCTTGGAATGAACATCAATCAGAAACTGATCATCAAAGCCCCGAAAGTGTTGCGCACTGATAGCTTTACCAATGACATTCGTTTTTTCAAAGACCAGGCACTCGCACATACCGGTATCCGCCAGGTTACAGCCTCGTCCGAAGTGCCGGGACAGGAGATTTTCTGGACAGACGAGTGGCAGAGATTCCATCAGCCTGCATCCGAGTACAAGCTGTGCAGTATGCTGGCAGTTGATGAAGATTTTATCCCAGCCTATCAGATCAAGTTACTGGCAGGAAGAATTTTCCATAGCGATTTGATCCTTGACAATGAATCGGTAATCATCAATAAAAGTGCATTGCAGGCTTTTGGTTTTACAAACGCTGTACAGGCTATTAATCAGGAAATCGGAAATACTACTCCGAGAAAGATAGTCGGCGTAGTCGATGACTTTCACCAGCAATCGCTGAAATCGGCCAACCGGCCCATTATTTTCCAGCATATCCCCTGGAACAGCAGCTATATGACCGTGGCACTCGGCAGCAATAATGCGAAGCAATCCATTAAACTACTGGAAGCGACCTACGCAGAAGCCTTTCCGGGCAATGCATTTGAATTCTTCTTTCTTGACGACCACTTCCAGCAACAGTATGAGTCCGACGAGCGCGTAGCCACGCTTTTCAGCTGGTTTGCAGTAGTCGCTATCAGTATCGCGTGCCTGGGTCTGTTGGGGCTGGCGATGTTTACTGCTAAAAACCGGACGAGGGAAATTGGAATCCGGAAAGTACTAGGCGCTAGTGTTGGCAGTGTTGTTATGCTGCTTTCCAGGGATTTTCTTAAACCGGTCGGAATCGCGATCCTGCTGGCTTCTCCCCTTTCGTGGTACGCCATGACCTGGTGGTTACAGGATTTTGCCTACAAAACTGACATTCCGCTGTGGATCTTTGCAGCAGCCGGCCTGCTGGCGGTTTGCATTGCCCTGGTGACGGTGAGTTTTCAAAGTCTCAGGGCGGCGCTGATGAATCCCGTCAAAAGTTTGCGGGGCGATTGAAACCTGTCGAATGCGCGCGAAGCGCATTAAATTACTGACTATCCGGAAGGTATATCTGAAAAGTCGATCCATTGCCCGGGCTGCTGATCGCGGTGATCATCCCGCCCATGTTGACCACAATGCGTTCGCAAATGGCAAGTCCGATACCAGTTCCTGTGTACTCACTGCGGCCATGCAGTCGCTGAAAAACCTGGAAAATGCGATCCAGGTAAACAGTGTCAAATCCGATCCCGTCATCGGAAATATCGATGCGGAAGTAATGCGTGTCGGCTGCGAGCGACTGTTGCGCTTCCGGCAGATCTTCATGGGCGATCCGATGCGAATGGATTTTTATGGTTGGTGGTATGAAGTTTCCGTCACCATCGACTTTACGAAATTTGATTGCATTGCTCACCAGGTTTTGAAAAAGTTGTGTCAAGTGCGTTGTATTTCCAGGTACATCCGGTAATGGTCCAATCTCGAACCTGGCATCAGCCTGACTGATCTGTACTTCCAGGTCGGCCAACACCTGCTCTACAATGCGTTTCAGGGAGGCGAGCTCAGCCGGAACCTCGCTGATTGAAACGCGAGAAAAGGTGAGCAGATCGTTGATTAATGACGACATCCTTCCGGCTGCGGCGCTCATCCTGCTCAGGTAATCCTTCCCTTTCGGTGATGTTGTTTCAAATTCCGCCATTAACCTGCTTCCGAATTGCTGTATTTTCCGGAGCGGCTCCTGCAAATCATGTGAAGCTACATACGCAAACCGGTTCAAATCCTCATTGGAGCGGCGCAGCAGCAAATTAGCCTGCTGCAATCTCTGATTCCCTTCCGCGAGCTTCTTATTGCTGGCATCAAGCTCCTTGGTACGCAGCTCCACCAGTGCTTCAAGTGACTGCTGCTGTGTCCGTAGCAAAGTCACGTCCTGCGCAATGCCGGAAATACTCACGGCTTTTCCGGAGGAATTATAGTTTGTTTGTCCCTTCGTATGGATAATGTGCGCGTTCCCCGTTTTGCCGTGAATAATGGTATATTCTGCTTCAAACTTCCCGTCGCTCCCAGGTTTAAGGGCATCGAAAAATGCATTGACCAATTGGGCCCTTTCACTTTCAACAACATGGTTAATCGCGGCTTCAAGGTTCATATCCTTCGCATTCACGCCAAACATACTCAGATGGCGCTGTGAGAATGTTGCCTTTTGTGTAGCCACATCCATAGTCCACGTACCGAGTTGCGCTACTTCAATGGCATCCAGCAGCGACTGTTGCTGTTGCTGCATCAGGATCTGCTGCTGCTTCTCAAACAATGCCTGTTTGTCTATTTTCAATACCTCGGGAGTGAAATTCAATGTCTCCTGGTGCATTTCCGGCAGTTGAAGTATTTCGTCCAGTTTGCGGGTGAGCTCGTTATTCAAAGCAAGAAGCTGTTCATAGACAGCTTTGGCTTCCATATTATTTTGTTCAGAAATAAGCAGGTTTATCTGCGCGGCGAGTTTGTGGATACCAGCATGCAGCTCTTCAACTTCCCGAAGCTGGGTAATTTCAGCGTAGGCTATCATTGCGTGTGCGTACAGCCATGGACCAAGTCCGTGCGCATATCGGGTCAGCGCAGCTGCATTGACTGGTTCCCCGGCTTTTCCATTGATCTTCAGGTGCAGAGATTCTACAAAAGAACGATGATGATGTATTGCCTGCGCCAGGCCCGGAATGTGAAGTGAAATCAACTGCTGCTTCTGATAAAATGTTTGTGCTCTGGTCCGCCTTCTACAAAGCTTCAAACCAAATCTATCAGTAAATTATTAATTCCATGCCACTGCGAAATCGGACCCTCGACCAGCCGGGCGCGCCGGTTTCTTTACTCAGCGATATATAAAAGTGTTTTGCGAAGTAGCATAACAACCGGGACGATCCTAAAATCACCTTCTGGTTGTAAAGATTTTTTTCTACTCACCCAATTTAAGCATTCATAAAAGACTGCCTGAATTCCAGGGGCGACTGCCGCGTTTTGTTCTTGAAAAACTTGTTAAAACTCTGCGAATGTTCAAATCCGAGCTCATACCCGATTGCGCTCACCGTCAGATCCGTTGTCGAGAGTCTTTCCTTGGCCTTTTCCACGAGCTTTTCATGAATGTATTGCTTTGCATTCTGACCGATCAGTGAACGAAGTATGTCGCTCAGATAGCCCGAAGATACATTCAGTTGTTCCGACAGGTATTGCACCGTCGGTAGTCCGTTATCTAGCGCTTTTTGATTATTGAGATAGTCGTTGATCGCGCATTCTGCTCTTTCCAAAATGGTATTGCAGGTAGCTCTGCGTGTCACGAATTGTCGTTTGTAAAAGCGGCTGGCGTAACTTAACAGTAGTTCCAGCTGGGCAACCACAATTTCCTGACTGAATTCATCAACCCGGCTATTCAGCTCACGCGCTATGATATTATATATCGACAACACGATTTCTTTCTCCTGATCGGATAAATGCAGCGCCTCGTTTACTGAATAGGAAAAATAGGTGTACTGCTTGATCTTCTGCGCCAAAGGATAACCCAGCAGAAAATCGGGATGAATGAGCAGAACATACGATTCGCCACCCGCCTGATCATCTGCCGCACCTACCAGTTGCTGCGGCGCCATAAACATCATACTCCCCTCTTCAAAATCGTAATAATGCTGCCCGTATTTGAGCCTGCCGCTATTTTGTGCATTAAATTTTATTTTGTAAAAATCCAGTACGTCATAAACAGGCGGCTTTTGCATGTGGAATTGATTCTTCTCATTAAAATGTGTGAGGCTGATCAATGGATGCTGCGGCTTGGGCAGGCCAAGTGCCTGATGTATAGAAGAAATGGAGCGGAATCGGAGGAGATCTGACTTTTTCATTGTTGGCGTTTAAAATTGAAAAACAAAATCTGCGGCGAATTGATCGCCGCAGATGCGCATTTCTTGTTAGCAATGAAGGTTACCAGGGATAAACTTCCTGATTTGGTCCTGTAAAGAGTGCGGTGGGACCGTCTTCTTCCAGCGCTACCCGGATCGGTTCGAGTGAGCCTACTTCCACTGAATCCGTTCCCTCGAAGTTGTTAAGGGCAGTGGCTGTAAAGCCCGGGCTCACTGCACTTACCTTGATTCCACTTTTTTCCAGCTCGTTGGCAAATGCAACGGTCACTGCATTGAGCGCTGTTTTGGATGCGCCATAAGTCATTTCAAAGTGCTCCGCGTAAGGATTGTTCGGGTCTCTCGCCAGAGTAAGCGAACCCAGTATGCTCGATACGTTCACGATGCGTGGCGCTTTGGCTTCGCGAAGGAGTGGCAGGAATAGCTGCGTAACCACTACCACGCCAAATACATTGGTTTCCCATACGGTGCGCATTTCATCTACCGACGAAATGCTTGGACGATTACTGGCCATGATCTCTGCCAGCGTTCTTCCAGGCGCTCCCGCATTTGAAATGGCTGCATTGTTGACCAGCAGGTTCAGCCGGCCAAAATCCTGCTTCACCGTCGCAGCCGCATTTTCGACAGACTTCCTATCTGTCACGTCGATTTGAATGGCGCGCGCATTACTGCCGATCTTTTCGGCAGCGGCGAGGCCGTTTTGCAGATTACGTGAGCCGACATAAACGATATAGCCGTTCTCTGCGAGGGCTTTGGCAACCTGAAATCCCACTCCCTGATTGGCACCGGTAACCAGTGCTACTTTACTTTCCTGTGCTTGCATTTTTGTATCTGCTTTATATTTGAGAAAGCAAATTTCGGGTGATGCAGAGCGTCGTTTGTAGCCAAATCAGGGCGAATTGTAGCCAGATT
>NZ_JBHYGF010000246.1:0-27693 GCF_051859145.1 Dyadobacter sp.
CAATTTTTGAGAGGACTCCGGGCGTGGGTCGGTTTCAAGCAAACCGGCGTACCTTATGTGAGACCTGAGCGGATGTTCGGCGTATCGACCAATAACTGGACAAAAAATATCTGGTGGGCAAAAAAGGCGATTTTCTCATTCAGTTTTGCGCCACTTGAATTAATGAGTTACGCAGGCTTTGCATTGACGGGATTGTCGATTTTAGGAATTATCTGGCAAATCCTTGCCAAATTATTTTTCTTCCCAAACACCCCGCAGGGTATAAGTACTGTCATAGTATTAATTGTTTTTTTCGGTGGATTAACAATACTGGGAATTTCGTTTTTGGGAGAATACATTACCAAGATCTTTGAAGAAACCAAGAAACGTCCCAAATACATTCGCACCAGGATCAGACGCGGCCCTAAATCTTACAAAACAGCAGAAGAGATTCGCGCATTGGTAAAGCAGTTAAGGAAGTAAGCTTCATACAACAATGAGAAAAGAATTTTCAAATGCCATGGAACAGCTTGCAATGGAGGACGATTCTATCGTTTTCATTACAGGTGACCTGGGCTATAATGCATTGGAAAACTTGCAGGCGAAATTGGGCAAGCGATTTATCAATGCGGGTGTAGCCGAGCAGAATATGGTTGGCGTTGCCGCTGGTTTCGCACATAAAGGCTATAAAGTTTTTTGTTACAGCATTGCTCCATTCATCGTTTACCGCTGCCTCGAACAGTTCAGAAACGATGTATGTTTCAACAATTTACCTGTTTTCCTTGTGGGTAACGGAGGTGGTTACGGCTACGGAATCATGGGCAGCAGCCACCATACCATTGAAGATCTGGCCTGCCTCAGCGGACAGCAAAATGCAAATGTGTGGGTACCTGCATTCTCTGATGAAGTGGAAGCAGTTGTACGACAAATTGCTGCCGACAGTCGCCCGGCTTACCTGCGCCTCGGTGCCGGCAAAACAACACCGGTGAACAGCATTGAAACCGGTTCTTTCAAGATCATTCACAGGCCGGAAAACGCAGATATCACAGTTTTCGCACTGGGACCGATTGCCAACAATGTGCTCGCAGCTCTTTCCTTATCTTCCGAACTTGCGGCAAAAGTGAACGTAGTTACTGCCCTGCATTTTCCATTGACAATCGAAAACGACCTTGTTGAGCTGATCAAAAACGCCCCGGCTATCCTGGTAGCCGAGGAACATATCAGCACGGGCGGACTCGCACAGCAGCTTTCAGTTCAATTACTGGAAAACGGTATTGTTCCACGCGGGTTCAAAAGTCTGAAAGCCGAAGGATACCCCAATAGCCGCTATGGAAGTCAGACCTACCACCAGAAGCAATCGGGCCTAGATCCTGATTCCATTTTCACGCATTTAAATCAATTACTCATACCGGCATGACAAAAAAGGCTTTAACGGTCATTCTGAGCCTGATCCTTTTGCTACCGGTCCTGATTTATTTTACGGTCTGGAACTACTACGCTATTAATATCCCCAAGTGGGACGACCACGCTTTCAAGGCATTTATCATTGAGTACAGCCAGGCAGCTGACTGGAAAGGCGAGCTTCGTGCGCTCTTGCGGCAGCATAACGAGCACAGGATCGTCCTTACCCGCATTTTCGCGTGGCTGGATTTCTGGCTATTCGGGTCGCTGAATTACAAGCACCTGATGATTTGCGGAAATCTGTTGCTCATTGGCGTAATCCCGCTTTGGTTTGAGTTGTTGAAAAAGAACAAAAAGCCACTTTTCGCATTACTGCCTGTCCCCTTTTTGTGGCTTACCCTTGCATTTTGGGAGAATATGTATTGGGGAATGTCGGCAGTCCAGAATTTCGGAGTTGTCACATTGACACTCTGGACAATGTTTCTTTGTGTAAAGCCCAAAACACTCCCATTTGTCGCCTCACTATTTCTTGCGGTACTCACCATGCTTACGAGCGGAAATGGGCTCCTCGTGTTACCACTGGGCGCACTGCTCTTGTTTTTATCAGGTGACCGGAAACGTTTTGCAATCTGGGTCCTATGGAGTGCTGCCGCTGTATTCGGCTATTTTTCGACTTACGAAAAGTTCGATAATAACCCGGTTACGCGGGCTGGCGTTTTTCAGCTGATCAAAGGTTATATGTCCTTCCTCGGCTCATTTGCAGAATCGTTCCCCGTGCTCGACCATTTCAAGGTTTGCTTTTTCCTGGGTATTGTCCTGTTCTTCGTTGCTGTTTCAATCCTTTCAACGACACTTTTCAGGATTGTCAGAAACAAATACGCGAATAAGTTTGAAAAAATAACCGACTTGTTCTGCTTGGGAACTGTGTTGTTCATTCTCGGAACCGCATTGATTGTTGTTTATTCCCGCGCCGGATTCGGCATCGAAACACTGGTTACAAGTCGCTACAAGATCTACTCGGTCCTGCTGCTGCTCGTAGCTTACCTCTACGTAGTGATACCGATCAGGGGTTCCTTCCTGACTCCGTACATTACTGCGATTGTCTTTCTCGCTGTGGTTTTCAATGTGTTCAGCTATCACTACCACCTTGTAGATGCCTACAATCTTCGTAAAATGCTCGTGACTGCACAATTCAATTCCACGTTTACGGACAAGTCTTTACAATATCCTGCCGACACTTCCTTTGCGGCCAATATAGTTGAGAAAACACCTGTCATTTACGATAAATGGCTTTCCCTTATCCGCATTGCAGACAGGCAGAACTACGCCGGCGGATCACGCGGAATGGTGGAGTTGTTTGACAATACCACATTCAAGAAAGGTGAAAAGTCGCTGCTGGTGGAAAACAACCTTTTTAGTAGTCAGCGTTTACAGGACAGCGGTGTTTATGTGCTGCTCAGCTCCAAAGACAGATATTATATCTTTCCTGCAAACCGGACGCGCAATAAGAGCCGCAAAGAGCTGTTTTTAAAGCAATACTACTTTTCAAAAGGTTTTTACGCCGATATCCCACTTACTGAGCCGCTCGAAAAAGGGGTGTATAATGTTGCATTGATCCGTCAGGACGGGGATAATACCGGTATACTTTTCAAAGACGAAAAAATCACGATCAATCCGATCAAAGCCAACAAGGTCAGGGTAAACTGGTAAACATGCGCACGAATTCATCAGGACATATTATTCAACTGGACGGGATCCGCTTTATCGCGATTGCGCTTGTGCTGATAGAGCACCTTTTCGTAGAGGTGAATACAATTCCCGTGGGCGCAACAGGAGTCACTATCTTTTTCGTACTCAGCGGCTTCCTGATTTCCCGCATACTTTTAAAAAGCAAGGATAAGAATTACGGTACAGAGGGCGGTTTTAAAAAATACCTGGGCAAGTTCCTGGTTCGCAGGACTATCCGGATATTCCCGGTTTACTACCTTGTTATTTTATTACTATACATATTCAATGTGCCTCCTACCCGTGAAAAGCTGGGCTGGCTGGCTTTGTACGGTACTAATATTTACATGGCGACCTACAAAAGCTGGATGGGCTCCATGGACCATTTATGGTCACTGGCGGTAGAGGAGCAGGTATATCTCATTTTTCCATTCCTGATCTTTTTTATACCCAGAAACAAACTGGTTCCCGTGCTCGGGATCATGGGTGCACTCAGCATCGCATTCAGATTATACTATTACTACGCAAATCCTGACTTTGGAATCGACGACTGGATTGTAACGTATGTGAGTACACCGGCTTGTCTGGATTCATTTGCATTGGGTGGATTAATGGCCTGGTTGCAGGTTTATAAAACGGGTTCTTTCGAGAAGCTTTTCAGCAAATCCTGGCCGGTCTGGCTGGCTTTTCTGGGCTGGGTATTGTTGCAAACATGGTCAAAAACCTTTGAAAACAGGTTCAACATTTCGTTCGTCGTCTTTGACAGAACGGTATCATCCCTCTTCGGCTTTTTCCTGATCGGCCGGGCAATTATGGGCTACGGAGGGATCATGGCGGCCTTCCTCGAAAACCCGGTGATCATATACCTGGGTAAAATCAGTTATGGTTTGTATCTCTACCACAACTTTGTGTATAATCATTTTCACAGTGGACCTATGCACCCTACCGTGCGTCTTTTCAGGAAAATTTACGAGTATGTACCTGATCTTAAAGGCTCTGTGGCCTTTGAAGCCTTTGTGGTTATGGCACTTACGGTAGCCGTGGCATCTTTTTCATGGCATTTCTTTGAAAAGCCTATCAATGCGTTAAAGGATAAGTACGCTAAGTAATTAATCATTTGACATATCAAGGTTCCAGCCTTTATTTATTAATTTCGCGTAACCATACCAAATAAAATTCTGCATGTCATACCGTCTAAGTATAGTGATGCCCGCGTACAATGAACAGGATTGTATAGAAAAAGTAGTTTATAATTGGACAGACTTCCTGAAACAAACTTTTCCAAACGATAATACAACCCTCATTGTCATCAACGACGGTTCCAAGGACAATACAAAAGTGCTTTTGGATAAACTGGAAAAAGAAGTTTCCAATCTGACGGTCATCAATCAAAAGAATGGCGGTCACGGTAATGCAGTTGTAAATGGATACCGCAAGGCATTGGAACTCAATTCGGAATATGTATTTCAGACTGACAGCGACGACCAGTTCGTTTCAAGTGACTTCTATAAATTGTGGGAAAAGCGTGATCGTTCACAGTTCATTCTGGGCTATCGTGAAGTAAGGCACGATGCAGGTGTGCGTTTATTCATCACCAAGTTCCTGCGCAGCACGATCTCCCTAGTTTACGGTACATATATTATGGACAGTAACATTCCATTCCGTTTGATCAAAGGGAGCTTTCTTCAAAAGTTGATGAACCAGCTTCCAAATCCGGAACCGTTTGCACCCAATATTTTCCTTTCGGTTATGGCCAAAAAGTCCGGACAAGAACTGTTTGACATACCTATTACGCATAAAGACCGTGAAACCGGAACCGTATCAATCGTGAAATGGAACTTGTGGAAGGTTTGTATACGAAGCTTCAAGGAACTGCTGCGTTTTCGTCTTGAACTCAATAAGAAGGTCAGAGCGATACGTGCTTAAAAAATAAGCTGTGTCAAAAAAGAGCATTTTCATTGTCCTGTTGATTGTTATTATAGCGTCGGCAGGATATTTCTTATATAAGTGGACACGTGGATCCACGGCTGCCTGGAAGTTTATTCCCTCCAATGCAGTGGTGGTGATTACCAGTGAGCATTTGCAGGATTCCACCTATTTGGCTACGGAGGCAGGTCTTGATTTAAAAAGGCTGCCGCTGCTCGATGTTGCGAGCGATAACCTTTCTTTGCTTAACCTGCTTACCACGGATAAAAAGCGGCTTTATAACTTTTTGAAATCAAAAGCTGTTTCCTATTCCTACCACCCACGTACGGCAACTGAATGGGGTGTTTTGATGTATATTCCTGTTACTTCCGAGGAAGAGCAGTGGCTATCCAGTCCGCAGAATGCCAATATCCGGGCACTGCACCACAACTTCCAGAATCACCGCATTACTGACATTATCGACCGCAATTCGCGGCCGCTATTCTCCTACCTGGTTGAAGACAATCTTTTAATCGTGAGCTACTACGGCGACCTGATTGAAGATGCAATGCGCGCTTCTTCCCTTAGCATTCAATCTTTCCGACTCCGTTCCAGGTTTTCCAATATCGATGATTCCGAGTATGGTACCAGCATTTACCTTCGCAACGATGCCTGGAAATCAGTTGTTTCTCCGGACAATGCGATTGGTATATACACGGAATTCGCCCGGAATTTTCCGACTTACCAGGATTTTCATATAGAATCAAAGATTGGTAAAAAAGGCAACCTGACATTAAAATCGCTGGGCAGCGATGCGCCGGATTACTATATGGCGAATATTTTAAAGGATATTCCGGGAATGCCATTTGCCGGCCACAAGCACATTTCGCAGCAAACTTCATTTTTATACCGCTCAGCTGCGGCGGATAAAAGCGCATTTCAAAAAGAGTTTACGAAATGGCATAAAAAATATAAATCGCCTTCCTGGGATAAGCTGAACTACTATATCTCTTCCGAAAGCAATCTGCTGATCAATAATCTCGGCTCCGAGCTGATCTTGTGTCAGCTGGAAGAAAATAACAGTATTAGTGACGGGAAAATCCTGCTCGCAGAGTTTTCGAATTACGACAAGGTGCGGCCGGTTTTACAAAAACTTGCGCGGCTGTCGAATTCCGAAACGAATGCGTCGGTAGACCAGTACCAGGGTTATGACATTTATTCAGTGCCAATTCCTGAGCTACCTTCCGGGCTATACGGACCAATGTTCTCGGGCTTTCCACGCAGCTATTTCACTTACGTGGCGCCTTATCTCGTGATCAGCAACAATTCACAGGTTTTACAGAATTACATTGTCGATTACGAAAACCAGATCACCTGGAAACAATCTCCTGAGTACGACAGCGTGTTAACCAAGACAAATGTAGAAGCCCAGCTTTCGGTCATCGTAAATCTGAGAAAGGCACAAACGAGGGCGGGAAATGAAGGATTTACCAAATACTCGGACCTGATCTCGAAAATGGAATCGGTGTCGTTTCAATGCCGCTATGCAAAGGGCGAGGCGTTTCCGGAGATTACATTTACACCTAAAAAACGGCAGACAGCCAGCAAAGTACTTAACCGCACTTTCCTCAATATCGATATTGAATGGCCAGATCTCTTCGATACCGAGCTCACCGCATTACAGAACCCGATTGACGGAAGTTCAGAGATTCTGCTGACGGATAAAAGCCGAAATCTTTTAAGGACCAATAACCTGAGAGAAGGCAAGACGGAAGTGATCGCCAAATTGGATGGACCGATTGTGACTGCTTCCTACAAGGTTGACTTTTTAAATATCGGCAGGCAGCAACGCATTTTTGCCACTGCAAAAACGATTTATGCGCTGGATGAAGACGACTCCACCGTGGTATCTACATTCACCGGTATACTCCCCTCTTCCGCCGATATCAATGCATTGTATTCCATTGACGGAGGCGACGAAGGCAGCAATCGGTTTATCATCAAAACTACTTCGGAAGAACTTTTCATTTGGGAGAGCGTGACCAAGCCGGTAAAAAGGCTGAACAGTTCTGTGCGGTTTGAGAATATTCAAAGTCCGGTAATTGCATTGAATCAGATCGGCAACAAAGGCTTTATTGTCACGCAGAAAAATGGGAAGATTTACCTGCTGAAAGAAAACGGCAGCGTGAGGCAAGGTTTCCCGGTTGATATCCTTACACGAACTGCGAGTGCATTCACCTGGACGCAGGATCCAGGAACAGGTCAGCCGGAGCTCGTGGGCGTAAGTGTATCCGGCGAGCTGGTGAGGATCAATATGGAAGGCAAAATCACTTCCAGAAAACAATTGCTGCGGCCCGAGCCAGGTTCTTCTTTCAGGACCTTGTTTGACCGGAATTCCCTCGACTGGATATTGGTGAGATCTGTTAATTCAAAGACTGCGATCATTAACAAAGACGGAAAAGAGCTGTTTGAGATCAAGGATATCCTTCCAAATCCGGTTATTCAGTACCATTTCTTTGGGGTAGATAACCGTTTTATCAGCATTAAGTCGGGAGGGTATACCACCGTTTTTGATATGAGTGGCAAACGTTTGGGCGACAAAGCTATTCCATCCGAAATGCCGGTGCAGCTCACGTACCAGCCGGGTTACTACAAATTGTTAATTTTCAGCAGATCAGAGAAAAAGATCCAGGTTTGGTCTGTCAAATTGCGATAGTTAAATGAAGATTCTGAAATACTTGTTGTTGATCCTTGGCTCTGTCGTTTTTGCGATCGGGCAAAGTCAGTATCTGCTTACGAAGGTGGGAGAATGGAAGCTCATCAACGATGGTTACCAATACGGCGACCTTTACAGGCTATCGAACCTTTCAGATTTCAAAGACCCCAGGCGCACCTGCACTGACTACGCGCCGCCTGCCAAAGCGCCGGGAACGCGCAAAGTTCACCTGTATATCATTGGCGACAGCTTTACCGAAGCGCAGCGTGTGGGCTTGAAGGATTTTTCTGTGGATGCATATACCTATGTCCATTGGTCTGATTTCCTGCATGTTAAATTGGATACTACAGAGACTAACATCCTGCTTTTAGAGTCGGTAGAGCGGCATTTTCGCCAGAAAATGGTCAGCCCCATTCAGGTGCTGATCCCGGATACTGCAACTTTCAGGACGGAGGTGGCACCGCCGCAGTTTATGAACCGGCTTGACGATGCTTTCAATGCGACCTACACCCGCGACAGATTAGACGCCGTTTTATTCCAAAATGATTTCTTCCTTCGTGTCAAGGAATGGAGAGCGGATTTTCAGCACCATTTTTTTGATCGTGTGAATGAATCCGTGACAATGGTGAACAATAACCAGGATATGGTTTTTTATATGGATACCGACACCGCCGGCGTAACCTCGTCTTTCAAGGAAGTAAGCAATGGTGAGATCGATACGATGGTACTTAACCTGAATGAAAGCAGGAAGTTTGCCGAATCCATTGGGTTCGAGCATGTTTTCTTATCTGTGATACCTAATAAAGTTTCAGTACTAAATCCTGATTACGGCATTTACAATCATCTGATCGAACGCCTTTACACTCACCCGAAACTGAATATGCCGACGATCGACGTACTTGCAGATTTCCGGAGAATGGGGCGCAGCTCCTACCTTAAAGGCGATTCGCACTGGACCTGCGCCGGACAATACTTGTGGCTCAACAAAGTAAATGCAGAGATCAACAGAATGGTCTCTGCCAAATCACCTGTTCTCTGAATTCGCAAAGTCTTCTGCATTGCTCATCCTGGCTGTCAGCTTGCCCACTGTCAATCCCTGCACGATAATCGAGAACAGTACCACGAAATAAGTGATCGCAAGGAGGATATCCTTGCTTAATCCGCTATCAATAGATAAAGCGAGCGCAATGGAAACCCCGCCCCGCAAACCTCCCCAAACCAGGATGGTGATAGATTTCTTGCCAAACCGGGTCCGGAACGGAATGAGCCGCACGGGAATGTAAATGGAGATAAACCGCGCGAAAAGTACAACTACAATTGCTATAACACCTGCCCAGCCATATTGCTTTAGATCAGGAATAAGCAAGAGCTCAAAACCGATGATCAGGAACAAAATCGCATTTAATATTTCATCGATAAGCTCCCAGAATTTATCGATATAGTCACGTTCCGTCTCCGAAACGCCACCCAGATTTTTACCGTAATTACCTACCACAAGACCCGCCGCCACCATGGCAAGCGGCCCGGACATGTGCATTGCCTGCGCCGCAAGGTGCCCGCCCATTACAATCGCAAGTGTAATTAGAACGTGTACGTTATATCCATCCACCCGATAGATCATTTGCGAGCCGACAAAGCCAAGCAACAACCCAAGCACAATTCCGCCCAGCGCTTCCTTGATCAACAGCAGGGAAATTCCGCTGAAAGAAGTATTTACCTCTTCTCCCCGGGCAATCGCCAGCATTAGAATGAAAACCACCACCGCGACGCCGTCATTGAAGAGCGACTCTCCGGCAATTTTCGTTTCAAGTGACTTGGGCACGCCGGCCTGCTTCAAAATGCCCAGCACTGCAATGGGATCAGTAGGAGAAATCAATGCGCCGAAAACAAGGCACTGGATCAATGGAATGTGAATACCTGTGAGCGGCAGCAGGTTGAACATCAGGAAACCGATCACAAAAGTAGAGATCACAACACTGATGGTCGAGAAAACAACTACGGGAAGCCGCTGCTCTTTCAGATCTTCCAGGTGCACGTGAATTGCACCCGCGAAAAGGAGGAAATTCAGCATTGCGCCCATCAGGATCTCGGTAAGATCCACACTCGCGATCAATGTAGAGATTCGCAAAAACGTTCTTGGAAAGAGGCTGTCAGTCGCAATCAGACCCATTGAAACGATCAGTGCGATCACCATAACACCAATCGACGCGGGCAATTTCAGGAACCTCGCATTGATGTAGGAAAAGACAGCAGAAAGGACAATTAAGGCAGAAAACGAGTAATACAGCTCCATAAAAAAATTTTTAGACTAGTCAAAAATAGGGAATACGAATGAAAGTATTCTGTTCAGGTCGGTTTCACGGAAGCAATTCTAAGGGTATTCTAATGTTCCTTAATGGATGGACTTTGCCCGTTTCCGGGAATGCCTGCAACGCTTTTCAGCATTTTAATCTGATTCTTTCCTACATTTAGAATTGCGATTTGTCGGCCACGTTCACCTGTAACTATCTTCATGGAAAAGCTCTTCTTCCCGCATATTTTCTCGAAAATGTACTTGTGCAGAATGCTGGCGGCATTTGCGCTTGCCTTTATATCGGATTATGTCTCAGCGCAGGATCAATTACGGCCCGGATTTGATAAGGCGGAATACACGGAACTCTTCCAAATGCACGTGCTCCTGTATGATTCAACCAAAACCGATACGGCACGTCCCAAAATAGTTGTTCCACCGCCGGCGCATTACCAGCCCGTTTACCGGTCTCCCATTGTAGGTCTTGATAACAAATGGGGTTTATGGAAGAAAAATGACCGGGTTGCGGCGATCAATGTGCGGGGTACTACGCTGAACCCGGTAGGCTGGCTCGAAAACTTTTATGCGGCAATGGTGCCAGCCAGGGGAGAATTGAAGCTTTCCGGCACATTTACTTTTCCCTATCGCCTGGCCGATCACCCCAAAGCTGCTGTGCACATCGGCTGGCTGGTTGGGACTGCATTCCTGGCAAGGGATATCCTCCCGAAAGTAGATTCTATGTACCAGGCGGGAACGCGTGAGTTCCTGATCATGGGGCACAGCCAGGGCGGCGCAATTGCGTACCTGCTCACTGCCCATTTGTACTCACTTCAGAGCGCGGGAAAGCTGGCAAAGGATATCAGGTTCAAAACCTATTGCAGTGCAGCTCCGAAAGTGGGAAATACCTTTTTTGGCTACGAATATGAGCACCTGATCGACGGAGGCTGGGGTTACAACGTAGTGAATGCAGCTGACTGGATTCCCGAAGTTCCGTTTTCCGTGCAAACGCTGAACGATTTCAATGAAACCAACCCATTCAAAAACATTGATGGGATCGTCAAAAAGCAAAAGCTGATCGCACGCGTCGCAATGAAGCATGCTTATAAGAAAATGCGTAATCCCAGTATGAAGGCGAGAAGGAATTATATAAAGTACCTCGGTAACTATGCATCCAAATCGGTCAAAAAAGTATTGCCCGAATTTGTACCGCCGATTTATGCCAATACGAGTAACTACGTTCGCATTGGTCCGACGATCACGTTACTGCCAGACGAAGCGTATTACCGTAATTTCCCCGATTCTGAAAAGGAAATTTTTGTCCATCACCTGACAGCACCTTATCTGTACCTGATAGAAAGATATAAATACTAAATCCGTTTTCCCCGAATATCCAATGCGCATCCTGCTGATTTCACTCCTGCTTCTTACCCAACTTTTTGCGAATGCCCAGTACCAAACGCGTTTTGAAACAAGCGGCGGCAAGCAAACCCCGACTTACGAAGAAGGTATCGCGTTTTACAAATTGCTCGCTAAGAACTTTCCGCAGGTTCAGATAACGGAAAAAGGCTTGACCGATAGTGGCTGGCCACTGCACCTGGTTTTGTATTCGAGAAACAAGGTCTTTGATATCAAGAAGCTGAAAGCGCAGCGCAAGGCGATTTTGTTCGTCAACAATGCGATTCACCCGGGAGAATCCGACGGCGTGGACGCTTCCATGATGCTGCTCAGGGATATCCTGACCAGTCCAGCCAAGTACCCGGAAATGGATAGCGTGGTACTTGCGATTATTCCATTCTATAACATTGGCGGCGCATTGAACCGGAACAGTACCACGCGCGTCAACCAGGAAGGTCCGGAGGAATATGGTTTCAGGGGAAATGCGCGAAATTATGATTTGAACCGGGATTTTATCAAAAGCGATACACGCAATGCGCGCAGCTTTGCGGCGATTTTCCATGAGCTCGACCCTGATCTTTTTGCAGATACACACGTGAGCAATGGAGCAGATTACCAATATGTGATGACGCTCGATTATGCGCAGAAAGACAAGCTGGGTGGGCCACTCGGCGATTTCAACAATGATGTTTTTCTGCCTTATATGTACAAACATTTGAAAGAGGCAGGTTTTGAAGCAACACCTTATGTAAATGCCTGGGGACAAACGCCCGACAAAGGATTTGTTCAGTTTCCCGACTGGCCGCGATACTCTACCGGATATGCGGCATTGTTTCACACGATCGGTGTGATGACAGAAACGCACATGCTCAAACCGTACGATAAACGTGTGAAGGCAACTTATGCTTATCTGCATGGTAACCTGAAATTCCTGGCCGCTAACAGGAGCAAGCTTTTGAGATTACGTCAGGAAACAAAAGAATCGGTGAAAACGCAGGAGCGATTTGCGATTACCTGGCAGGTGGATAAGGCGAAAAATACGCCTATCGAATTCAAAGGGTACGAACCTGAGTATATCAAAAGCGAGGTGACCGGAGCCCAGCGGCTTCATTATGACCGTACAAAACCATTTACCAAAACAATCCCTTTCTATGATACCTACGTCCCATTGGATGAAGTCACGAAACCAAATGCATACGTGATTCCGCAAGGCTGGCATCATGTAGTTGCGTTGCTAAAACTCAATCAGGTATCAATGCAGCAGCTTGAAAAGGATATAGAATTGGATGTTGAAACCTACTATATAGAAGATGTGGAATCACCAAAGTCGCCGTTTGAGGGACACTACTGGCACACCAGCGTCAAGGTGAGGACTGAAAAACAAAGGCTTACTTTCAAAAAAGGGGACTGGTATGTACCCGTCAACCAATGGACCAATCGCTATATTGTAGAAACATTGGAGCCGAAAGCGGTGGACTCTTTTTTCAAATGGAATTTTTTTGATACGATCTTACAGGCAAAGGAGCATTATTCCGATTATGTTTTTGAAGATCTGGCGGCGGGGCTTCTTTCCAAATCACCGGAGCTGAAACAAAAGCTGGAAGCAAAAAAGAAAGCCGAACCGGAGTTTGCAAAGAATGCAAACGCACAGCTCGACTTTATCTATGATCAATCGGTGTACCGTGAGAAAGAGTATCTGCGGTATCCCGTTTTCAGAGTTGTTAAATAAGAGTTGCGGGATCAGAACCTGAAACCGAGACTGAAATTGAATTCGCCCGTTACCTGCAAGCCACGGGTCACCGTGGTAGTTGAAATGTACTTTTCCCGATCCACATACCTGGAACCCAATCCACCGTTCAGGCTGATCTGAAATTTGGGCGTAACCTGAAAATTAATGTAGTTGTTGACCAGCAAGCCCATTCTCACCCAGTCCGTGTTTTGCCCATTTGAAATATACCCGCCCGTGTTTGGATCATAGATCGATGAGTTATTCCACCTTTCGCCTTTCCCAAAGAAGAAGTTCGGACCTACGGCGTAGGTGACCTTTCGCTGCCCGAACGGGTAAATCTTTAAACCGGGGGAAAAATAGAGCATGTAAGATCCATTATTATCTGACACGTCAAAGATGTAGGTGGAAGTTCCAGGAATGGTGACGGTCAGCGGAAGAATGATTCCGAAATGGCCCGATTTGTCCACTATACGCTCATAGCTGATGCCAAAGCCGGGACCGCTGTCCAGTGCTTTGAATGGAGAAATGTTGATCAGGTTAGCACCGAAATCCTCACTTTCACGCTCTATGACGGTTTTGGCGCGGCCACCATCAATCCGGTCGGTCATGAAAACAGTTTGTCCATTTTCAAATTCAATGCGTAAAACCTCCCTTTTGAGAATTACAAAATTGGCGCTGCTTTCTTCCTTGTTGATCTTGTAAGTAATGCGGTCGACGCCCACCTCGGTTACCTTTCCTTCGATTGTTTTACCATTTTTCCTGACAATGATATCCTGCGCCTGTGCGGCGAAAAACAAGAGGGAGAGCAGGAATGTGAAAGTACTGTTTTTGATCATGGCTACATATGGTTGATGAGAATTAGCTAAATTTATGAAAAGAGCAGACAATCATGCGTTATTTTTTCATGAACGTTAAAAAGGTAACTGCTGTTATACGTTCGGCCCCTGGCCACAATGAAATCTGGCTGAAAATCAATATCTGAAACAGCCGCTAAATAAAACAAATGACATTTCAGGAATTAACACTCATTGAGCCTATCACGAAGGCTCTCCAAGAAGAAGGATACACTACCCCCACCCCTATTCAGGCCAAAGCGATCCCGATTATTTTAGACCAGAAAGACCTGCTCGGCTGCGCGCAGACCGGTACAGGAAAAACGGCTGCTTTCGCAATACCTATGTTGCAACTGCTTTACAACAAGCCTCTTGGCAATACTGAGCGGCAGCGGATCCGCGCATTGATATTAACACCAACAAGGGAATTGGCGATACAAATCGGCGAGAGTTTCGCAGCTTACGGCCGCCATACCGGGATAAAACATACAGTGATATTCGGTGGTGTGGGACAGAAGCCACAGACCGATGCATTAAGAAGAGGAGTGGATATCCTGGTGGCGACGCCAGGCCGGTTACTCGACCTGATCACACAGGGCTTTATCAAACTTAACCAGCTGGAATTTTTCGTTTTGGATGAGGCAGACCGGATGCTGGATATGGGTTTTGTGCATGATGTCAAAAAAGTTATCAAATTATTGCCGGCTAAAAGGCAGTCACTTTTCTTCTCGGCTACCATGCCGGCGGCGATTGTGCAGCTTGCGGGAACAATTTTGAACAATCCGGTCAAAGTGGAAGTTACCCCGGTTTCATCCACAGCTGATACGATCAGGCAGTCTGTTTTCTTTGTAGATAAATCCGATAAGAATTCGTTGCTGCTGCACATTTTGCAAGATCAGTCTATTTCAACTGCATTGGTTTTTACCCGTACCAAACACGGCGCTGATAAAGTGGTGAAGGTTTTGCGAAAAGCGGGTGTTACTTCCGAGGCTATCCACGGTAATAAGTCTCAGAATGCACGTCAAAATGCATTGAAAAACTTCAAGAGCCAGACTACCCGTGTTTTAGTGGCAACTGATATCGCAGCCCGCGGAATTGACGTGGATGATCTTACCCACGTAATTAATTATGAAATCCCGAATATCCCGGAAACTTATGTTCACAGGATCGGTCGGACAGGTCGGGCGGGAGCAAAAGGAATTGCTATCTCATTTTGTGACAAAGAAGAAAAGCTTTTTCTCCGCGACATTCACAAGCTGATCGCCAAGAACATCCCGGTTGAAAACAACCATCCTTTTGCTGTAACGAGGTAAATGCGTAAGAGTTACTCAGATATCAGCTTGTCGCAGGCACTGGATTTGACTAAAAAGCCAGGTTCAGTGCTTGTTGACGTGCGGGAGCAATGGGAATTTGAAGAATTTAATGAAGGCGGGATCAACATCCCGCTCGCTGATATCAGGGAAAAGAGGCAGCTGCTGGCCAACTATGATCCTATTATTGTGATCTGCACCAACGGCGTTCGCAGTAAGGTAGCTGCGATGGACTACTGCCGGGTATCTGAATGGTCTGAAAAGACCATTTTCCATGTAAAAGGCGGCATTCTTGAAAGTTAGGCCGCCGGAACTTGCAAAATTTATCTATACAGTCAATGTACCGCTGAAAACCTTTACCGCCGGGCCAATCAGATAAATATCGCTGAATTCGCCGCTATTGGTTTTGGAAAATGCGACTTGCAGCGTACCGCCGATTGTTTCCACTTTGATCGGACTTCCCCAGCCTTTTCTCAAATGGGCAGATAATGCACAGGCAGTGACGCCCGTGCCGCAGCTGAACGTTTCATCCTCTACACCTCGCTCATAGGTTCTTACGCTCAGGTGATTTTCTTCTATTATCTCAACGAAGTTGACGTTTGTGCCGCCTTTTGGCCCATAAACCGTACCATAACGGATCTCGCTTCCGATACCTACAACATCTGCTTCATTTACATCATCCACGTAAGTAACATAATGCGGCGAGCCGGTATTCATAAAGTCGAATTCATCGTATCGCTCCAAATCTTTCACTCCCGACATTTTTAATGTAATGATGTCGCCGCTGATCGTGGCTTCGTGCTCGCCGTCAACAGCTATAAACCGCGTTTTTTTAGAGAAAACACCCAGGTCGCTGGCAAACTGGACAACGCAACGTCCGCCATTGCCGCACATGCTGCCTTCTCCACCGTCTGCATTGAAATACACCATTCTGAAATCGTACGCTTCGTCGTTTTGAAGCAGGATCAGTCCGTCAGCACCTACACCGAACCTTCTGTGGCATATTGAGGCAATGAGTTCTTTCGAAACCGGAAATTGCTGGTTCCTGTCGTCGATCATCACGAAATCATTTCCCGTGCCCTGGTATTTGAAGAATTCGATTGTCATTGTAAAGTGCTGTTTGAATTGGCGGATTTGTACAAAACAACAAAACCCTGCAAGAAAAAATCACTTGCAGGGTTTTAAAATTTTGAGAGGGACTTTATTTAGTCGCTTTAAGCTCCTTAATGCGAGCTGCTTTACCCTGACGGCCACGTAGATAGAACAAACGTGAACGACGCACCTTACCGCGGCGGATCAATTCGATTTTCGCGATACTTGGTGAAAGAATTGGGAAAACACGTTCAACACCTATGCCGTTTGAGATTTTACGTACTGTAAAAGTTTCGCCACTTGAGCTAAGATTACGACGTTGCATAACGGTACCCTGGAACTGCTGGATACGCTCTTTGTTACCTTCACGAATCTTAACGTGTACGTTGATTGTGTCGCCTGATGAAAAATCAGGGTACTCGGATTTACGATTTTCAATCGTAGCTTCTACGAGTTTAATAAGTTCGCTCATGACGAATGCTTTTATAGATTTAAGTGATAGCTTGTTCCCAGCGGACGGGGTGACGCCCCTTCATTCAAAACAGCTTTTGCGAAAATGCGTGCAAATCTAAGATTATTTTCGCTTATCTGAAAGCACTTATCGCAATTATTGGCATAAAACAATCGCCCAAAGCAGCTGGTATGAAGATTTGGAACAGATACTTACCTCATTCATTATAAAGCGCATGAAAATATTAAATGCAGAACAAATCCGGAACCTGGATAGATACACAATTGAAAACGAACCCATTTCCTCCCTAGATTTAATGGAACGTGCGTCGGCAGCTTTCGTCAGCTGGTTTTGTAATCAATATGTAAATACAAGGCCCGTTTGCATTTTCTGCGGAAAAGGGAACAATGGCGGGGACGGACTAGCAATTGCGAGGTTGCTCAGCCAGCGCAGCTACGATGTGCAGGTTGCTATTGTTGAATACACGGATAAAAGTTCAGAAGATTTTCAGGCCAATCTGGTCCGTTTGCAGGATCAGCTTACGCCGGTTTACATGGAATCAATTTCCGACTTTCCTACAAATTCACCTCAGGTAGTTTGCATTGATGCATTACTTGGGTCGGGCTTATCTCGGCCGGTTGATGGTCTTTTGGCAGAGGTTATCTCAAAGATGAATGCGTTGCCCAACAGAGTTGTATCTGTTGACATAGCCAGCGGACTTTACACAGACAAGTCGAATGCAAAAGAAGATGTTATTGTCCAGCCGGATTTTACGGTTACGTTTCAACTTCCCAAGTTTTCATTTCTGTTCCCGCAAAATGCCTCTTTTACAGGTGAGTGGCACGTGGTCGATATCGGGTTAAATCAGCAATTCATTGATGAAGCTCCAAGTCCATACTTCTATACCGATCGCCGGACAGCTGAATTGCTCGTTAAGCCACGAAATAAATTTTCACATAAAGGTACTTACGGCCACGCATTGCTGCTGGCCGGGAGTTTTGGTAAAATGGGTGCGGCAGTATTATCAGGAAAAGCCTGCCTGCGCTCGGGAGTGGGCTTATTGACGATGCATGCTCCGCTTTGCGGCTATGATATTATTCAGATATCCATTCCAGAGGCAATGGTTTCAGCAGATGAGGCGCAGCATCACATCAGCAAATTGCCTGAGCTTAGCTCCTACTCGGCAGTGGGAATCGGGCCGGGAGTCGGACAGGAAGGTGAGATTGCTCATGTCCTTGAAAGGTTGCTTGAAGAAGTCAGGATACCATTAATAATAGATGCAGATGCGCTAAACATTTTATCCTCGAACCGCGAATTATTAGACAAGCTACCCGAGAACACGATTTTAACCCCTCACCCAAAAGAATTTCAGCGGCTGGCAGGTGATAGTGAAAACGAATTTGACCGTCTTGAACTTGGTCGGGAATTTGCAGCAAAACACAAGGTGATCATTTGTCTGAAAGGGGCGAACACCGCGGTTATTCTTCCAAATGGAGAAGTGCATTTCAACTCAACCGGAAACCCCGGAATGGCGACAGGAGGAACAGGCGATGTATTGACGGGAATAATCCTCAGTTTGCTGGCACAGAAATACAAACCTTACGAAGCCGCTATTTTCGGAGTATACCAACACGGTTTAGCCGGCGACAAAGCCGCCGCTAACCGAGGGCAAAGTGCATTAATTGCTTCTGATGTTGTGGAGAGCTTGGGTTGGTAGATAATTAATGCGTTACCAATCTGAAGTAAGTACGTCTAAATGCATATCACATTAGTTGCTTTGCATTTGGCACCACTTAAAAGAGTCTTAACTTCTTATTTTTTAGTACGAGATGGGAAAGTCAGAATTATCGGAACACGGGTTGCCTGTACAAAAGAGAAGAATTTATACTGCAGAAGCACATAAACCCTTTTTTGTTCGGCCTGTTCCCAAATATGTTTCCTTGAAAGATTTTGGTCTACTTCTGGAACTCGATCTTGCAATAATTGCTGACCTATCCCGTAGCAAAAAGCGTATCACGCATGCTGATGTTGAGGAGGCTCAACTCAAAATCTGATAAACCACAAACGCCGATCCGTAAGCCAGCACCATTAGATAAGCCAGCTGGATCAAAGGCCATTTCCAACCGTGGGTTTCGCGCTGTACTACTGCGATCGTACTCATGCACATCATTGCGAATACGTAGAACATCAGCAATGAGAAACATACTGCCAGACTAAACGTTGCCTCACCAGTCTCCGGATTTTTCTCCTGCAATAGTCGCTCTTTCACAGTAGGTACATCCTCAGAATCTCCGCTAATACTGTATATAGTCGCCATTGTGCCCACAAATACTTCGCGTGCTGCAAAGGAAGCCAGCAATGCAATGCCGATTTTCCAGTCGTAGCCTAGTGGCCGGATTGCCGGCTCGATAAAGCGTCCGAACTGGCCGGCATAGGAATTCTCCAATCTTGCCGAAGCTACTGCCGCATCAATCTGCTCCTGCGGCGCTGCCTGCATTTGCTGTACGGTTTGTTGTTCTGCCAGTTCCATTTTATCTCCCGGACCATAATTGGAAAGTACCCAAAGTATAATAGAAATTGCCATAATCACCTTTCCGGCTTCCAGCACAAAGGATTTGACGCTATCGTACATGGTAAAACCCACATGCCCCCAGCGCGGCAACTTATAGGAAGGCATTTCCAGCATAAAATAGCCGGGCTCTTTTCTTGGAATAAACAGCGAAAGCAGCCAGGCAGAAAACAATGCACCGATCAAACCCAATGCATATAAACCCAGTAAAACCAATCCTTGTAAATTAAGAAAACCCAGCACAGTTGTGGACGGGACTACCAGCGCGATTAAAATTGTATAAATAGGCAACCGCGCAGAACAGCTCATCAATGGGGTTACCAAAATCGTAAGCAGCCGCTCATATCTACTGCTGATACTCCTCGTAGTCATAATAGCAGGTACCGCGCAGGCAGCTCCTGAAATAAGTGGCACCACACTGCGACCATTTAAGCCAAACGGGCGCATTAATTTGTCCATAATTACCATGACACGCGCCATATAACCCGACTCTTCCAGGATGGAAACCAATGCGAAAAGGATTGCAATCGGAGGAATGAAAACAACAATCCCCGCAATTCCGGCGAGGATACCATCCGTAATCAGGTCATTTAAAACACCCGGGGGAAGTACTCCTTTTGTCCATTCAATAACCTGAGCAATACCTGCATCAATCAAGTCGCTGGGGTAAGTTGCCCACGCGAAAATGGCCTGGAATACGATGATCAGAACAGCTAGGAAGGAAATGTAGCCCCAAAACGGATGCAGGAGTATGCTGTCCAGCTTTCGGGTCCAGTAAGGTTGCTCTGTGATCCCTGCTGACTTAACCGCTTTTGAAACAATGGGTTTGATCTTTTCGTAGCGCGCGATTGTCTCAGTTGCCAGAAAATGCTTTTCATCGAAACCATACTTCTCAATCAGCTTGTCCAAACGTGTCCGGGCCGGCTGTTCGAGGAAAGAAAAATTATCGTGCTGACAAACATATTGCAATGCAACATAGTCATTTTCAAGCTCGTAAATCTCTTTAACCTCGCCTATCAGACTGACTTCACTTTCCTTGGGTTCGTAGAAATACCTTTGGGCCGCTTTTTCCTTATTGTGGTGAACCTGGCTTACAGCCTCTCTCAGTTTGTCAATTCCTTTTCCTGTTCTTGCATTGATATTAACCACAGGCACATTCAGCTGCATGGCGAGCTGTACTGCATTCACGGTTAGGCTCATGCTCTCCGCAACGTCAAGCATGTTCAAAGCAATAACAGAAGGTATGCCCAGATCACTCACCTCGGTAAACAGCAACAGGTTTCTTTGCAGGTTTGAAGCGTCAACGACGATCACAACCACATCGGGGAAATCAGGATGTTTTGGATTGGCCAAAATATCCATAACCACGGTTTCGTCCTTTGACTTAGGATATATACTGTACAATCCCGGCAGGTCGACCAGGGTTACCTGTGCTTCTTCGTGGTTATTGTTGGAAGGGATTCGAAATGTGCCTGACTTTTTGGAGACGGTTACGCCCGGGAAGTTGCCGGTTTTCTGACGCAAACCGGTTAATGCATTGAATAATGTGGATTTGCCGGCATTCGGGTTACCTACCAGCGCTACTTTTATATTTTCTTGTTTCAATGGAGACGACTGTAAACAGCATTAAACCTTATTCCAACTCAATCACAGACGCTTCGTTAAGGCGTAGTGATAAACTATACTGGCCGGAAACATTAATGCAGATCGGATCGCCAAAGGGTGCCACTGCTTCCACTCTCACCTCCGCACCGGGCAAACAGCCCATTTCCAGCAATTTCAAAGATAGGTCCCGGTCAGTGAAAGATTTGATCACACCTGTTTCGCCTTTGCGAAGCTGAGCTACATTCTTGCCGGGCATCTATGCTTATTTAGATTGATTTTATTTAAACCACAAATAAAGCACTATCCACGCGCAATTCAAATAGTTCGACGCGAATTCAAATGCTTTATGACGACAGTCACTCAAAATCCTGTACGATTATTATTTCCCTGAGGCTTTATGTCGTATTTTTGCAGTTCGAAACAGAAGATTCCAGTCCGGGATTTTCATCATTTAGCGACGCTTCCGATAGCCGACCGCGAATAGCCGATTGCAAGATTTGAACGAGATCAAAACCCTTATCTGGAAAGAAGTAACCCTGGAATGGCGACAAAAATATGCGCTCAGCGGCATGTTGCTATACGTGGTCAGTACCGTTTTCGTGACTTACCTGAGTTTTAGTCTCCGACGTAACCAGCTTACTCCTATCGTTTGGAATACCTTGTTCTGGATCATTATCCTGTTCACTGCTGTCAATGCAATTGCCAAAAGCTTTTCTCAGGAACGTCACGGCAGGTTGATGTACTATTACAGCTTGTGCAGCCCGCAGGCAATTATTATTTCCAAAATCATTTATAATTCCCTGATCATGCTCGCATTATCAGGAATCGGTTTTGCGATCTACTCGCTGGTAATGGGAAATCCGGTGGGCGATATTGGCTTGTACCTGGTGAGCATTGTACTTGCAGCGATAGGTTTTGCTTCGGTGCTCACGCTGGTGGCAGGTATCGCCTCCAAAGCAGACAACAGTGCCACTTTAATGGCGGTACTCAGCTTTCCTATTATCCTGCCCATGCTTTTGATGACCATCAGGCTGGCGAAAAACGCGCTCGACGGGCTCGATTGGTCTGTCAGCACGGACGAAATCACCACACTATTATCTATTGATCTCATAGTAATAACGCTCAGCTACCTGCTTTTTCCTTATCTGTGGAGAAGTTGATTCTGGCATAGAGCGGGTACAAACATTAAGGTAAAAAGACTCAAAATGAGAAAGATCTGGTGGAAAATCCTGTGTATCGCGATCATCTTTTATGTGATCGTTATGGGATTGATCGGGCCCGTACCGCGCCTGGCCATTATCAACGAAAGTATCCGCAATACCTACTTTCACGTGGCGCTTTGGCTCGCCATGACCACCCTGCTGTTTTTGTCCATGGTTTTTTCGATCAGGTACCTGAGTAAGGGTAAAATCAATGACGACGATATTGCAAGTGAACTTGCTAAGTCTGCCATTTTCTTCGGTATACTAGGCTGTTTGACGGGTTCAATCTGGGCCAATTACACCTGGGGAGATCCGTGGCCAAACGATCCGAAATTGAATGGAGCGGCTGTGGGAATTTTGATCTATCTGGCTTACCTGCTGCTGAGAAGCTCCTTTGAAGATGAGCAAAGAAAAGCACGTATTTCTTCGGTTTACAACATTTTCGCATTTGCCGTTTTCATCCCAATCATTTACATCCTGCCCCGGCTGACAGACTCGCTGCATCCGGGTAGTGGCGGCAACAGCACATTCGGGTCTTACGATTTCAACAACGATATCCGCAAAGTATTTTACCCGGCTGTGATCGGCTATATCCTTCTGGGACTCTGGCTGGCTGAGCTGCGGATACGTATGAAGCACATCAACCGGGTGCAGGAAGAATCCCTGGCAACCGGCGATAAAGTCGCACACTAAGCTTAATTTAGAATCCGGTAAACATTTCAAATCAAAATTTCGTTAAGATTTTGAGTCTATTAAATATGATGAAAAGACTTCCTCTCATCCTGCTGACCTTACTTCTTCTATCCGCTAATGTATTTGCACAGGCCACTGACGATGTGCCTATGGCCGATAAGCTGCGCGAAGATGGTAAGATCTGGGTCGTTGTGGCTGTAATTGCCGTGGTATTTGCGGGAATCGCCATTAATATGCTGCGCATTGACAGCAAGCTTAGAAAAATTGAAAAAGAGTTAAATATCAAATAGCTAATCCCGTGAAAAAGATCCAGATATTCGGCCTTATCATTATTGCGGTTGCAATAGGAATTATCGTCTCAACTGCCGGAGACGCAAGTACTTATGTAGATTTTACCAAAGCCCGCGAAATGGCCAAGGATGGTGATGAAGAAAGTATCCACGTTGTTGGAAAACTCAAAAAAGACAATGTCGGCCAGATCCTTGAAATGGAATACCAACCCGAAGTAGACCCCAATTACTTTGTGTTCACGCTGGTGGATAATAATAATGTTGAGCAAAAGGTTGTTTACAAAAACTCAAAACCGCAGGATTTTGACAAATCAGAACAGGTTGTTGTGGTTGGAAAAATGAAAAACGGAACATTTTCAGCAGAGAAAATACTCATGAAATGTCCGTCTAAATACGAGAACGGGAAGATGGAAACCACTGAACATACCGCAGTACAATCATGATTCACAGTACCATAGGAAGTGCAGGGCACCTGCTGGTTATTATTGCATTTGTTACAGCACTGGTTGCAACATTTGCCTATTTCAAATCCGGAATGCAGGCGGCATCGCTGGAAGATACGCTCACCTGGAAGCGTTTTGCGAGGGTTGTGTTCTTTGTCCACATGGCTGCGGTAATCGGCGTGGTATTTTCGCTGTATTGGATCATCGGTAACCATTATTTTGAGTACCACTATGCCTGGAAAAACTCCTCGCTTTCATTACCGACGGGTTATACCATTTCCAGCTTCTGGCAGGATCAGGAAGGTAGCTTTTTGCTCTGGATCTTCTGGAATGTAGTACTGGGCTGCATTCTGATCTTCTCAAACCGATCCTGGGAGGCGCCTGTAATGACGGTTTTTGCATTGGTACAAGCCTTTCTGACTTCTATGATCCTTGGCGTTGTTATTCCAGGGCTTGATCTGAAAATCGGCTCCACGCCATTTTTATTGTTGAAAGAAGTAATGCCGGATCTGCCTGTTTACAAAATGGATCCGAATTTTATTCCAAAAGACGGAAACGGTCTGAACCCGCTTTTGCAAAACTACTGGATGGTAATCCACCCTCCTACCCTGTTCCTAGGCTTTGCTTCTACATTAATCCCCTTTTCATTCGCAATCGCCGGACTTTGGAGCAAGAAAATCCAGGAATGGGTGCGGCCTGCATTGCCCTGGGCACTTTTCTCTTCGCTGATCCTCGGTGTAGGTATTTTAATGGGTGCTTACTGGGCTTACGAAACGCTAAACTTCGGTAGCTACTGGAACTGGGATCCCGTTGAAAACTCTTCCATTGTTCCCTGGTTGGTATTGGTGGCAGCAGTGCACACGATGATTATTGCAAGAAGGAATGCAACTGCATTGAAAACTTCCTTCATTCTTACGATCGCAACATTCATTCTGATCCTTTATTCTACATTCATGACGAGAAGTGGCGTGTTAGGTAATGCGTCTGTTCACTCGTTTACAGATCTAGGCTTGTCCGGTCAGTTACTGATCTACCTTTTCACATTCACGATCGTTTCGATTGCATTGTTGGTTTATCGCTGGAAATCTTTGCCGAGCGATGAAGAAGAAGTGTCGACTTACTCGCAGGAATTCTGGATTTTTATCGGCGCTACATTGCTTTGTTTATCCGGTTTTCAAATCCTGGCGACAACTTCCATTCCGGTTTACAATAAGATAGCAGAAGCATTTGGTACTGTGTTGAATATGGCTTTGCCGGCTGACCAGATCGCTCACTACAATAAATTCCAGCTCTGGTTCTTCTCGCTGATTATCGTGTTGACCGGTATAGGTCAGTTCTTCTGGTGGAAACGCACCGGTAAAGGAAATTTGCAGGCGCTTTATAATCCGCTACTTATTTCACTTCTGATCAGTGCAGCCGTGATTACGGTTAAAGGTGTGAGTGACATACAGTATATCGTACTGCTCACAACTGCTATTTTCGCGATTGTCGCCAATGGAACGATCCTGCTGAATATTATCCGCGGTAACTACAACCTGTCTGGCGGCGCAATCACGCACATTGGTGTTGCATTGATGCTGATCGGGATTTTGTTTTCGTCGGCTTATACGAGAGTTGTATCTATCAACAACTCAGGCTTGATGATCTCCCGCAGTGAGGAGTTTACGAGCAACGACAATAAAGAGAATAAAGAAAACATTACGCTCTGGCTCAACAAAGCCGAGAAAATGGGCGACTATATGCTTACCTGGCGCGACGTGCGCGTGGAGCCACGCCACATTCCGGGCTACATTCCGAAAAGCTGGGTTGATATCGTGGAAGGCGATTTCCATGCAGTAGCATTGCGCGACATTGTGGTTGATGGAAAGAAATACAATGCAAAGGGAGATACCATCGAGATTTTCCCTGAAAACTTCTACTACGAAATCGAGTACCGCGAACCTTCTGGCCGAATTTTCACATTGTTCCCGCGCGTGCAGATCAACCCGAGAATGGGCGGTATTGTTTCTTCTCCGGATATTCAGCGGAAGGTTGACAAAGATTTGTACACCTACGTGTCCATGGTCACCAACCCGACCGCCGAGCCGGTTTGGAGCCAGACTGAGAACTTCACAGTTAACCTGCGCGATACATTTTTTGTAAATGATTACGTAGCTGTACTTGACAATGTGGTGAGAACTGAAGAAGTTGAAGGTGTTACGCTGGGTGCAGGCGATGCTGCTGTAAAAGCAATCGTACGCATCCTGGATAAAGACAAAGAATTTGTAATTACACCTTCATTCGTAATCCGTGACAGAATGGTAGCCCGCAAGCCGGAAACGAGCAACGACCTGGGTTTACGCATTCAGTTCCAGGAAATCAATCCGCAAACGGGTCAGTTTACATTCGGTGTAAATACAACCCAGCGTGATTTCATTGTAATGAAAGCGACCGAAAAGCCGCTGATCAACATTCTCTGGCTGGGTACACTCGTACTGATGATCGGCTTTATCATGGCCACAGTGCGCCGGTTTAAGGATTTTGTAAAAATGAGAAATAAGGAAAATGCACCTGCCGGAGTACCAAAAGTGAAGGCTAAGAAAGTGGCAGCTGTTTAAATCAGAAATATTCTTTACAAAGAGGGTTTAGCCAAAGGCTGAGCCCTCTTTTTTTGTTCGTACATATATAAAAAGTTCCGGTTTCAAAACCGTTCAGTATGTATCTTTACATTCCAATCTGTTTTTCAAATCTCAACTCCAATATGTTTTCCGACCTCATTAAATCTGCATTGGGCCGCCTTCGCATCGTGGCTTTTTTGGAGGGTATATCTTACCTGGTCTTACTCGGCATTGCAATGCCATTGAAATATTTCGCAGGTATGCCGATGGCTGTTCGTCACGTGGGTACAGCGCACGGTGTTCTTTTCGTTTTGTTCGTCATTTTACTCATTCAGGTTGCAATAGAAAGAAGCTGGTCTTTCAAAAAGTCGCTCCTATCTTTCCTCTCTTCCATTGTTCCTTTTGGCACATTTTACGCCGATGCCAAGTGGTTCAGAAACTAATGCATTCAGCTCCATCTTCCTAATTCCTTAACCCCGACAAGTGCAACGTACTTCTACCCTAACCTGCCTTTTTTTCTGTTTAATCATTTTCCAAAGCATTGCGCAGAAACCCAACGAAAATTACCAGTACCACATTCACGCAGCTACGTCAGAGCCGGTAATCGACGGAGTAGCTGATGATATGGCCTGGGGTGCTGCCGAAACGGCGCGTGACTTTTTCATGATCACGCCCATGGATACCAGCTTTTCCAGGGCGCAAACGGATGTAAAGCTTTGCTATGACAGGAACAACCTCTACATCCTGGTGGTCAACCATAAACCAGTGAAAGGCTCCATTATCGTCGAGTCGCTGAAAAGGGATTTTGCTTTTGGCAAAAACGATAACTTTCTCCTCTTTATGGATACGTTTGACGACAAGACAAACGGATTCTCTTTTGGTGCCAATGCAGCCGGCGCTCCCTGGGACGGACAGCAGGGCGATGGTGGTACTGTCGATCTGAGCTGGGATAATAAATGGGTAAGTGTAGTCAAAAACGACGATGATAAATGGGTCTGGGAAGCAGCAATTCCATTCAAAAGTATCCGCTACAAGCCGGGTATCACCCGCTGGGGCATTAATTTCAGCCGCCAGGATCTGACTATTTCTGAAAAATCTGCGTGGGCGCCGGTACCCCGGCAATTTCCTTCTGCTTCGCTGGCATATACCGGCGTGCTTGTGTGGGATACCCCGCCGCCTAACCCGGGACCAAACGTTTCGTTGATTCCTTATGCCGCGACGCGTTTGACCAAAAACTACCAAACCGACGCACATCCCAACTACAAACCTGCTATCGGTGGTGATGTAAAAATTGGTCTCACCCCATCCATGAACCTCGATCTGACCGTCAACCCGGACTTCTCGCAGGTAGATGTGGACGTGCAGCAAACCAACCTGGATAGATTTGAGCTCTTCTTCCCCGAGCGCCGCCAATTCTTTCTCGAAAACGCCGACCTTTTCGCCAATTTCGGGTACGCTACCATTCGTC
>NZ_JBHYGF010000247.1:0-6547 GCF_051859145.1 Dyadobacter sp.
TCAGCGCAACTTTTCGTGTTCGATGAAACGCCGGTTACCGAGGTATTCAAAGCACTGGAAGCGGCTTATAATGTAAAGATCATTTATAATGAAGCGCTGGAAAAATGTCCGCTAACTGCCACTTTGGTCGGACAGCCTTTCAGCAAGAAATTGGCTGTGATATGTAACGCCATTGATGCGACTTACGAGATCAATGGAAATCAGGTCAGGATCACGGGCAATGGATGCAGGTAGCAAAACTGATTTGTGTTGCCGGAGTAAGTAAGTCAATTCACCCAAACCTAACTTTCAAAATGACATAGACCCAACTGTCAAAAAAAATCAGCCATGCTGCCACATGACTGATTCGAAATCCCCGAAAGTAACGCTAATTACTCGCAGCCACAGCAAGTGGCGGCCCGGGAAGATATTGTTGAATAAATCGCCTTAACCAACAAATCAATCAAAAATATGGAAAAAGTTCGACGAACCGATGACCTGCTCATAACTCTTATGCGTATAACCGTCTTGCAATGTTTTCTGGTGTGCCTGTTTGCCGGAGTGTCGTGGGCAGTTGACGGCAGGGCACAATCGGCTCTCACCCAGAAAGTAACTCTTGATATTCAGAATCAGGATGTTAAAAAAGTTTTAAAAGAGCTTGAAAAGCAAACCAACATCAAGTTTGTATTCAGTTCAAGACTGATCCAGTCGGATCGGAAAGCGACGATCAAGGTAACCAATACACAACTGGCTTCCGTGCTCGACCAGCTGCTTAAACCTTTGCAGCTCAGCTATAAAATAAGTGAAGACCTGATCGTGATCAAGCCGGACAAAACGCCGGTGAAAGTTTCCGATCTGGAACAACCGGAAGTAGCCCCAGGTGCAGTGCAAACTGTTGACCGGACGCTCCGGGGGACAGTCAAAGACGAAGCCGGCGTTGCCTTGCCGGGTGTCAGCATTGTTTTAAAAGGAACACAAACGGGAACTTCTTCCGACGAAAAAGGCGCATTCTCCCTTACTGTTCCGAATGGAGAAACCACACTGATCTTTTCATTTGTAGGTTTTCTGTCTCGCGAAATCATTGTGAATGAGGGGCAAACAGAAGTGGATGTAGCCCTGAAAGTAGACGATAAAGCATTGGAAGAAGTAGTTGTGGTAGGTTACGGTACCCAAAAGAAAGAATCACTTACCGGCGCTATTTCCACGGTTACCAGCAAGGATATTGAACGTGTGCACGGTGGTTCTACGGTAAGCTCCGGCCTGGCTGGTAAAATCCCGGGCGTTACATTCCGTATGCCCGATGGTCGCCCCGGCGCAAGCGCCAATGTTCAGATCAGGAATATGGGTAACCCGCTGTTTGTAATTGACGGAATTCAGCAGGATGCAGGTCAGTTCAATAACATTTCGCCAAATGACATTGAAAGTATTACCGTACTGAAAGATGCGTCGGCGGCTATTTACGGTGTTCGCGCAGCGAATGGCGTTGTGGTAGTAACAACCAAACGCGGAAAGAATGGTACTAAAAACACGGTGAACATCGACGCTTATACCGGCTGGCAGAATTGGTCGCGCTTCCCGAATGTAGTCAATGATTCGTATCAATGGATGCTCGGCCGCGCAGAGGCGGAAATGAACCAATATGGTAAAACCTCCATTACACCTGCCGAACTTGAAAAATACAAAGCAGGTACAGAACCAGGCTACCAGACTTTCAACTGGAAAGATTTTATCATCAAAAAGAATGCGCCGCTTTATTCACTGAACATGAATATGACCGGAGGCTCCGACAGGATCAGCTACTACATTTCGGCTACGCATTTGAAACAGTTCGCTGTGCTCGGAAGGGAGTTTACATTTAAAAGAACAAACATCCAGAGCAACGTCGACGCGAAAATTACTGATCGCCTGAAACTCGGCGTGCAGATTAATGGACGTATCGAAAACCGCGACCAGCCTGGTATCCCGGGTGGTGACGATTACTGGCTGCCACGTTTCGCGATCCTGAGAAACCGTCCGTTCGAGCGGCCTTATGCAAATGATAATCCAGATTATCTCAACGATATCAAGCATAATGAAACCAACTGGGCTTACAACAACAAAAAGCTAGGCGGTTACTGGACGGAATACTGGCGCGTTTTGCAAACCAACTTTACAGGTGAATACACCATTCCGGGAATTAAAGGTTTAGTGGCAAAAGGAATGTACTCCTACTACATCGCCGACCGTGTAATGAACGGGCACGAGTATACCTACGAAGCCTACACCTACAATCCAACCGAAGATACCTACACCGTTACGGGCGGAAGTACCAACCCGTGGCGCGAGCGTGGTACCAAGAAGGTGATGCGGAATGTGTACCAGGGACAGCTGAATTATAACAACACTTTTGGCAAACATACCGTAGGTGCAACTTTCGTGGCGGAGCGCCAGGAAGAGCAGGTACAGGAACAATGGGTACACGCAGTTCCCAAGACCAACGTACTTCCGCTGATCTACTTCCCGACCATGGATACCTATAACGATTCGGAATTTGAGCTTGCACGTATAGGGTACATCGGTAGGGCAAATTATGATTATGCAGGCAAGTATTATCTCGAACTTTCTGCGCGCCGCGATGCTTCCTGGAAGTTTGCTCCCGATCGCCGCGTAGGTACATTCCCGTCTGCTTCTGTGGGTTGGAGAATTACCGAAGAGAAATTTGTCAAAGACCTGTTAGGCTCCCGGAGCATTCTGGATGATCTTAAATTCAGGGCCTCTTATGGTATCCTGGGGGATGATAACATTCTTTTCAACAATGATCCCAACAATCCGCTGAGTCCGTATGCATACCTCCCAGGTTATAACTACAACCAGGGAAATGTGATCCTGAGTGGAAATGCAGTGGTTACTTCCAGAGATAAAGGTCAGATTATCAATAATATTTCGTGGTTTAAAAGTAAGATTACGGATATCGGTGCCGACTTTTCTTTGCTGGGCACTAAGGTCACTGGGTCGGTGGATTACTTCTACAGATTGCGTACAGGATTGCTTGGCCGGAAATACGATCTGCTGGTACCTAGCGAGCTCGGTTACTCTCTGCCCGAGGAAAACGTAAACAGTGACCGCAGCAAGGCTGGGAAGGTGCATTGACATTTAATGGAAAGTCGGGGGATATCAACTACTCGATCGGCGGAAATGTGTCGTTTTCGAGGAGCAAGTTTGTGTCTTCTTACAAACCTATTTTCAACAATGCGCAGGATCAGTACCGTGCTTCACGGGAGGGTCGGTATGACAATATTTTCTGGGGTTATGAAACAATTGGCCAGTTCCAGTCGCAGCAGCAGATCACTGAATATCCGGTTAATATCGACGGACAAGGAAACCGCACTTTGCTTCCCGGTGATTTGATTTACAAGGATGTGAATGGAGATAATGTGATCAATAACCTGGACGAAAGACCAATTGGCTATACTACAAACGGACAGCCAAACATTAACTTCGGTCTGAACCTCTCGGCGAGCTGGAAAGGGTTTACACTTGCGGCTGACTTCTCGGGCGGTGGCATGTACACCTGGAATCAGAACTGGGAGCAGCGCTGGGCTTACCAGAATGACGGTGCGCTTAACAGTATCTTCCTGGATCGCTGGCACCGCAAAGATCCATTTGATCTGAACAGCGAATGGATTCCTGGTAAATACCCTGCATTGCGCTACAACGACGGTTCGCACAGCAACAACAATAAGAACTCGACTTTCTGGGTGCACAATGTGAAATACATCCGCGCGCGGACATTGGAGCTGGGTTACTCGCTGCCAAAGTCGGTATTGGAAAAGCTGAAAATGCAGAGAGCGCGGGTTTACATCAATGGATATAACCTGTTTTCAATCGATAACCTGAAAGAGTTCGGTATAGACCCGGAAGTGGCTGACGAGAACGGACTTCAATATCCGCAAGCCAAGTTTGTGAATGTGGGTATCAATCTTTCAATCTAAAAACTGTCAGATTCAAATGAAACTAAGATTTTATACAATACTGATCGCTGTTTTGATGCTGGGTTGGAGCTGCGACGACGACGCATTCCTGAACCGCCCGCCTACCAATATCCTGACCGACGAGCAGATCTGGAACAGTGAGGAGCAGATACTTTCGGTTTTGGGAGATTTGTACAACCGCTACGTCGATATCTCGACTTTTAAAACGATCAACGATGTCCCCGGCTGGATGACAGTCGGCGACTTCAATGAGGCATTCTGGTCGGAAGCTGGCCGCTACAATGCATTCCAGAATTCCGGCTGGGACGTGCGTTCCTGGGGAGCTTGGGATTACGGTTATATCCGTGAGATGAATTTGTTTATTCAAAAATGCGGAGCTTCCGAAAAGCTGGATGCTGGTGTAAAAGCCCGTTTTCTGGCAGAAGCCCGGTTCCTGCGCACATCTTACTACTTTGAGCTGGTTAAAAGAATGGGCGGTGTTCCATTGATCCTGGAACCACTTACCTACGATTTCAGCGGGGATCCGACTTATCTGCAACGCCCACGTGCCAAGGAATCGGAGATTTACGATTTTGTAATTGCAGAGGCGGAAGCGATCAAGGGAGATTTGCCTTCCAATGTAGGTGAAAAATCAAGAGCTACTAAAGGCGCGGCGCTGGCAATGGAGGCGCGGGCTGCATTGTATGCTGCTTCTATCGCCAAATATGGCGTGAATACACCTTCTGTAATGCTCTCCGGCGGCGAAGTAGGTATCCCGGCTTCTATGGCGCAGGGTTATTATACCAAAGCTTTGACAGCTGCGAAGGAAATCATCGCCGGCTCGGCTGGTGCTTATGCACTTTATACCAAAAAGCCTGATTTGTCTGAAAATTTCGCGAGTATCTTCTATGATAAGGCGAATAATCCGGAGGTGATTTTTGTGGAGGATTACAAGCTGCAAAGCGGAAAGGTGCATTACTTCACAGGCTGGAACCAGCCGCGGTACGGTGCGGAGGAAGAGGAAGGCGGCCGCATTAATCCTTCCCTCAATTTCGTGGAAGCTTTTGAAAAGTTGGACAACACTTTCGCGCCTATTCCAACAACCAATGCAACTGGTGCGCCTATTTACTATGATAATCAGGTAGATATTTTCGCGGGCAGAGATGCGCGTCTGGCTGGTACTGTCATGCTGCCGGGTACTACTTTCAAAGGTAGAGCCGTGGATATCTGGGCGGGTTTTCAGTTAGGGAATGGGACTATCGTAAGTGGCGACGACCGGGGTGCTCAAAAAACGTTACCTGGCAAAACAGTACCTGAGCAGGTAGTAGGTTTCGACGGTCCGATTGACGGTTTTGAATTTACTGCACAAACCGGTTTTTACCTTCGTAAATACCTTGATCCGGTTGTAGGTTCAGGTCAGCGCGGGGTAAACAGCGAGGTCTGGCTGGTAAGGTACCGTTTTGCAGAAGTGCTTTTGAATGCAGCTGAAGCCGCATTTGAACTGGGACAACCCGCAGCCGCTGCCGAGTACATGAATATGGTACGCGCCCGCGCCGGACTGGTTACGCCATTGAAAACTTCCGAAATCAACTTTGACCGCATTGTACACGAAAGACGCGTGGAGCTGGCTTTTGAAGGACATTATCTCTACGATATGAAAAGATGGCGCATTGCCCACCTGATTATGGACGGTAACGCAATTACGACCGCGGATTTGTCCAAAGATCTCGGAAAAGCTACCAAACGCAACACGCAGCCTTACGGACTCTGGCCTTACAAAATCTACAATCCGGGCTCACCTACGAATGGAAAGTGGATCTATAAAGTAACCAGGTTAAGCCGCGTAACAGGCGCAGACAGGTTCCAGCTCGGAAACTACTACTCCTATATCAGCGATGACGTGATCAACAATAACCCGAAGATCGTCCGTAACCCAAATCATTAAGACATTTTAAAATATCAGATCATGAAAGTAACAGTTCAGCTTTTGGCTATATTATTACTCGGACTGGGTGTAATGTCTTGTGACAAAGATAATTTCACAGCACCCAAGTCTACCTTGTCCGGCCGCATTGTATATAATGGCGAACCGATAGGCGTGGAATTCAACCAGGTAAGGATGCAGCTCTGGCAGCCTGGCTTCGGAAAGCTCGCTCCCATTGACGCGCCCATTGACCAGGAGGGCCGCTATTCGGCGCTGCTTTTTAACGGAAATTATAAACTGGTTTTCCCCGCAGGTCGCGGCCCGTTCCGTACCATCCAGCAGGATGCTGCGAAAAAGGATACCCTCTATGTGACAGTAAATGGAAACCAGACACTTGACGTGGAAGTGCAGCCTTACTTTATGATCCGCAATCCTTCCTTCAATGGAGGTGAAGGGAAAGTTTCAGCTTCATTAAAGCTGGAACAAATTGTAACCGGTGCGAATGCGAAAGCAGTAGAACGGGTGTCTTTGTATGTTAATAAAACAAACTTTGTTTCGCGCGCAACCAATATTGGTACGACTGATCTTGCATCTGCGGACATTAAAGACCTGAACAATATCAGTATGTCGGTGAATGTACCGGCACTTGTACCAGCTCAGGGTTATGTATTTGCAAGAATTGGTGTCAAAATCA
>NZ_JBHYGF010000248.1:0-6540 GCF_051859145.1 Dyadobacter sp.
CTTGGTGATTGATGCGACTAACCGGCTTACTTATGCCAAACAGGCTGATGTATTGATGAAAGCAATGGACGCGGTGCGCGCACAGGGGCGGAAAGCGCCTAAGATTGTTTTTTATACCAATACACAATCGGGCGAAACGATGCAGGAAGCTTACGATATGTTTTACAAAGAAGGCGCACCTTACCGGCATCCTGAATGCTGGTACCTGCTGGACGGAAAGCCGCTGATTATCGGGATCAGCAAAGATGCGGAGGGTAGTAACTACAAATCATTTTTCACTTTCCGCGAATCGCAGTGGCCGACGGAGGCGCAGAAGACAAATGGCTGGCCGTGGATTTCTTTTACCAGGCCGCAGAAGGTACATTATAATACGAAAGGCGAGGGCGAGATTATCAATGTGTCTGTCGCGCAGCATCCTAACCCGACTGCCGGAATGGGCGGCTCTGCTTTTTATGGCAATAAAGACAACTGGGGCAGGAGCTACCGGAATGGATCAATGGGCGATCCTAAGAAAGACATCGCATATGGTTACAATACCCAGGAGCAATGGGATTTTGCAATCAAACAAAATACACCTTTTATATATGTAACAGGCTGGAATGAATGGATCGCGGGCAAGTTCCCTAGTCACGACAAAAATCCCGAGCATTCTTGGTTTTGCGATCAGGCGAGTCCGGAGTACAGCCGGGATATTGAACCTTCACTTACTGCCGGCTTGAAAGATCATTACTATATGCAGCTGGTCGGCAATATTCGCAGGTACAAAGGTGTGGAGGCCAATCCTGCATTAGGGTTGGAAGTTTCGGTGAAGGGTTTTGATGATTGGGAAAATGTCACGACAATCTATAAAGACTACACAGGAGATACCCAGGCGCGCAACCACCCGGGTGCGCAGACAGAGCCTGCGGTAACTTATGTAAACAAAACCGGCCGGAATGATTTCGACGAGATGAAAGTGGCCCGGGATAGTAGAAACCTGTATTTCTACGTAAAAACCGTTGCCGAAATCACGCCCAACTCCGGCGACAATTGGATGCGGCTCTACCTGGATACCGACCGGAAAGCAGCGACCGGCTGGAAAGGTTACGATTACCGGATTGTGTCGGGAAACACTTTGCAGCAATACAAAGCCGGTAACTGGCACGATGTAAAGAAGGTGACCTACCAGGTAGCTGGCAATCAAATGATGGTGACAATTCCTAAATCCTTTTTAACAAACCTGAAAGCGCCGCTGAACATGGAGTTTAAATGGTCGGACAACATGCAGGAAGATGGAAACCCGCTCGACTGGTATGTGAATGGCGATGTTGCTCCTGGGGGGAGGTTTAGTTTTATTGTTGGTGAGTGATGCCCCGACCCCCAACCCCTGCCACCTTCACCCCCAACCCCCTGGGAGGGGGCTATTTTGGTGATGCGATCTTGGGGTATTTCTAATCAGGCTACCCCTTACTCCCCCTTCTAGGGGGTTGGGGGGTGACAATCCTAAACCCAATCCACAATGAAATTTTCCTACTCAATACTCCTCCTGTTCCTTTATACGCACCTTTCCGCGCAAAATTACAGCCCGCTCGTGACTGCCACTGATGCAGTAGGCCGTAGGCTTCCTTCTCATCGGGAAGTTGGTGATTTGAAGAAAGGTAAGTTTGTGGGACTGTTTTACTGGACCTGGCATACGCAGCAGGCGAAGAACAATCCTGCATTGAATGTAACCGAATACCTTTCGCGGAACCCGAAGGCGATTCACGATTACAATGACCCGATCTGGCCAAAACGGAAAAGTCCGTGGTTTTGGGCTGAGCCGCTATTTGGGTATTACATTGATACCGACGAGTGGCTGCTGCGCAAACATGCCGAAATGCTCGCCGATGCAGGTGTTGATATGATCATTTTTGATTGTACCAATGGAAACCTGACGTGGAAAGAGTCTTATATGAAGCTTTGTGAGGTATTTACCAAAGCGCGGAAAGATGGTGTGAAAACGCCGCAGATCAGCTTTGTGCTGCCTTTCTGGGTTACCGACGGGGGCAAAGAAATTATCCGGGAGATTTACGCAGACCTTTACAAACCAGGAAAATACAAGGATCTGTGGTTTATGTGGAAGGGGAAACCGTTCATTATGGCTTCTCCTGAATTTACCGAAACGATCAAAGGAAAAACTGGCGAGCCTGCATTGGAAAAGGAAATGCGTGACTTTTTCACTTTCCGGCCGGGTCAGCCGGTTTATAACAAAGGTCCCGAAAAGGAGGATCACTGGGGCTGGCTGGAAATTTACCCGCAGCATGGATATAAGAAAAACGCAGACGGAACTTTCGAGCAGGCGACGGTAGGTGTGGCGCAAAACTGGACCAAGGCGCGCGGGCTGACTGCATTGAATGCAACCGGTTCTTTCAGCAGGAGCTACACTTCGAAGGGGCATATTACCACGCCGGGTGCGGTTAATTATGGTTTCAATTTCCAAGAGCAATTTGACAGAGCGCTGGAAATCAATCCGGAGCTGGTATTTATTACCGGCTGGAATGAATGGATTGCGGGCCGCTACGATGTGTGGCAGGAGCAGACCAATGCATTTCCCGACGAATTCGATCAGGAAGGCAGCCGCGATATTGAACCCATGAAAGGCGGGCACGGGGATAATTATTATTATCAAATGGCGGCCAATATCCGGAAGTTTAAAGGGTTCCCAGCGCCTGAACCTGCTTCTGCTGCGACTACTATTGCGATCGACGGGAAGTTTACGGAGTGGGAAAAGGTGACTCCGGCATTTACTGCGCATAAAGGCAGTACGATCCATCGGAACAGTCCGGGTTGGGGGAGCCTGGTTTATACCAATAATACAGGTAGGAATGACATTGTGCTTTCCAAAGTAGCCCGCGACGCGGAATTTGTCTACTTCTATGTAGAAACTGCGCAGCCGCTTTCCCCGAAAACGGATCCGGGCTGGATGCGGCTGTTTATTAATGTTGATAAAGATAAAAATACAGGCTGGGAGGGTTATGATTTCATGATAAACCGCATTAATCCTGATAAAAAGGCAATTGTTGAGAAAACAGACGCAGCCTGGAACTGGACAAAGACGGGTGAAGCTGAGTTTTCTGTCAACCAAAACAAAATGGAGATCAAAGTACCGAAGTCAATGCTCAGCATCACCGGCGAGCCTGATTTTGAATTCAAATGGAGCGACAATATGCAGGAGCAGGGAGAGATCATGGATTTCTGGATCAATGGAGACGCCGCGCCGGCGGGGAGAGCTAATTACATTTATCAGCCGTGAACCACCCCCCAACCCCCCTGGAAGGGGGGCTTTGCCTTCAACTACAAAGCCCCCTTCCAGGGGGTTGGGGGTGGAGCAATAACCCTAAATCAACTCCGCAATGAATAACCATCTCAACCACTCCCGGCTTTCCATTACCGTTATCCTACTTGCGGTACTTTTCCTCTATGCGCAAAGTTGCAGCGCGCCGAAAAGCGCGTCCAGGCAAAGCTCCAAAATTTCGCTAAATGGCCAGCCTTCGTCTGATCTTTACGCTGAGCATATCAGAACCAGTGAATTCAAAACGCCCGAAGAAGAAAGGAAGAGCTTTATTCTGCCGCCCGGATTTGAGATCACCCTTTTTTGCCTCCGAGCCTGATATTACCAAGCCGATCAATATGGAATTTGATGATCGCGGGCGGCTTTGGGTAACACAATCTTCGGAATACCCGGTGGCTGCCGGGCAGGGCGATGGAAAGGATCGGATCATGATCCTGGAAGATAAAAACGGAGACGGAAAGGCGGATACCTTCACCCATTTCGAAGATAACCTTAACATTCCGATCGGTATCATGCCCGTGGCTGACGGCGCGATCGCGTACAGCCTTCCCAATTTGTATTACTTTAAAGATGATAACGATGACGGAAGAGCAGACAGCAAAAAAGTGCTGCTTGGTCCGTTCGGGCACAAAGACACGCATGGAATGGTGAACAACCTGATGCGCGGCTACGACGGCTGGCTGCACGTTTGTCACGGTTTTTCCAATACTTCCCATGTAGCCGGAACGGACGGAGATACCATTAAAATGACTTCCGGAAATACATTCAGAGTAAAGCTTGACGGTAGCCGCGTGGAGCAAACTACCTTCGGGCGGGTGAATCCGTTTGGCTATGCGTATGATGAAAAAGGCTTTTTGTATTCGGTGGATTGTCACACAAAACCGATTACGCAACTCATCTTCGGCGGGGACTATCCGCATTTTGGAAAGAAAGCCCCGGCAGGGCTTGGGTTTGCTCCGGTTATGATGGATTACGATCTGGGTTCAACTGCATTGGCTGGTCTGGTTTATTACACGGGCACCCAGTTCCCTGAGCAGTACCGAAACCGTTTTTACACCGGAGATGTGGTTACCTGCCGCATTGACCGGAATACGATTACATTCAAAGGTTCTACACCTGTTTCAAAAAAGGAAGATCCACTGCTGGTCAGTAAAGATCCGTGGTTCAGGCCGGTGGATGTGAAGCTCGGGCCTGATGGTGCGTTGTACATTGCCGATTTTTATAACCGCATTATCGGGCATTACGAAGTCGCATTAAATCATCCCGGCCGCGACCGGCTGAGTGGGCGGATCTGGAAAATTACTTACAAAGGTGACTTGCCACACGAAAATATGGCGGTAACCGACTGGTCAAAAGCAACACTGGATCAGTTGATTGAAGGACTGAAACATCCGCAGCTGAATACCAGATTGAAAGTGGCGGATCGAATCGTGGATACATTCGGACAGAAAGCTATAAGGAATTTGAAAGCGTCTATTCCAGGAAATGAGAACGCCGCTTCTCGGGTGCACGCGATGTGGGCATTGCACAGGCTTGGGGCGCTCGATTACTCCATTCTGTCGGACGCGCTCACCCATCACTATTCAACTGTTAAGCTGCATGCATTCAGGATTTTACTGGAAGGAAATGGCCTGAATGAACGTTTTCAGGTATCAACTTTAAATGCGTTGAGAAATGAAGATCCGAATGTACGTCGCGTAGCGGCTGAAATTCTTGGTAAATTCAGGAACCAGGAAAATTTCTCCCCTTTAATGGATTTGTATGCCAAAGCGGACCCTGGGGATACGCATTTAAAATACACTACACTACTTGCGATAAGAAACAATTTGAAAGATAATCACGTTGTTTGGCGCATTCCGGGCATGAAATGGACGGACCAACAGGCCGAGCTTTTGGCGAAAGCAATGCTGGATGTGCCTTCAAGCGCGGAGGCTGCATTTGTGCTGGATTATACATTAACACACGAGCTCAATTCGGCTGATCTGGTCAAAAATCTCGAATACATAGGTCGGTATGTTACTCCTTACCAGCTTGAAAAAGCAATTGATTTGATCAAGCTAAAATTTGCGGACAATCCTGAGACACAACTTTCTTTATACAAAACCATTAAGGCGGGTGTGAAGCAGAGCGGGATGGAGCCCGGCGAGAAAATGGTTGTCTGGGGTACTGACCTTGCGAGCCGGTTTCTCGGAGGTATATCCGAAAGTTCGCACAATAATCCGAACGGAAAATCAGGCGCGCCGGAAAATAGCGCAAAAGCGCCGGAGGTTATCTCTGAGCAAAGAGTAGCCGCAGCGGAAATAGCGGGCAAATTTAGACTTAAAGCACTGGAACCTCAATTACAAAAATCATTGAAAGCAAAGTGGCTTGATTATCCGGTGCGCGCAGCCGCTGCAAATGCATTGATGAACATTGATCCAAAGGCGAATGTAAATGTGCTGGCGGAGGTTTTCACAAATCCTACGGAACTTCCTGTGTTACGGGAAAAGTTGGCGGCTTCCATAGGTCAGGTTCCTTCTGCATCTAATTATGAAATGTTGAAAAAGCAGCTTGCCAGCGGGGCGCAAAACCTGCAAGTCGCAATCGCGGCTGTGCTGGCGAGCACCTCGCAGGGGATAGATTATCTTTTGAATGCATTCAAAGACGAGGAAGTCAGCCCGGCAATCGGGAATGAAATTGCGGTGAAGGAACGGTTTGAGATGAATGCAAATGCAAATCAGCGGCACAAAATGGAAAAATACCTGGCCGCAGGGGCAGACGAGCGTGAAGAACGCCAGAAGTTGATCAATAACCGGATCGCAAACTTCAAACCTACGACCAGTTTAACTGACGCAGGTAAGTCGGTTTTTGTACAAAATTGCAGCGGCTGTCACCAGATTTTAGGTCAGGGCGGATTGGTGGGCCCGCAGCTTGACGGGATCGGGAACTGGGGGCACAAAGCATTGACCCAAAAGATTCTTGACTCGAACAGGAATATAACCGAGGCATTTCGTACTTATAATATCACATTGAAAAACGACCAGACGCTCACGGGCCTGTACCGGCGGACAGAAGGCGAAACAATGGTGTTTGCGGATATGACGGGAAAGGAGTTTGTAGTAGCGAAAAATGAAATAAAAGAATACCGCGCCTCCAAGTACACCCTAATGCCCGACCAGTTCAAAAGCATTATTCCAGAAAAGGATTTTTACGAATTGATGGATTATTTGCTGAGTGTGAAGTGAAAGGGA
>NZ_JBHYGF010000249.1:0-6540 GCF_051859145.1 Dyadobacter sp.
AAAATGAAGAAGCGGAAAGGCTTGCGCTGGAAGCGAATATGAACAAAAAGATCGGGCGGCAGATCTATCACCTGCGCTCGGTGGTGGACAAAGGCGGGCAGTTTCTGACCTCGGCGATACTTTGTCAGGCAGTTGCCAAAGACAATACTGTAAAAGGGGTGGTAGTGTGCCGCCACGGACAACTGGAACTGGTTTTGGGAGATATTACCATTGATGCTACCGGAGACGGTGACGTGGCTGCGATGGCAGGTGCGAGCTTCCAGATCGGCGATTCACGCATTGGATTTACACAAAATTACAGTCAATGGGACATTGCCGGCGCGGGGAAACTACCCTCGGCCACCAACCGCGACTACGACATTCTCGACAACCGGAAAGTCTCCGAGCAGCAGCGTGGCCTTTTCATCTCGCATTACGAGGCGCATTGTTACGACTTCCACCCGTTTATGACCGTGCGTGAATCGCGGCGCATTGACGGTATTCATAACATCGACCTGATTGATTGTGTGGAAAAGCGGCATTTCGAGGACGTACTGGCACTGGCCAGCAGCGATTTCGACCCGCATAACGTAGCTTCCTCGGAGTATAGCAAATGCGGTTTCTTACTTCCCCACTCCAATGACATTACCGTTGAAATTCCTTACCGCTCCATTGTTCCTAAAAAACTCGATGGCCTGCTGATTTCGGGACGTGGATTCGGGCAGAGCCGCAATGCTTTACAGTTCACGAGGATGACCGCCGATTTGTTAGTATTAGGTTACCTCACGGGACAAATTGCCGCCGACATTGCCTGGAAAAAAGTGCGTCCGAGAGATTACAACGTCAGTTCTTTACAAAAAGAATGGGTTTCGCTCAATTATCTTCCTGCTGAATATTTAAGCAATAAACCGGGTGACCTCCGCGCCGACAAAGCAGAAATAGAACGCCGCGTGCAACAGCTGGAATCGGGCGCGCCTGAATATTTATATGAATGCAGCCGGGTGGAGAAATCGCTGATTTTACCATTGCTCAAAGAACGTTTTGCCAAAACCGATCACGCGGAAGGGAAACTGCTGCTCGCCAAAATGCTGGCGTGGTTTGGTGATGGAAGTGGCAATGCCCTGATTGGCGCAGAACTGGCCAATTTGTTCGAGCTGGAACAGGAAGACGGTTATCCAAAGGGTTATATCGACGATTATGACAACATTCGCGGCCGTCCGAAAAACAAGCTGGAAGGATTGTTCTGGAAAATCAATCAGAATATCGCATTGCTGGGCATGTCCGGAAGCGGCTCTGAGACGGCAAAAATCCGGCATATTCTTGAAAAAACAGCTTCCGGCGGCGGAATGGTACCGCGTACCAGCGACTACTTCAATGAGCGCATTGATATCAAATTTGTCCCGTTCCACAACCGCATCATCGCGCTTGCGGTATATGCCGAGCGCCTGCCCGATCCTTCACTGATCAGCGGTTTTGAAAATGTATTGAAAGATCCGAACGTGGGCGGTTTTGTGACTTCAACCTACGAAAAAGTGAGGTGGCGTGTGTACGGCGGATCGCTGGAAATCAGCGTGGCGGCGGCTATGGCGCGTTGCGGAAGTAAGAAAGGATATGAGCTTTTACAAGCTTACCTTGGAGATCTGCATTATAATTACAAAATGTTTGCACTTAATGAGCTCAAAGAACTCACGGGTAAAAACTGGGATTACAAACCGCAGGATTGGCAAAAACACCTGGCAGGACTCTCCTACCCGCAGCCTGTGAAGGCGTTGAAAAAAGAAGTAGAAATTTAGTATCAATGCTAAAAAACCGATTAATACCGCTGTTGTTCCTGCTCTCCACCACGCTGACTTTCGGGCAGCTGGTGGAAAGAACCTATTACCGGACTCCCGAGCTGGAAAAGCTGACTTTGACGACAGAAGGATTCTCAGCAAGTATTAACGACGACAAAATGGAACCCTTCTCGGTTCAGGAATTTACTACTCCCGACGGAATTATTTACTGGTACCGCCGCATTGCCACCGAGGTATGCCTCACCGGCGACTGCCGCCCGATAGACGTTGGCATTTATTGGGATGGAACCGGCGACTTTGCCGGGCTGGAAGTATTTAAAGAGCCATTAACCAAAACCGACCACAGCGATTTCACCACGTTCGATTACAGAAAACTGATGTCGATCCTGAACGATGACTGGTCCCCATTGCGGGAATATTCGCTGGCTGAGCTGGTGGACGAAAAGAAGGAAGACAGCGTGGACGTTGTTTCCGGTGCTACCAAGCATGAAATCGCGCAGGCGGCGGTGGAGAAGGCAGTTTACACCACGCATACACTCTGGCATTTGATCCACGTAGGAGAAAAAGAACAACTTGCCAAACTTACTGCCGCGAAATTGACTGACAAAAACCTGCTCGAAAAAGCATTGCAGACACAACGCGAAAAGTACCAGCCTTTTTTGCTTGATATGTTCGCGCAGGGAAATCTGCCGCAAAACAGCTTCACAGAATCGCTCGTGTTGAACAGCCTGACAGATGCTGCAAATCCTGCGCTGCACGCAGTAACACTCAATGCATTACAGCAGCTGGACCTGACAGAACCTGCATTACAGGACCGCCTCGCAGCCATTTACAAGAATAAAAAGCAGCCCGAACGCGTGGAGTTACTAACCCGGTTCCGACCCGCAGCCCAGCTCTCTGAAAAATTTTACAATGCGCTGGCAGAAGATTTAAGTGCGGAAAATCCCTGGATGTCTGTCAAAATTCTCACCGCCTTAAAGCACAGCCGTACCCAATCTCCCCAGGTTTTGGAAACCATAAAAAAACTTGCGCAAAGCGACATTCCGGTCGTGCAAAAAGCAGTAAAAGAATTTGAAAGCGCACGATCAGCCTCGCGCTAGCGACTTCTGAATTAAACCCGGCAAAGTACCCTGCATTTTCAATGTGTTTGCCGAAGATTATTTACGCCCTGGCCAGCTCAAAATGAAATGTACTTCCCATTCCTACTTCGCTATCGACGCCGATACTGCCGCCTTGTGCTTCGATAAACTCTTTACTGATCGCCAGTCCCAATCCCGTACCGGTTTTGGCGCTTCCGGGTACCTGGAAATAGCGGTCAAATATCCTGTCGCGGTACCGGCTGTCTATACCTTTTCCTTCGTCTTTCACCGAAAACCGGATCGCATTCTTTTCTTCCCTAATCTCGACGAGCACCTTGCTTTCAGGCTGGGAATACCGGATCGCATTGGTCAGGAAATTGATCAATACCCACGCCGTTTTTTCCAGATCGGCTTTCACGTCCGGTAAATACTCAGGTACCAGGATCATCAACTTGATATCTTTTTGATCAACAGTTGTTTTTACTGCGTCCAAAGCATATTGCAGGATCTGCTCCGGCTTGCTTTGCTGAATGGTCAGCTGAATGTTCCCCGTTTCGACCTGCGACATGTTCAGCAGCTCGCCCGTGATTTTCAGGAGCCGGTCGCTGTCTTCGCGTATGCTTTCAATAAGCTGTCTCTGCTGCTCGTTCACCTCGCCGGTATGCTGGTTATCCAGCAATTGCAGGCTCATTTTAATGGAAGAAATGGGCGTTTTCAACTCGTGTGAAACAGTTGCAATAAAGTTCGTTTTGGCGAAATCCAGTTCTTTGAACATCGTCACATTCTTCAAAACGATCACCTGACCTATAAAAGCCTTCTGCCGCTCGCCGGTCTTCGTGATGGTGATATCCACTATTTCCTTCTCAAAGTAGCTTTCCTTATTGTTGGCGTAAATTTTCAATGCGGGTTGACTGCCCGACGTGCTGGCAGTCTGCGGTTGCTGGATCAGCGCGCGGATCAGGTCATTTTGCAGGGACAATTCCAATGCCGACCGCCCGATCATATCCGACATGGAAAGTCCTGTGATCTTCAATGCTTCCTCATTGGCAAAAAGGATCATTTTATTTTCATCCAAACCAATAACCGGTTCGTGCATATTGTTGATCAAAGCTTCAATGCGTTTCTTCTCGATCAGTATCCGGGACAAATTGCTGTTGTCATATTCTTCAAGTTTCTCGGCCATTGTATTAAAAGAATCAGCCAATTGGCCGAATTCATCCTTGCGGTCGAGGTGAACGCGTTGTGCATAATTCTTGCCCGCGATTTCACGAAAGCTTTCAGCCAGCGCTTTGATAGGGTTGGCAATGCTGCCGGGCAAATTGATAAATAATGTCAATGAAACTATAAAGCAAATGGTACCGGCAATGAGAATCCACGTAATCGCCGATTTGACAGTAAGTACCGCTTTATCGCTTTTTGCATGTATCGCACGCATGTTCACACCCATAATCTCCGAGATATTTTTCCTGATCAGCGGCAACAGTTCTGCCTGGTCGGGAGCAGATAGCAAATCCAGAAAGTGATCTTCCACGCGCTGGGTAGCCTCCGCCTCTCCTGTCTCGGTAATATTTGCTTTTTGTTTTTTCAAATTCGTCTGAAAGGCCAGCCTCGCGTTTGGGTCTGCCTGCATTTGGTCCAGCGCTGCGAGCATGTTGCGGGAATATTCCAGCGACTGGTAGTTGTCCGCCAGAATGTTGGTAGTATCGTCGCGCAGACTGTAAACGTATTTGGAGGCTATGAGTGTAAGCAGCAAAATCATCACGAAGAGCAGACCGATGCTCAGGCGAAGTTTGGTTTTAATGTTCATGCGTTGGGTTGTTTGGCGTGTATCCAATTTTAAGAAAGGATGACGAGATCAGTGTTTGATGATGAAAGTTTTTTCAGCAGGTTATTAAAGAGATTTGTAACCAAAATGACCCTTATCAATGTGATATGCGGCTTTCCAATGCAAATGGTAGTAATTTCTTTCTGCTCGGCTACCTGAATAATTGCCTCCGAGATATTGCGGTTTTGCACGCGGATGATCTCTGCGCCCATTTCGGTTGCCAATTTAAAGTTATTGATCAAATGCCGCTGCTTGTCCAATGCAATCCTGTCTTTGCTTTCCTTGGGCGTTTCTACATACAATAGAAACCATTTGCTGTTGTAATAACTCGCAAGCCGCGCGGTTTTCCGGATCACATGTTTGGCAGTCACTTCATTGGTACTGACGCAGGCCAGGAATTTCTCCCTGCGCTGCGCAATCATTTTCGGTACCTGAGAATCCACTTTTCGTTCCACCTGACTGGCTACTTCCTTCAATGCCAGCTCACGTAGTTGCAGGATATTGTCGGATTGAAAAAAGTGATTGAGCGCAGTCTGGATTTTCTCGGGCTGGTAAATTTTGCCTTCCTTCAAACGCGTGATCAATTCGTCTGCTGTTAAATCGATGTTTACGACTTCATCTGCCATCGCGAGCACATTGTCGGGGATCCGCTCGCGCACCTCCACACCCGTAATCTGCCTGACTTCCTCATTCAGGCTTTCAATGTGCTGGATATTTACCGCGCTGATCACATTGATCCCCGCTTCTAAAATTTCCAGCACATCCTGCCAGCGTTTGTCATTTTTACTGCCCTCAATATTTGTATGCGCCAGCTCGTCGACAATCACAATCTCCGGCCGTAACCCGATCACCGCCTGCACATCCAATTCATCGAGTTCTTTCCCTTTATAAAAGAGCTTCCTGCGTGGAATCACGGGCAGCCCGTCCAGTAAATCGTGGGTTTCTTTCCGGTTATGCGTCTCCACATACCCGATCTTCACATCAATCCCATTCCGCATGAGCGTATGCGCCTCCTGCAACATCCGGTAAGTCTTCCCGACCCCGGCACTCATGCCAATATAAATTTTAAACTTACCCCGCCGGGATTTTTTGATCAGGTCAAGGAAGTGCTGGGCGTTGGGGGTTGTGTCGGGCATCGGGTTGGGGGGACAGGGGGTTGTTTTCTTCTTTCTTTTTGTCGCCCTGAGCGCACCGGGTGACAAAGGGAACTGCGCTCAGGTAACAAGGCAGCTGCATTCAGGGTGACAAATGTGGTTGAGCCTAGATGGCTGAGTTTACACTAAAATGCTATCGCCAGCGCCGTCGTGACAAAAGTATTGTTCTTACTTACACCACCCTTTCGCTCAGCAAAAATCGGATCTTTACCCGATAGCGTTCGTGCTTCAATTCTCCAAACCATGTTCGGCAAAATCAGGTAATCTGCATTGATTGAATAACCCCAGGTCCTGAAACCCGACTCCGTTCCCGTGGCAATGATTACACCATTCCGGTCCTCAAAGTACTCCCCGCGCGCCGCAATATTTACCTTTGGGGTCGGCGAGTAGCGGATGATCATGACCGGTACCATCCATTGGTTATACTTGCTGCTGCCTTTTTCTTTCTGCTCGGTACCATAGTCAAAACCGGCGGTAATTCCCCATTGCGGGCTAAGCTGGAAGATTCCGTACACATTATGATAGTACCGCATCAGGCGCGCGCTGTCGGGCTTGTCGTTTCCGATGAAGGTGCTGTAATTTAATGTCACAGCCGGACTTGGTTTGTAGGTGACCTGGGTTCCGAATGCGGGTGTGGTGTTGCCGTTCACACGCTGGATGCGCTGCCAGCCGTTCAGGTACATCGCCGCCAGGTAAAGTTTTCCATTATT
>NZ_JBHYGF010000250.1:0-6536 GCF_051859145.1 Dyadobacter sp.
CTTACAAAGAATTTAATCCATTTGACCTGAAACGTTCAGCTGGTGTGGGTGCAAGGATCTTCATGCCTGCATTCGGATTACTGGGTATCGACTGGGGTTACGGGTTTGACAAAATTCAAGGCAGCCCTACACGCAGCGGAGCTCAGTTCCATTTTACGATCGGGCAGCAAATCAGATAATATTCTCTCAGGAGTTTCGTTAAGAAGTTTGCAAATTATTAGCAGCTTGGCATGAAGAAGTTTTTTATTTCACTAGTTTTGTCAATTCTATACACGTCAGTGGCTAATGCTCAAAAGATTGGGTACACGGACATGGAGTTCATTACAAGTAAGATGCCCGAGTACCAGGCTGCACAGACGGAGATGAAAAAGTTCTCCGAAAAATGGGCAAAGGAAATTCAGGACAAATTTGGAGAGATTGACAGAATGCAGCGCGCCTATATGGCCGAAGAGATTTTGTTGACTGAGGAGCTGAAAAGAAAGAGACAAAACGAGATCAAAGAAAAAGAACTCGAAGCAGGCGAATACAACAGCAAGATTTTCGGAATGGACGGGTTGATGTTCCAGAAGAAAAAAGAACTCATGAAGCCAGTACTTGAAAAGGTGCAGCGCGCAGTGACCAAAGTTTGCAGCCAGCGGCGTCTTGACTTTATGTTTGATAAATCCAGTGATGTCGGAATGCTTTACACCAATCCTAAACACGATTATTCCGACTATGTAATGGAAGAGTTGGGGATTGATCCGAAAGCGAATAAAACAACAGGCAGCGATAAACCCCAGCAACCGGTTAATCAGCCTGCGAATAGCGCACCAAAACAAAAGAGTACAACCAGTAAACTTAAATAAGTAACAAGCAATGAAACAAAAATTGATGGCTTTTCTGGTCGTAATGACCTTAATCACCACCCCTCTGTTAGCTCAAACAACCCCTGCAAGCGGACTTTCTAAAATAGGCTATACCAATGTTGATTATATCCTCGGTAAACTGCCAGAAAGTAAAGTAATGCAGAACCAGCTTGAAGTTACCAAAGCGCAGCTTGACAAAGCGCTTGGAGAAACATATAAAGAGGCGCAGGACAAGTATGAGGCTTATCAGAAAAACGGAGCCAACATGACGGACGTGATTCGTGCAGACAAAGAGAAAGAATTGCAAAACCTGCAAACACGTATTCAGGAAATGCAGAATAATGCACAAACTTCTCTGCAGACCAAGCAACAACAATTATTGGAGCCAATCCTGACTAAAATCAACAATGCAATTCAGGAAGTCGGTAAAGAGAATGGATTCCTTTACATCCTGAACATGGACGCAGGTCCTGGATCAACTCCTATCATTTTGTTCACAGCTACTGAAGAAAACAATGCAACGCCTTTAATCCTTAAAAAACTGGGAGTAGATCCTGACAAAGCTGACGCAGCACCTGCTGCCGCTACGCCTGCGAAGCCAGCTACAACTGCCCCAGCGACTACACCAGCTGCGACTCCTAAGAAAAAATAATAGGATAGTTATTGAACTTTAAAAACCGGAGAGCAGTCTTTTAAAAGGCTGCTCTCCGGTTTTTTGTGCACTTGCAGTAGCAGTTCATAGCCGTAAGCCTGTTTATATTATAATCCGTCATTTGCACCCGTATTCAAAAAGTACAAACGGTAAATAAACCTGTACTTTGAAATCCGGGCATTTCATTTTTGTAAGGTTTCACAGGGCTTTCTATACGGGATTTGCTAGTTTTGCGTTTAGACTCAGTGTTCTTCTAGGCAAAGGATAAATTATATTTTTGATGTTATGCTCATAAAAGATATTCATAAAATACTGATACTTCTGACAGCTATTTTACTGTTTTCGAAAGCGCAGGGGCAGGATAATATGAAGGCTACTTCAACCGGTCCGTTACAGCTTGTTTTTCCTTCGGAATCGGAATGGAATGTTTTATATGAAGGTAAAGAGATCAACTTTCATTTGCAGACAAAAGGCGGCAAAAGCGATTCTGTGAGATATACGATCAGCAGCGGGCTTGCGAAGGAAATGAAGTTTGATTCACTGGGACATTTCGTCTGGATCCCTAGCTACGATATCGCAGACAGGATTAATACGACCAAGTCCTTTCCTGTGGTGTTTGAAGCTCAAAGTACAGCGGGCGAAAGCGTATCCCGGGAAGTTGTATTCAAAGTCAACCACGTGAACCGGCCTCCTCAAATTGACGAGCTACAGCCATTTTACGTACAGTATAAAACCCAGAATGTTTACAAGATTGATATGGGCTCCGTTCGGGATCCGGATGCCGATCCGATTGTCTTTGTTCCTATCCTGGAACAAATGCCGGAAGGAATGAAGTTGACTGCCGCAGGAGAAATTACCTGGGAGCCTTCAACTGCACAATTCAATATACTAAAGAAGGGACCCCGGTATATGGACTTCTATGTAGAGGACCAGCCTTCAAAGGCGCGCACCAAGGGGCGCCTCAAGTTGGATGTTACCCAAATGGATCTCGCGCCTGATTTTACGATCATACCTCAGAATTCTGTTATAAGAAGTGCAGAGAACAATCGTATTAACCTACGGTTTACCTTATCAGATCCAAACGGTGAGGAAGATATTACCGCATTCAATTTTATATCGGAAAACAAAAAAGTGCCTTCTGAGGCTTTGGTGAAAAATACGCCAACCAGCTACGAGTTCATCTGGGAGCCGGGCTACGATTTTGTGAAGGATCCATTAGATACAGTGGCTTTTAACATCACCTTCTACGTGTTGGACAAAGCCCAGAATAAAAAGGAGCGGAGCGTAAGATTTGTAATTAAGAATACGGTGGATGAAAGTCTCCGTGATAACTACGTGTATAATCTGTACCGCGGAGCACTTGTGAATGCGTGGGGTTTGCTGGAACAAATGACTGAGAAGGAGGGGCAGCTGAAAAGAGCGTACTCACGCGCTAAGAAAGGAAAACGCAGCCGGTCGCTATTAAATGCTTCACTTGGTGCAACAACTGGTCTGGCGCCTGTAATTGCGAAAACTAACCCGGATACAAGAGGTTATATTACAACAATCGGCGGTACTACTGTTGCCACTGTGGGAACGCTGGAAGCGACGGAGGTAATAGGTAAATCTGTAAATGGTTTGCTGGACCGCTTTAACTACGTTATGCAGAAGAAGAATGAGCTGCAAAACAAAGGAGACGTTTTTGCACGAGAATACGGTCAAAAGTCAGCACGCAGGCATCCTGATTTTATCCGTAAACTGGACGAATTCAAATCTTTGATGAACCTGAGCGGGCTGGTTGCGCTGGAATTAGACGCAAACTGGGAAAACAAAAAAGAGGCAACAGACGTCGCTTTAAAGAAGACATTTAAAGATTTTGTGCCTCTAACGAAGGATGAGAACTGAAATTAAAAAAGAGAGCTAGATGCTCTCTTTTTTGTTGATATCGTCTTCGCGCTCGGTCTTTTCGGTGGTAGAAATATCGGTAGCTGCGTTCTCCGCAGGAGTTGATGGTAAAGGATGTGATTGAGCTGTCGCGTCATAATCAGGAGTGTACCCATTTTCCTCCATTTTCTGATCTTGTTCGTCCTCTTGTGCGCCAGAAGAATGGAAGCTGCCCTGGAAGATCAGTATGCTGCAAACACCGATAAAGATACAGGAGTCGGCAATGTTGAAAATGGGCGTAGAGTAATATTGTCCGCCCCAAACAGGTACCCAGTCAGGAATAAACCCTTCCCAGAAATCGACAAAGATCATATCAATTACCTGTCCGTGAAACCAGGGTGTCGGAGAACCGTAAGGTGCATTTTCCAGGAATACACCGTAGAAAGTACTGTCAATTACATTTCCGACTGCGCCTGCGAGGATCATCGCCAGCGCCCAGAGCAAACCTTTTGATGCGCCTGCCCGAGCCAGGTGGATCATATATCCCCCAATTGCAACCATCGCGACGAGGCGGAAGAGAGTCAGGAACAATTTACCGTACTCGTGTCCCAGCTGCATTCCAAACGCCATGCCCGGGTTTAGTACATAATGTAATTTCAGCCAGTTTCCAATAAGTGCAATCTGACCTGAAAAGCCTGGATCCATGTATTTGTGTACCAGCAGTTTGGAGGCCTGATCAATAATGATAAGCAACAAACTGAACAGTAAATACGGAGCTGGATTTTTGGATTGATTCATTCTGTTTTTGAAACAATTGGGGATTTCAGGAATGCGAAAGTAATAAGTTAGTTATAAAGAACTGATTCCTCTTCTTTTCAATTCGCTTTTTACTAACAAAAACTCCCTGCTGCTCTGGCCTGCAATGGAGGTATTTTCTTCTGCGCGACGGATCAAATAGGGCAATACTGCATTGATAGGGCCATAGGGAACATACTTGGCTACATTATAGCCCGCATTAGACAGGTTATATGAAATATTGTCGCTCATACCGAGCAGCTGTGCAAACCAGATCCTGCTATCATTTTTCTCGATACCGAGTTTCTGCATTTTGGCAGCACAGTATTGCGAACTATATTCATTGTGCGTGCCGAGGCAAATGGAAATATGCTCCACGTGTTCCAGGCAAAAATCTATTGCCAGGTTATAGTCCGTATCCGTAGCCTGTTTTGAAGCGTGGATTGGGTTGAAATACTCATTTTCCCTTGCACGCAATCTTTCCTTTTCCATATACGCGCCCCGCACAAGCTTCCCGCCGAGCAGGTAACCTTTTTGTCTGGCAGTTAGGTAAGCTGTTTTAAGGGCGTCGAGCGTTTCGTGCCGGTAGAGCTGGTAAGTATTGTAGACAATGGTCCGCTCGCGATTGAATTTTTGCATCATCTGGTAAGTCAGATCATCAATTACGCCCTGAATCCAGCTTTCTTCCGCATCTACAAAAATCCTTACATTCTTTTCATGTGCGCGTGAACAGAGGCTTTCAACCCGGGCAATCACTCGCTCGAAAGCGGCTTCCTCTGCTTCGGTCAACTGATCTTTGCGCTGTATTTTTTCCAGAAGCTCTGCTGAGGCAACTCCAGTAATTTTGAAAACAGAGAATGGTATGTTTTGGGAGGTTGCTGCCTTGTCAATCGTCCGTAGGATTTCAGTCGCAGTTACATCGAAGCTCGATTCCTTGTCTTCGCCTTCAACAGAATAGTCGAGGATCGTGCCGATTCCGGACTTTCCGAGCATTGCTATAGTGCGGTCGCAATCGTTAATTGTCTCGCCTCCACAGAATTGTTCAAAAATGGTAACCCGGATGAGATTTTTTATGGGTAAGTTTAGTTTTAGTGCAAGCTTTATAAAAAAAGTGCCTAAATTTACCACTCGAGCCTGATTCATGAGGCTGAATAACCAGTATGTTTTCCGCAGTTCAGCGTCAGATTTAGAGGCAAAAGCGACGGAAGTATCTTCAAAAAATACAGGTATTTGGTTTATTGGTGAAGAATCTGCCATTTTAAGTACACGTTTTCTCTACTGAATGTATAAGTAAATCAGAACAAGAAAGTTGTGTTCATTAAGAAGTTATTTGACTTTTATGGCATCAAATGTACGTCAATCCCGGAAATACGCATGAACTACCGGGTCAAAATATTGCAATTATCTATTTTACTAAGGACAAGTTTTTGAATATGAATGCTTCTTTAGATATCCTTCCGCTGAGCAGTTGGATCAATACCGAAGGAAAACCTTTGGTAATCGCAGGGCCTTGCAGTGCAGAGACTGAAGACCAAATGTTAGAAACCGCAAGCCAGATAAAAGAGGAAGGCTTTGCACATGTGATCCGTGCGGGGATCTGGAAACCCAGAACACGCCCTGGCAGCTTTGAAGGAATGGGAGAGGCAGCATTGCCCTGGTTACAGGCGGTGAAAAAAGAAACAGGTTTGCCTGTTGCTGTTGAAGTAGCTACTCCGCAGCATATCGAACTTGCATTGAAATATGGCGTTGATATCCTTTGGGTAGGCGCTCGTACTACTGTAAACCCATTTAATGTACAGGAATTAGCGGATGCATTGAAAGGCATTGACGTACCTGTATTGGTTAAAAATCCGGTGAACCCTGATTTGCAGCTATGGGTAGGTGCATTAGAGCGTTTGAACCAGGCTGGCGTTAAGAAACTGGGCGCAATTCACAGAGGTTTTTCTAATGCGCAGGAAACCAAGTTCCGCAACTCACCGATGTGGAATATTGCAATCGAGCTGAAAACGATTTTCCCTGAGTTGCCGGTTATCGGTGACCCAAGCCATATGGCGGGAAAACGTGCTTACCTGTATGAACTGGCACAACGTGCGCTTGACTTGCATTATGACGGTTTGATCATCGAATCACATCGCGATCCCGATAAAGCCTGGTCCGATGCTTCTCAGCAGTTGACCCCTGCGGCTTTGGGCCAGATGTTGCACGATCTGCATGTTCGTAAAGAATCTTACGGCAGCGACTATGCATCTCAATTGGAAATTATCCGCGGTAAAATCGACCATTTGGATCGTGAAATGCTGGAAACATTGGCACAGCGCATGGCGCTTGTTGAAAAACTGGCAGAATACAAACGTGATAACAACGTAGCAGCTTACCAGGTG
>NZ_JBHYGF010000251.1:0-6387 GCF_051859145.1 Dyadobacter sp.
CGTCGACTAGGCCCAGGTTCATCAGGCTTTTAGCAAGCCCGGGACTGCCGAATATCACCAGATCTTTCCCGGGCTGCTGTTTCAGTTTGTTTATTTCTTCCACTACATTGTCCCTGATCAGCGTGGTATTGTTCCAGTCTGCGCTTTCCAAAGTTGTTGAGAACACGATCTTGGGAATTTCCTGCACCCATTTTGCGTGAGCCAGCGAATTTACGTCTGCATTCGGATCGTTCAGAACTGTGGGCCAGTATCCTTCCATTAAATGGTAAGTGTTTTTGCCATACACCGGCGCGCCCACTGTTTGCACCAGTTCATCGGCAAATTGCCGCAGCTCTTCATTGTACGACAAGAAGCCCAGGCCCCCCTCTTTGTCCCCCGCAAAACCATCCAGCGACATATGCGCAAACAATACCAGCTTTCTCATTTTCAATAAGTTGTTTGTTTCAAAAAGACATTTTTTGTACAAAACTATTTATTGTAAAACTGAAATTAAGCGGGAATTTGGGACAATTGCGAGGGGGATTTGGGGGTTAGCGACAAAAAATAATTACTATATCGCCAACAATCCATTAATAACAATAACTTTGTTTTACAAAATCGGGCTATCATTCTACCGATCAGAATAATACATAAGCCATTTGAAATTTTAAAGAATATTATTTCAAAAGCAACAATACACCGCTAGCACTTATGAGAATTGACGAGAATCGTATGGAGTTAATCAATATTCTCCTGTACGTAATTTCTAAACTTGGCACTGCCGACTACCACAAGATCTTCAAGATACTGTATTTCGCTGAGCAGGAGCATATCAGGCGTTTTGGAAGGAAGCTTCTTAATGACGACTATGTTGCTATGAAGTATGGTCCGGTACCCTCAAATGCGTACGACATCCTTAAAGGTGTTTCGAATGGAGATTGGGCCAATTATTTCAGCCTGGCTGGTGAACATTCATTTAATGCTGTTTCCGAGCCAAATTTAGATTACTTATCAGAGTCAGAGATTTTATGCATTGATAATTCAATCGACTCTTTTGGCAGTCTTACATTCTCGGAACGAACCGACAAATCTCATGATGACGCTTACAATGCTGTCAAGCTTAATCACAAAATTGACATTTTCGAGATTGGCAGAGTTGGCGGCGCCAGTGAAGACACGCTTCACTATCTGCAGGAAAATCTTGAAACCAAAAGAATGTTTAAATGAGCTTGGGGAATTACTTTCCTGAAAGCTTTCGAGGAGAATTCGCTGAGAGAAAGATTGAGGTTGGCTGCGTGATAAGGTTGTTCGTCAACTGGACTGTTCCTCCGAAGGAAAAAAGATTCGTTGTTGTTGCGATTGCAGAAGATCACATCAGCCTGGCAACAGTCTTGATTAATACCATAGTCAATGAGCATGTAAACTTCTCCGATGAATTAAAAAGCCTTCATATACCCATTGATAACACTGGCCGCGAATACCTCCATCATAAATCGTTCATAGATTGTACGGATTTACATGAAGAAAGCGTGGGCTTTATTAAAACAGCACTGCAATCAGATCCCAGGAACTATCTCGGAAAAATGAATGAAGAGGACCTTGCGAAAGTCCACAGATTGATCATGGCTTCCAAGACCATTAAACCGTACAAGAAGAAGAAGTTCGGATTTCAATAAAACAGTTGGTTGCAGAATAAAATGACAAACCTACCGGTTATATAGCAAAAATGCTGCATCCGCTCCCAAAACGAAGCAAATGCAGCATATTCATCAAATCTTTAAACTAGTTCTTCGCAGCCATTTGTTCAAGCAGCAGGTAGCGGCCTCGGTGCTTTTCTGTTTCCAGGCGGCTGTCTACATCCAGGTACATGTACTTTGCATTTTCACCTGCTTTTACGGGGAGCCATTCAGGTAGTCCTTTTCCGTTTGGATTTGCAGTTTTGATAAAGTTCGCGAAGTATTCCTGCATGGTGGCAGATACTTTATGATCTTCCGGGGTCCAGGCGTAAACTTTGTTGTACCCCAAATTACCCATTGCGTACTCGATCTCCGCTGAATGCACTGCGCCTTTTGGCAGCGGCGCTTTTGCCGCAGGCTCTGTACTCTTCGATACGCCGCCAGCCAGGTTTGCAGTTACATTACCGGCTTCCGCGCTCATTGCTGGCCGCGCTCGCGCGTACAAATATCTGTAAACTGGCTTTCCGCCGCCGGTTTTACTTTGCAGGTCAATCCATTTCCAGGTACCATAACCGATAAAACGGTCACCTGCCAGGTCAGTGGCCACTTGCTCCACTTCTGCGTCCGAAGTAGCTGCATACTCTTTCAGAACCTGATCAGCCTGCTCTCCGTAAAGTTTTTGCACGGCTTTCTTATAATTTTCCACAGTCAGCGCCTCTTTGCCCAAAATCATCCGATAGTTCATTTCCTCCGAATTCCATCCTGCCAGCAATGGTACCTGCGACTGCTTTCCTTCCTGGAACGTTTTCAATGGCGGCTCAGTGAAGAAATAACCATCTACTGCAGATGAAAAGCGCGGCACATTTGGCCCGGCTGTTGCTTTCAGCAATTCTTCGGCCGGGATTTCACGCATTTCTGCCAGCGATTTCTTACCTGCTTGCTCGTTGAATTTCGCACCAGCTTCCTCAGCTTGCGCTAGTGGTACCGGCGGCAATGTACCCAGCACAGATCCGCTCTCGCCAATCGCAGCTGCAAACAGATTTTTTGAAAGCGGTGACGCCATCAATGCGCTCACCGACAGAGAACCGGCAGATTCTCCGGCAATGGTCACTTTATTAGGATCTCCTCCGAATGCAGCGATATTCTTCTTCACCCAGGCCAGTGCAGCAGCCTGGTCCAGATACCCGTAGTTACCCGATGCTTTGTTTGGCGATTCCTTAGTCAGATCCTGCGACGCGTAAAAGCCGAATATGCCCAGACGATAGTTGACCGTAAGACTCACAATGCCCTTTTTCGCCATACTCTCGCCGTCATATCGTCCCTCGGAACCGTCACCAGCGACGAAGCCGCCGCCGTAGAAGTACACCAGAACCGGCAGTTTCTCATTGGCGGATTTCGCCGGTGTCCATACATTCAGGTACAAACAATCTTCGCTCATCCCGTCGGACCGGAAACCCATATCCCCGAACACGGCATTCTGCATGGCGCGCGGCCCGAACTTGACCGTTTTGCGAACGCCCTGCCAGTTTTTTACCGGTTGCGGCTCTCGCCAGCGAAACTCACCTACTGGTGGTGCCGCAAATGGAATTCCTTTGAATGCCCGCACACCCGACGTTTCCAGCACGCCTTCTACCGTCCCATTAAGGGTTTTTGCCTGCGGAGCAGATGTGGCACTTTTGGACTGGCCCACAGCAACGTGCATCATTTGCGCAGCCAGCAGCATGGTAATAACAATTGTTTTCATTTGAAAAAAGTAGAGTTAATGCAAATCCTGATCAGCAATGTAGCAATAGTATAATATTAAACTTCATTTAGATAATAATAAGAAAAATTTTCAAAATATCACGAGGCTTACGCATAAGGGAGGCGGGCACCAATAAAAAAGCTGGCAGCCACTACCGCGACTGCCAGCTTCTTATATAAGTATGGATTATTTCGATTTGTCCATTGCTTTTACGTGCTCAGCATGTGCTTTAATGACTGGCAAAGTTTTGTCGATGAAAGCTTTCAGCTCCGCATCTTTTACTTCTTTTTGCGCATCTTCAAAAAGCTTCACGGTTGCGTCATGGTCTTTTTTCATCTGCGCGATATAAGCTTTGTCAAAATCACTTCCTGTTTTCTTACCCAGGTCGGCAGCTGCTTTTTGCTTCTCTTCGTTTGGAGCAGCTGGTAACGTGATGTTTTTGCTCATTGCCAGTGTTTTCAGCTCATCATTTGCTTTGGTATGATCTGTGATCATTTGTTTTGCAAAAGATTTCACTTTCGGGTCGGTTGCTTTTTCCTCAGCGATTTTGCTTAAAGCCACTTCCGCCATTCCACCGTTTGCGGCTTCTACTGCGAATTCTGCATCATCCTCTGCTACTGCCGACGCTGAATCAGTTGCGGCGCCTTCTGCCATTGCTTCGTTTGTACTGTCGGCAAAGTCAGTTGTGTCTGTTGTTTCGGTTGATTTGGACCCGCAGCCCCATAGCATTGCTACGGTTGCGAGTGACATGATTGCTGATGCGATTTTCATGTTAATGGTGTTTTATGTGGTGAACAAATTTACTGTACCAACCAAATTGGCACAGCCTGCACATTTCCATCAAAAAGCGTACCTGCACCTTGAACCAACTTAACATTCATGCGGCAAAAAGCCCGTTACCAATCCAACTCATTCCGTCTTCAATGCTTCCACAGGATTGGACCTCGCCGCTCTGATGGTCTGAAATGCGACTGTGAGCACACCCGTAAGCAACGCGAGAACAGCTGCCAGAATGAAAACAGACCAATGGATATTGACCCGGTTTGCAAAGTCCTGCAGCCACTGCTCCATTCCGTACCAGGCAAGCGGCGAAGCAATTACGGCTGCCACTACTATCAATGAAATGAACTCCCGGGAAAGCAGCAATGCAATACCCGATACCGAGGCGCCCAGTACTTTTCTGATACCGATCTCTTTGGTGCGTTGCCTGACCATCAATGCGGCAAGACTGAATAAACCCAAAGTCGAAATCGCTATCGCCAGCAATGCGAAAGCACTGAAGATGGAAGCCAGACGGTTTTCAGATTCATACAGTTTTTGAAGATTATCGTCAGCAAATGCATACGAAAAGGTATAATCGGGGAAAAACTGTTTCCACACCTTTTCCATATGAGCAATGCTTTCCGGGATATTCTGGTTGTTTACGCGAACATAAGTCGTGGTACTGATCCAGTTTTGCCTTGGTTTGAAGACAAGCAGCGGGCTTGCCTCTTTTAAGGTAGTCACCTGAAAATCCCTGACAACACCGATCACCGTTCCCCGCAACGCGCCCAGCCTGATCACTTCGTTACTCGTATTTTTCAACTTCAATGCTTTGGCAAGACTTTGCGTTATAATGATCGGTCTTTGATACAAGACTTTCACTGCGTCTTTACCATTCGAAGCAGAATAGAGTGAATCATAATTCAGGAAATCACCCGGAAATTGGCTTGAAAAATTCCGGCCGCTCTCCATTTTAATTCCCATTGTTTTGAGGAAATCAGCGTCACCGAACACAAAGCCGAAGTCGAGCCTCCGCGTACTATCGTCTGGATCCGGCATGCTGGATGCATTGCCGATGCTTTTACCCAGATCCAGGTCGGTAAAGCTGGCCGAGATAATGTTGGGATTATCGAGCAGCTTTGCTTTGAATGCATCGGGTTTATTGTCGAGGTGAACTACAGGCAAGAGGATTAAATGATCTTTGTTGAAACCCAGAGGACGGTTATGAAACAGGTTCAGCTGCTGCCACACGATTATGGTTGCCACAACAAGTGCAATGGAAATGCTGAACTGAAAAACGATCAGCACTTTGCGCAGACTGAGATTGATGCGGAGACCGCCATTCTTGTCTTTCAGAATACCAGCAGGTTGGAGGCGGCTCAGGAACATAGCCGGATAAGCGCCCGCCAGCAAGCCAGATCCCAGTGCAATGGCGAGAAAGAGTGAAAGGTTTTGAAACCCAAATAAATCACTCACTGCCAGGTTAACCTGTAACATTTGATTGAAAACAGGCAGCATAACAATCGAGAGAACAATAGCCAGCGCATTTGCAATCATGAAAAACAGGAATGACTCACCGATAAACTGAAACGCAAGCTGAGCGCGGCCACTTCCCAGAGTTTTGCGGATCCCCACTTCTTTCACCCGCTGCAATGCCTGCGCGGTAGTCAGGTTCACATAGTTCATGCAGCCGATCAGCAGAATAAGCAATGCGGCGCAACCGAAAATATAGATGTACCGGATATCGCTCAACTTCATATCAGGTGCATTCAATTTTCCAGCGCGCAAATGAATGTCCGTCAGAGGCAGCAGTTGAATATGCTCAGTCTTAGTCAATTTGTACTTCGCCAGAACAGACTGCATTTTGGCTTCCAGCTTTTCCGCATCTGCATTGGATTTCAGCAGTACGTACTGCGGTAGTGAGCTGTATTGGGTAAAATCGAGTGTTTTCGAGGTAAATGGCTGCGATGCAAATACATCGGTCGTAAAATGCGAATTGGCAGGAATATCTCCTACCACAGCTGTAACTGTATAATAGGTTATGCTGCCGTCATACGATTTCCGGCTGATTGTCTTTCCTATCGCATTTGTGCCGGGAAAAAGTTTGGCTGCGGTTGTACTCGTCAGTACCATACCCGACTCATCCTTCAATGCGGTGGCTTTGTTGCCTTTAATAAAAGGCAGATCGAATACCTCAAAAAAGGTGGGATTAACAAGTGCAAAGTT
>NZ_JBHYGF010000252.1:0-6330 GCF_051859145.1 Dyadobacter sp.
ATTTAACATACTTTTGCACCACAATAACACGGCGGGGTAGCTCAGATGGTTAGAGCGTAGGATTCATAACCCTAAGGTCGGCAGTTCGATTCTGCTCCCCGCTACCCGATTTCAGACATCCCATTACAGGATGTCTTTTTTATTGTTTCTGCATTTTCAGGCTTCGCAGAGAATTAAATTTTCCCGCTTTCAGTTTATCAGTCTAGGTAAATCACCTGTTTCACCCTGCTACTGTATGAAATTACTATTACAATATCTCAGCCGTTACAAATGGCTGATATTGCTGGCTCTCCTGATGGCCGCAATCAACCAGGTTTTTTCGCTTCTTAACCCGTACATATTAGGTAACCTGCTCATCGACCCTTACGCGAATAAGGCTGCATACTTCCGCAACAATGGACTGGACGATGAATTTTTCAAAGGCGTACTGACCGGCTTGCTGCTGATAATCGGCACAGCGATGGTATCCCGCATTGCCAAAGCTTTCCAGGATTACCTGGTTAATGTGGTGATCCAGAAATTTGGCGCTAACCTGTATACGGACGGACTCCGCCATGCATTGCGGCTGCCTTTTCAGGATTTTGAGGACCAGCGAAGCGGCGAAACGTTATCAGTCCTGCAAAAAGTGCGGGCAGATTGTGAGAAGTTCATCATGAACTTTGTCAATGTACTCTTTACCACGCTGATCGGTATTGTATTCGTTGTGATTGTGGCATTCAAGCTCAGTCCGATGCTCCCGCTGATTTACCTGGTAGGCTCCGTAGTGTTAGCGATTCTTACAAGCATTCTCAGCCGCAGGATCAAAGCGATACAGAAGAATATTGTCTCTGAAACCACCGCCCTCGCCGGCTCTACAACCGAATCACTAAGAAATATTGAACTTGTAAAAAGCCTGGGGCTGACGCAACAGGAGATCAGCAGGTTGAATACCACTACTTTCAAAATCCTTAAACTGGAATTGAAAAAGGTAAAAAGCATTCGATCAATCAGCTTTATACAAGGTACTTTCGTCAACTTCCTGCAGCAATGCATCATGTTCGCCCTCTTGTTTTTTGTCTTTCGGGATCAGATTACTGTCGGACAAATGATGATGATGCAATTTTACTCGTTCTTCATTTTTGGCCCGTTGCAAGAGCTAGGTAATGTAATTCTTTCTTATAGAGAGGCCGAAGCTTCGCTGAACAACCTGCAAACACTTCTGGCAAGACCCATTGAAAAGAAACCTTTGCTGCCCGAGAAAATCGGTGAAATTGAAGTATTGGAATTCCAGCAGGTTAAATTTCAGCACCAGTCAGCTACTCGACCAGCATTGGAAAACATTTCATTCCGTGTTGAAAAAGGCGAAACGATCGCATTTGTAGGTCCGTCCGGCTCGGGTAAAACCACGTTAGTAAAGTTGCTGGTAGGACTTTATCCGCCTATTGAAGGGAATGTTTATTACAACAACTTCAATGGGAATAGCATTGATTTTGATGAAATAAGAAATAAAATCGGCTTTGTAACGCAGGATACGCAGCTTTTCTCGGGTACTATTAAAGAAAATCTGCTTTTTGTCAATCCCGATGCGACGGATGAGATGATTAATGATGTGCTGCTCAAAGCGGCATGTTATAACCTGCTTTCACGTGCCGAAAATGGCATTTACACGGTAATTGGTGAAGGTGGATTGAAGCTCTCCGGAGGTGAACGTCAGCGATTGTCCATTGCCCGCGCATTGCTCCGCAATCCCAACCTCATCATTTTTGACGAAGCCACTTCAGCCCTGGATTCGCTGACGGAAGAGGAGATATCCAACACCATCCGCACCATTACCGATCAGCGGCAGCATATTACTGTGATGATTGCCCACCGCTTGTCGACCGTCATGCACGCAGATCGCATTTACGTACTTGAAAAAGGCCGGATTATCGAAGTGGGAACACACAGCTCGCTGCTGGATGAAAAAGGGCTCTACTATGCAATGTGGCGCCAGCAGATTGGCGAACGTAAAGACGAGCAGGTAGTTTCGGTATAAACCAAATCGGCACCTGCTTGCAATAATGAATTGAATGCGGAGTCTGCTACGGTTTAAAGGTCAGACTCCGCCATAGATAAAATACCAGGTAGCTTTCCCAACCTTTGTACAGCGAGAAAAGTGCAGCTATCCTGTCTGTTTCCTTCCTATCGTGGATTATGTTATGATTAGCTAATGCATTCAGCAGCCCGATATCTCCGTGCGGAATGCTTTCCGGTTCGCGTAGCGACTTCATCAATGCATAATTGGCAGTCCACACACCGATACCTTTGTGAGCAGTAAGTGCCTTCATTTTCGAGCTAAAATCGGGCAAAGTTTCGAGCATCTCGCGGCTCAGCGCGCCGGAGGCAAATGCTTTTGAAATACCGATCGTATAATCTGCCTTCTGCGTAGAGAATTGCATTGCCTTTAACTCCTCCATACTTACCGCAGCTAACACTTCCGGATCAGGAAAAACGAAATAGCTCCGGCCTTCGTGCACGATCCGCTTGCCAAACTGCTCTACCAGCGCGCGCTTTACTTTATATGCAAAAGAAAGATTGATCTGTTGGCCAATAATGGACCAGCAAATTGTCTCATATAAATTGGCAATGCTCACCAGCCGCAAACCTTTGAATGCCTCTGCCATATAAGCCAGCCGCGTATCTTTTTTCAACAGATCATAAAAAGGCTGGATTTGCGTATCCATGTCAAACCATTCGCGGATATACCGGATCAAAAATGCCTCTTCTTCCTGATCTATTTCACCTTTCAGCAGCTCTACTTTCAGGAAGTTGCCATTTTCAACTATCCTGACGAGCACAAGCTGTCCGTTGATTTCCAAAGCTTTATAAATGCTGTTGTCGCGAATTTCGTGCAGGCAGTCGTCGTAGTTGCGGTTTAAAAACCACATACATTCCTCAAAACTGAAAAGCGCTGGTGTGGGTATGAGTATCATATTAATGCAGGATTTTGAAAACCAGCTCCCTCAGCAACTCGCCTTCCGGTACCGTAACGCCGTCAAGACCCTTCATTCTGCCATCGCATTCACGGAGGTAATGGATGATATTGGCCACCTTCGGCAGCGGGTAATTCCGGCAGGCAAGCAGGTAATCTTTGACAAAATACGGGTTGACACCCAATTCCGCGGCCAGGCCTTTTTCACTTTTATCCGGTGATTTATGTGCCAATAAGAGTTTGGAGTAAAAGTTATATAAAATGATCAGAATGGGCGCCAGCGGGTTATCCTTTGTATTTGCCGAAAAATGATGCGCGATCTGGTTGGCCTTCATGACATCCCGCAACATCAATGCTTTTTGAAATTCGAATACATTATATTCTTTGCTGATCCCCACGAAACGCTCCACCGCACCCGCATCTATCCCCTCACCTACTTTCAGGTTCACCATGACCTTTCTGATCTCGTTGGTAAGCCGCTTCAAATCGTTGCCAATATTATCAACTAGCATCAGCACAGCTTTGGGACTGATCTTCACTCCCTCCTGCTGGCAAAATGACGAAACCCAGTCCGGCAGTTTGTTGTCGTACATCTTTTTCGATTGCACCACCGCGCCTTTCGCATGGATCGCCTTGATGTAGGCGCGCCGCTCATCGGCATTTGCATGAAAGCAAAATACCAATACCGTACTCGAAAGCGGGTTTTGAGCATAATCTTCCAGTCGCGCCAGCTGATCTTTCTGTTCGATCCCGCCGAGCTTATTCGCATCTTTAACCAAAACCAATTGCCGCTCCGACATAAAAGGAAAGCGGCGCGCGTAGCTCAGCACCCCGGCAACATCGGTATCCTTTCCGTAAAGTACAAACTGGTTAAACCCTTTTTCTGATTCAGGAACAATGCGTTTTTCCAGTTCTTCGGCAATGGAATCAATGTAGTAAGGTTCATCGCCGTGGAGGAAATAGATCGGCAGGTATCGTTTGTTTCGAATGTCTTTAAGAATGCTTTCAGGAGTATGCGCCATTTTGGATACCCGGTAAGCCGGGCTATGTCAATTATATATGGATTAATGTTAAAAAGGAAGTCAGCGGGTTGCATTGTCTACAATGAACTTCGCTGCATTGGCTTGGAGCTCGGGAAAGAATGCCAGGAACTTCCCGTAATAAAATGCTTCATTTTCTTCCAGATCCTTTGCTGCAAATTTAATGGGATAAAGGTAATCTGCGCGGCGGGATAGTCTGTTGAATGTAGTATCAATGCCTTCGAGCGTCGCGTATCCGGTCAGCCAGTCCTGCCGGATCATCGACCGCACCATCGGGATCATGCTTTCCGGGATCAGGTATTCGTTCTTTTCAATCTCCGAGTATTTGCTATGCACATAAACGCGAAGCGGTTCCGGGTGATAGTCGCCGAAATGTTTTGCCAGGAAATAATCGAAGTAGATATCCATGACAATCCCGGCGAGCTTTCCCTGTGTTCGCGCGGCCCGCTGCTTTGCATTAAGTACCTCGGGGTGCGTGTCCGTAAACGAATCTATGAACCTGTGCAGCTTCAATCCAAGAACGTATTCCGGGTTCCAGTTTGCCGTTTTTTCGGGTGTAAGCCTGCCTTTTACAAAATCGCCCACATAATTTCCCATCATGATTCCTTCACTTTCACCTGACAGCAAAATATGGGCTAAAAAGTTCATAGCAATTACATTTTAACAAAAATCCCGTACGTTTGCCATCATTCCTTTTATGGAACAATTCTTTTACAACAACATTCATTTTAATCAAACGAGCAAATGAAAGTCGAAAAAAATAACGTTGTCGCGTTGACATATAGCTTACAAATTCCTGACTCCGATGGAGAAATGGATGTTGTTGAGGTAGTTAGCGAAGATGATCCAATGTACTTCATCCAGGGCATCAGCGGGCTGCCCGAAGGATTCGAATCGCAGATCGAAGGTTTGTCGGCAGGTGACACTTTCGAGTTTACTGTTGAGCCCGAAGAAGGCTACGGTGAATACGACGAAGAAGCTGTCGTAGAGCTTCCCAAAGCCGTTTTCCAGATGGAAGATGTAGACCAGGACGAGCTGCTTCAAATAGGTAATATCATTCCGATGACCAACGAAGACGGTGAAAGAATGCACGGCCAGGTGGTAGAGATTAAAGAGGATATTGTCCTGATGAACTTCAATCACCCATTGGCAGGCAAAGAAATGCATTTCTCCGGCCAGATAATCTCAGTACGCCCCGCAACCCCCGAAGAAATCAGCCACGGACATGTGCATGGAACTGGCGGGGTGCATCATCACTAGGAGGAATTTTGAATGACTGAATGAGTGAATATTTGAATGGTGAGTTAGTGAGTGAGTGAGTTGGTGAGTGAATGAGTGGTTTAGTTCCTAGTTACTTTTGAAACTAACTACGCAATAGTTCTGCAAACGCAAAAATTCAGTCATTCAATCATTCAAAATTCACTAACTCACTAACTCACTAACTCAAAATTCACTCATTCAGTCATTGAGTACTGCTCCACCTCCACGCCGAACCTTCTCAAAAACTCCACCCCTTCTTCTACGGCAATTCCCTTGTATGCTGCGTAGGAATGCAGGAAAATGACCTTCCTTATCTTCATTGTATAAATCACCCTCGCGCAGGCAATGCAGGGCGCCAGGGTTACGAAAAGTGTTGATCCCTCGATGTTTGAACCGTTTTTGACGGCGAACAAAATCGCATTCTGTTCTGCATGAAGTGCAAGTGAACAGCTTCCTTTTGCGTCTCGCGGACAACCTACTCCCGGAAATTCTTCATCACAATTGTGCGTTCCGGCGGGCGGTCCATTGTATCCGATTGAAATAATTCTTGTGTCTTTTGTAAGTACCGCACCTACCTGGGCTTTGATGCAGTGAGAGCGCTTGGCAAGATTTTTTGCCAACTCCATGAAAATGTCATCAAATTCCGGCCGCAAATTCGTTGTAGGTAATGTCATTCGTTTTACTGTATTTTTTTACAAACTTAGATAAATGGCAGTTGGATTCAATATGGATTTAGGACTATGATCAGAGGGGTTTTGCATTACCTGTTTTTATTATTCATTTTACCGCTTGCAGCCAGTGCACAGCAGGACCGGGTGATATTGGCTTTGTCAAAAGAGCCTGCGGCGCTGTTTAAATCGTACCAGTTTTTCATTCAGGAAGTAGAAGATAAACGGACAAACCCGGGAGCGGCGCTGGGCAAAGTGATTGCTTTTGGCAAAGAGATACCTGCCGCATTGCCCGGCAATGCGGAAAAAGAGCTGTTCAATTACTGGTCGTTTGCTGCGCCCAAAAAAGAACAGACATACCTTCCCCTTTATATCACAATAAAGGATTTGTCCCTGAACGAAAAACGTGTCG
>NZ_JBHYGF010000253.1:0-6316 GCF_051859145.1 Dyadobacter sp.
GCCAGACGAGCTCCGTAATATGTCTTTGTTTTTTTTGTTAGCAGCAATAAACGTTTTATTTTAGCGTTTGAAAACCTATTTAAAACTAAACATAGTGGAAGACAGAGAGCAAATCTACTCCAAAAGGGTTAGGGCGGGAAAACGGACTTACTTCTTCGATGTTCGCTCTACGCGATCTAACGATTATTATCTCACCATCACTGAAAGCCGTCGCCACCCACAGGGAGACGGGTTTACGTACGAAAAGCACAAAATGTTTTTGTACAAAGAGGACTTTGATAAATTCGTGGACGCTTTGAAAGAGGCCGTTGACCACGTGAAGACAGAGTTGATGCCAGAAGTTGACTTCTCTCAGTTTGAAACCAAGGCCGACGAGGTGGATGTGGTTGGAGAGTCGGATCTTAAGTGGGATTAAAAACATTACATGAATAGAAAAGCCTTTGCAATCAATTGCAAAGGCTTTTGGTTTTTGTACTCGCTAAATTGTAATTTTGCAAAAAATTTAATTTAGCAGACAGGAGTTCCTTGCTTTCCAACAAGAAGAATGCCTGCTATTCACTGCATACTTCTTAAAATATGAGTCTTCAATGCGGGATCGTCGGGTTGCCAAACGTAGGTAAATCCACTCTCTTTAATGCGATTTCTACCGGCAAAGCCGAAGCCGCCAACTATCCATTCTGTACAATCGAGCCCAATGTCGGTGTTGTGACAGTTCCCGACGAGCGTCTGGAAGTTCTTACGTCGCTTGTTAGTCCGCAAAAAGTTATCCCGACTATCATCGAGTTTGTGGATATCGCCGGATTGGTGAAGGGCGCAAGCCAGGGTGCCGGGTTGGGCAATAAATTTCTAGCTAATATCCGCGAAGTTGACGCGATTGTTCACGTTGTAAGATGTTTTCAGGACGAAAACGTAGTGCACGTGGAAGGCCGGGTTGATCCTGTTTTTGATAAAGAAATTATCGACGCAGAGTTGCAGCTGAAAGATCTCGAATCTATTGAAAAGAAAATCCAGCGCACAGAAAAAGGCGCCCGCGCAGGTGATGCAAAGGCGAAAGCTGAACTGGAATGGCTGAAAAAATACAAATCCACATTGGAAGCAGGTAATAATGCAAGAAGCGTGGAAATCGACGAAGAAACCAAGGAAGCGGTTATCGGTGATTTGCAATTGCTGACAGCTAAGCCGGTGTTGTATGTAGCCAATGTGGATGAAGGCTCGATGCTGACAGGTAATGAATATTCTGAAAAGCTAAGAGAAACCGTCGCCAAAGAAGGCGCAGAAGTGATCGTACTTTGTGCGGCCATTGAATCCCAGATTTCTGAAATTGAAGATCCTGAGGAGCACGAGATGTTTTTGGGTGAATACGGTTTGAAAGAATCGGGGTTGAGCAAGCTTATCAAAGCTTCTTACAAACTTTTAAACCTGATTACTTACTTCACGGCAGGTGTGAAAGAAGTACGTGCCTGGACAATCGTGAAGGGTTGGAAAGCACCTCAAGCAGCTGGCGTGATCCACTCCGATTTCGAAAAAGGATTTATCCGTGCGGAAGTGATCAAGTTAGCTGATTACGAGCAATATAAGACAGAGGCGGGCGTGAAAGAAGTTGGTAAAATGGCTGTGGAAGGAAAAGAATACGTAGTTGCTGACGGAGATATCATGCATTTCAGATTCAACGTCTAGAAATTCATAAACGCAAATGAAAAGAGCAGCCGCATAGGTTGCTCTTTTCATTTCAATGCTACCGGCGTCGGTTCCATTCAACCGTACGGTAACCTACAAGCAAATCGGCTCTGCCTGCCGGTGGCCGGTGATAGATCAGGATATCATAGTCGTTTTCGGTAGCTCCGTAATTTCCTTCGATGAATGATTCGTCAGGCTTTCCATTACCTGTTTTCATGATGTAATCGTAATTGACTACGCCCTGTTTCAGCATAATTTCCGCTTCGTAAGCCTGCGCGTCAGGATTGTAGGTCATTTTGTTGCGTTCATTCAGCTGCCAGAGATTAAATGCGCCATTTACATAGAATGTAGCGTCGGGTTCTTCGGCTATTTTCAGTGTGAAAAAAACCGGCGTATAATCAGCCTCTACACTTCCCCGGCCGGATTCCCTTTGATCTATGATATAGTTTCCATTAAAGTCATCGACCTGGATGTAAGCGCCGGTTGATCTGGGCTTATCGGGGAACAGGAACAGACTTGTAAATTCATTGGTACGCTCCATTTCATTAATTCCGAAACCTCTTGCGGATAGTGTCCGGCTATCGAAGTAGCGGAATTCATTACCGCCCGGAAATGTATTTTCAAGATCGAAAAAAGTATATTCAAGCAACCTGTCAAAAGGTTTGACGCTGGTAGGTTTGAAGCCGCTTTTCATTTGGTCAAACCGGAAATTTTTGCGGATAAATACTTTCAGGTCTGTCTGCGGGGCAATCAGCTCGTATCCTTTGTAATCCACAGAGAAATCAATTTGTTGATCAGAAAATTGCTCCTGAATGCCCTGGGAAAACCGTGCTTTTGCATTGATAGTAACCCTGTTTTCAAAAAGCATAAATCTCCTGCTCAAAACAGGTTTTCTGTCCCTGTCTGAATACACATAAATCACATAATTGCCGGACAGCTTCAATCTCGGCAATTCGAGCCGGTAATGGAAATAGGGCACTTTGGTGCTGAAAGCCTGTTCGGGACTATTTACAGGATATTCATTGAACTCATAAGTGAATTCAATATCATTCAAATTCGACTTTGTCCAATCTGCATTGCAATGGACGATTTTGGCTCGGTAGCTATTGAATTCCGCGGACAGATCGTCAAATTCCAGAACAAACGGCGCACCACCATTGAGTTGCTTAACTGGCGGCGTGAGCAGGCGGGTAGGGTTTTCGGGATCTTCCAGCGCGGGATACAGTAGTACAGTCCGGATCTTTTCATCATATATATAGTCTTCCAGCCGCAGTCCGTTTGGCTGCGAATAGGTCTTTAAAGCGCAATTAATAAGAGAGATAAAAAGCAGTAGTCGCATCAAAAATCTTTAAAATAGTAACGTTACTTTTCTGATCAAGGTACGTATAGTTAATAAAAGGTCTTTGCACATTATTAACTATTTTTGTTTACACACGTATGACAGCACAACCTATTATCATGTATTCAGCAGAAGAGTATCTCGAACTGGAAAGAGCCGCAGATTACAAAAGTGAGTACTATCGTGGCGAGATTTTCGCGATGGCGGGAGCCGGGTTTAATCATAATGCGATTGTTTCCAGTCTTCAAATTGACATCGGGACTTCGCTTAGAGGAAAGTCTTGCCGCAGCCTAACACAGGACATGAGGATTTATATTCCTGAAAATGGTTTGTATACCTATCCCGATCTGCTGATTTTCTATGGCAAACCAAATTTTCAGGATGATAAGACGGATACGCTGCTTAATCCTTCTGTGATCATTGAAGTACAATCGCCCAGTACCGGCGAGTATGATCGTGGGCAGAAATTTCATTTGTACCGGAGTATTTCAACGCTGGTCGAGTACGTGCTGATCGATTCCCGGAGGTTGAGTGCGGAAGCACATCGCAAAGGCGACAATGGTCTCTGGACTCTGGTCTCCGAGGCATATTCGATTGACGAATCCATAGAAATCAATCACATTGATCTTCAATTGCAAATGGCAGATATTTACGCGCAGACCGAAGGGATTATATAAGTCCAAAACGAAAAGAGGAAATCGCCTGATTTCCTCTTTTTCGTTTTGGTTATTTGCTTGCCAGCTCTTCCACTTCCATCATCAGATTTTCCCAGTTTTCGGTGGTTTGTTCCAGCTTTTGCTTGATGTCAGCGTAAAATTTGTTGATCTCTGCAAGCGCAACTGAATCATTGTAGATCGTCGGATCTCCCAATTTTGTTTCTGCCTCAGCCTTGCGGATTTCCAGATTATTGATGGTAGATTCCAGCTCTTCAATCTGTTTCTGCGCTTTTTTCAGTTTGGCAGCATCCTCGCTTGAATGCGGTTTAGGGGCACTCTTTGCCGGTGCAGCTTGTTGCGCAGCTTTTTGCGGAGGCGCGCTGCTGACAGTTGCTTTCTCGCTCACCGCAGATTGCAAGCCTCTTTCTTCAACCCAGATTTCATATTCCTGATAAGTACCAGGGTATTCTTTAATCTGGTGGTCTTCGATGTACCAGATCTTGTTTGCAATATTTTCAACAAAATACCTGTCGTGGGAAACAACAATGTAGCTGCCTTCGTATTGCTGCAAAGCCTGGATCAGGATGTTCACCGACTGCATATCCAGGTGGTTGGTAGGCTCATCGAGTAGCAGGAAATTAGCCTGTGACAACAATACCTTCGCCAATGCAACCCGCGATTTCTCTCCTCCTGATAATACCTTGATTTTTTTGAAAACATCATCGCCGGTAAACAAAAAGCAGCCCAGCACAGTCCGGAGCTCGGTTTCGGTCTTATTTGGGTTCGCGTATTTTAATTCTTCAATTAAATTGTGCGCGATGTTCAGCGATTCCAGCTGATGCTGCGCGTAGAATGTAAATGATACATTGTGGCCAAGCCTTCTTTTTCCTTCAATAGGCTCGGTACCGGCAACAACCCTGAGCACGGGAGACTTACCCCGCCCGTTTGCTCCGATCAATGCAATTTTATCCCCGCGCTCCATACTGATATTGGTGCTGTCCAGAATCACCTTCTCTCCATACGCTTTCGAAGCGTCTTCCAACTGGAAAACGTGCCGGCCAGGCTGGGTAGTAAATTGAAAACGAAAGTGGACTTTTGCATTTTCATCTACTACTGCATCCACAACTTCCATTCTGTCCAGTGCCTTTACACGGCTTTGCACCTGGCGCGATTTGGTCGCTTTGGCTTTAAAACGCTCGATAAAACGCTCAGTCTGGCGGATTTTAGCCTGCTGGTTTTCATAAGCACCGCGCTGGATTTCGTTACGCTCTTCCTTTTCTTCTAAATAGTAAGAGTAATTTCCCGCATAGTAGATCAGCTTTCCGCCTGATACTTCGATGGTCGTGTCAATTGTATTATCAAGAAATTGCCTGTCGTGAGAAACCACGATTACTGCGCCTTCGTAAGACTGTACGTATTTTTCAACCCATTGAATAGAGGGTAAGTCCAAGTGGTTGGTAGGCTCATCGAGCATGAGCAGCGAGGGTTTTTGCAAAAGCAGTTTCGCAAGCATTACACGCATTCTCCATCCACCCGAAAACAACCTGAGTGGCTGGTTCAGATCGCCGGTTGAAAAACCAAGACCTTCGAGAATAGCTTCGGCCTTCGATTGTACAGAATAGCCGTCGAGCGCCTCAAATTCATCCTGCACTTTCGCCAGCCTGTCTACCAGCGCATCCGTATAATTATGCTCCATATCGTGCAGGATCTTGTCGATTTGCACTTGCAGCTGGTTTTGTCTTTCAAATGCCTGCATTGCGACGGAAAGAATGGAATCGTCGCTTTGGTACGAAAGCAAATCCTGGTTCAGAAACCCGATTGTGCAATCACCTGACTTGGAAATATGCCCTTCGTCGGGCTGGAATTCGCCATTGATCATTCGAAGGAGGGTGGATTTTCCTGTTCCGTTCAGACCAATGAGGCCAATTTTCTGTTTTGGCTTTATATGCAGCGATGCACCGTCGTAAAGTGCTCTGTCGCCGAGGAAATAACTGATGTTGGTAATTGCGATCATAGTACAAAGTTACACGGAAAGAAGCAGATAGTAAAAGTAGGATTGTTGGAATAGTTATAAACCGTACCCGACAAGCAGATTGCAGAGTTATTTTGTTGTAAATTTGATTATAAACCATTTATCCAATAGCCAGGCTATGAACAAGCTTTTCCCTGTTTTTATCAAGCTTGAAAACCTGCATACATTGATTGTAGGAGGAGGTTACGTGGGGCTCGAAAAAATTACCGCGGTACTGGACAATTCCCCGCAAGCTATGATCACATTAGTCTCGCCCGAGATCCGGCAGGAGATCGTAGACTTTGCTGCGGAAAATGCAAGAATTACATTGATCAGGCGGGTTTTTCAGGATCAGGACCTTGATGATAAAGATCTGGTCATTGTGGCTACCAACGATAAGGAAGAAAACCAGCGTATCTGGAATACCGCCAGGGCCCGGCATATACTTGCCAATGTGGCCGATACGCCTGCTATTTGTGATTTTTACCTGTCTTCGGTTGTCAGAAAAGGGAACCTGAAAGTGGCCATTTCAACCAATGGAATGTCGCCTACTTTGGCCAAAAGACTAAAAGAAGTGCTCGGCGACGCCCTGCCTGATAACCTGGAAACAGCAATGCAGCAGTTAAAGGAAGT
>NZ_JBHYGF010000254.1:0-2864 GCF_051859145.1 Dyadobacter sp.
GACTCAACCATTTTTACAGTAACTGAATTTAAATACGAAACCGTAGCAACCCGTTTGCGGGAACTTTCGTACCTGAATAAAGGGATCCGCATTACCCTGGCAGATAAAAGGGAAGAGGATGAAGAAGGTAAATTCCGCGGTGAAGAGTTTTACTCAGAAGTAGGTTTGAACGAATTCGTTACCTACCTCGATGCCACGAGGCAGCCGCTTATTCCGCAGCCGATCCACATGGAAAGCGACAAAGGCGTGATTCCGGTGGAAGTAGCGATGATGTACAACACATCTTACAGCGAGAATGTGTTCTCTTATGTGAATAATATCAATACCATTGAAGGCGGAACGCACGTTTCCGGTTTCCGGGCTGCATTGACACGTACACTGAAAAACTACGCGGAGAAGTCGGGTATTCTTGCGAAAGAAAAAGTTGAGATTAGCGGCGACGATTTCCGGGAAGGTTTGACAGCCGTAATTTCCATTAAAGTAGCAGAACCACAGTTTGAAGGGCAGACCAAAACCAAGCTGGGTAACTCGGAAGTAACAGGTGCAGTAAGTCAGGTAGTGGCTGAAATGCTCGATACCTACCTGGATGAGCACCCGAAAGAAGCGCGTGTGATCATTGATAAAGTGATCCTGGCTGCCAAAGCACGTATTGCTGCCAAAAAGGCGCGTGAAATGGTGCAGCGCAAGAACGTGCTCACAGGAACCGGACTTCCGGGAAAACTTTCTGACTGCTCGGAAACGGACCCTAATGTTTGCGAACTGTACCTCGTCGAAGGGGACTCGGCGGGTGGAACTGCCAAGCAGGGCCGCAACCGCGCCTACCAGGCTATACTGCCGCTTCGTGGTAAAATCCTGAATGTGGAAAAGGCGCAGGAATACCGCATTTACGAAAATGAGGAGATCAAGAACATGTTCACTGCAATGGGCGTGCAGATCGGAAAAGACGGAGACGAAAGGGCGCTGAACATTGACAAGCTGAGGTACCACAAGATTGTGATCATGACCGATGCGGATATCGACGGAAGCCACATTCGCACGCTGATATTGACGTTCTTTTTCCGGTATATGAAAATCCTGATTGATCACGGGTATATCTACATTGCCCAGCCGCCGCTTTACCTCGTGAAAAAAGGACGCGAAGAGCGTTACTGCTGGACAGAGTTACAAAGAGAGGAAGCGATCAGAGAAATAGGCGGGGGGAAAGAAGATTCCGTGAACGTTCAGCGATACAAAGGTTTGGGAGAAATGAATGCGGAACAGCTATGGGAAACAACCATGAACCCAGATAAGAGAAGCCTGAAACAGGTTTCTGTTGAATCAGCAGCAGAAGCCGACCATTTGTTCTCTATGCTGATGGGCGATGAAGTAGCCCCAAGGCGTGATTTTATTGAGAAAAATGCCAAATATGCAAGAGTTGACGTATAGCCGCTGATTCAAATCGGATCAATCGAAACGGATGGTTGTCACTGGCAGTCATCCGTTTCTTTTTGAGCCAAAATTTAACAGAAACTTCATCAACCCGAAAACAATAGATTATTTACATTCGTTGAAATTTTAGCAGATTTCCTACGACAAATTAGATTCCAGATATGTCCGATTCGAGTAACCATACATATAACAGTGAAAAAAAAGGTAAGTTGACAAACTTGTTAGCATTCTTTAAAAGCTCCAAAGAACCCGTTCCTTCGGAAGAAAGCAAGGCGATTACCTTGTCGGAGAAAGCTACTACCCAGGTACAGCAAAGCGATATGATCAGTCGCGACCTGAGCTGGTTGAAATTCAACGACCGGGTACTTGATCAGGCGCTGGATGAGAGCAGGAACCTGTTCGATCGCCTTAAATTTCTGGCCATCACAGCTTCCAATCTGGATGAATTCTTCACGATCCGGGTAGGTAGTCTTTATAATTACCTGGACTTCGGAAAAGAGCGGCTTGATTATTCAGGCTTGCGGGAAATCCCTTTCCGAAAGGTGATGATGCGCGATATACACGATTTCGTGCGGCGGCAGAACGAATGTTATACCAACCAGCTAAAACCCCTTTTCTCCAAACACGGTTTCCGCATTGTTGACCTGGAAGAAACGACCGAAGAGGAGAGGAATGCAGTGGAAGAGTACTTCGAGCGCACCGTTTACCCGATGCTGACACCGATGCTTTTCGACTATACCCACGCATTTCCGGTTTTGCTGGCCAAAGTGTTGGTACTTGGCGTAATCACGCAGGTAAAAGGAACTACGTCCGAGGAAGACAGGAAACTGTCTTTCGTGCAGCTTCCATTGAACCTGCCGCGATTTTACGTCATTGAACGCGAGGACGAGCTGCTGTTTATACCCATTGAAAACATCGTCAGAAAGCATATCAACAAGCTTTACCGGAATGTAGATATCGCATCGACGAACCTGTTCCGTATTATCCGAAACGGGGATTTTACATTGGAAGAAAGCGACGATATTGAGGCGGACTTTATCGACGAAATCAGGCAAAAGATCAAAAGCCGCCGACTGGGTCGCGTAGTGCAGGTTTCCGTTGAGCCTGGCATTAATCCTGACTTACTGAACCTGATTAAAAAACGCTGGGAGATTGACGATTATAATGTGTTCCCAACAGAAGGTCTGATCGATTATACCGCATTCTGGAACATTATCAAACATCCCGAATTCAAAGACCAGATACCGCCAATCCACCCGCCTGTACCACCACTGGGACTGGACAGGGACCGTATTCCCGACATTTTTGAGACCATGCGGGAGCGGGATATCCTTTTACATCACCCTTACAACAATTTTGAGCCTGTATTGCAGCTGCTCGAACAAGCGGCAGAGGATCCCAAGGTACTATCGATCAAGCTGACCATTTATCGGCTT
>NZ_JBHYGF010000254.1:2874-6219 GCF_051859145.1 Dyadobacter sp.
AAGAATTCGCGTGTTACCGAGGCACTTTTACATGCAGCTGAAAACGGCAAGCACGTGGCGGTATTGTTTGAGGTAAAAGCGCGCTTCGATGAAGAGAATAACATTCGCGAGGCGCAAAGGCTGCAAAAGGCGGGCTGCTTTGTGATTTACGGGATTGGGTTACTCAAAACGCACACAAAGCTGTTGCTCATAGTCAGAAATGAGGGTAGCCGGGTATTACGTTACGCGCATTTGTCGAGCGGGAATTACAATGAGGATACATCAAGATTGTACACAGATACGGGGCTGCTCACTTCTAATGAAGAGTACACCCACGATATCTCAGAGTTTTTCAATGTAATTACCGGTCACTCTATCCCGACGGAATACCAGAACCTGATCACTGCGCCGCGGTATATGCGCGCCAAGCTGATCGAGCTGATCCAGCAGGAGGCAGAGAATGCGAGGGCCGGATTGAAAAGTGGTATTTGCATTAAAATCAACTCACTCGAAGACAGGGATACAATTCTTGAATTGTATAAAGCTTCGGAGGCCGGCGTACCAATACGCTTGATCGTGAGAGGAATGTGCTGTTTGCGACCTAAACGGAAGGGATTAAGTGAAAATATTACCGTCAGGTCTCTGGTAGGTGATTTTCTTGAACACTCCCGGATCTTCTACTTCCACCAGAATGGAAACCCACTCGTGTACGGTGGTAGCGCCGATGCGATGGTAAGAAGTTTCGACAAACGCATTGAGTCGCTTTTCAAGCTGGTAGACCCGCGTGTGCGGCAGCAGGCGATCCACATTCTGTATTACAGTTTGCAGGATAATGTAAATGCGTACGAATTGCAGGAAGACGGATCTTATGTCAAATGCGAGATTGAAGAAGGCGTAGCACCGCTCAATGTGCACGAAGCTTTTTACGACGTCAAGCTGGACGAAGTCATGGCGACGCATTTGTTTGAAGAGGAAGATAAAGAGCTGGAATCAAGACCTGCTGTCATTGTTCAGCCTGAGCCCCAGGAAGAAGCCCAGGCGGACAAAGAATAGCTATTCTTTGAAAAATACCCGTTTAACACGGTCTCCTATACCAGTGAGAATTTCATAGGGGATCGTGTTTATTTTTTTGGCAAGATCAATAATAGGTACCTGCCTGCCGAACACGATCACTTCATCTCCTTCTTCGGCATTTGCTTCGGTCACGTCGATCATTGTCATATCCATACAAATATTCCCGATCGTTGGGCAAAGTGTCCCATTCACCCAAACCTGCCCGACACCATTTCCGAGCCGCCTGTCATATCCGTCGGCGTAGCCGATCGCCAGGGTAGCAATTGCCGAATCGTGCCTGATCTGACCTCTTCTGCTGTAACCGACCGTTTCACCGGTTGTCAGGTATTTGATCTGTGAAATGACGGTTTTTAGCGTGCCGCTGTGCTGCAATGCGCTTTGCTCCTGACCTGTTGCTTCAACCCCGTACAATCCGATCCCTAACCTGACCATATCCAGCTTGTATTCCGGAAAGCGGACAATGCCGGCAGAGTTCAGAATGTGTTTCAATACCTTGTAGCCGAGCTTATTTTCAAGCAGGGAGGCACCTTCGATAAACTGGGCATATTGCTGCTTCGAAAATTCATTATGCACACCTTCATCGGCCCCGACGAGGTGTGAGAAAATGCTGGCTACTTTAATTGCCGAGTGTTCTCCCAGTCTTTCCATTAGCCAGTCAAGATCGTCGGCAACAAAGCCGAGCCGGTGCATTCCGGTATCAAGTTTTAAATGGATAGGAGGGATGTAAGAACCTGCGGGTAATTTTTCAATGTAGGCGATCCAGTCAGTCAGCACGCGGCGACTGTAAATTTCGGGTTCAAGCCTGTGCTGCAATAACAAATCGAACGTGGGCGTAGCGGGGCTCATGACCATAACAGGCAGATTGATCCCGTTTTCACGCAAAACAACACCTTCATCAGCATACGCAACGCCCAGATAATCAACCCTGTGATATTGTAAAAGGGCTGCTACTTCGGCACTGCCGCTTCCGTAGGCGAAAGCTTTCACCATCGCCATGATCTTCGTTTCTTTACCCGCCTTTGCGCGATAGTAGTTGAGGTTGTGAACCAATGCATCCAGATTAATTTCCAGCACGGTACCATGCGCTTTTTGCTGTAAACGCTGCACGATCTTCTCGAAAGAGAACGGCCGCGCTCCTTTGACCAAAACCAAACTGTCGGTTAGTGTGTCAAATGGAAATTCTTTCAGGAAAGCTTCGGTAGTATTGTAAAAAGACTGGCTCGGGAAATCAAATAAGGCCGCCTGTCCGCTGATCTGAGGCCCGACTGCAATTACCTGGTGAATATTTTTTTCCTTCAAAAGACTGGAAACAGCCCGGTAAAGTTCTGCTGGTGTCTGCCCGGTTTGTAAAAGATCCGAGATAATAACTGCCTTTTTCTGCCGCTGTTCCTGCTGGCCCAGGAAATTAAGCGCCATTGTCAGGCCCTGAATATCGTTGTTGTAAGTATCGTCAATTACATAGTTGCGATTAATCCCTTCTTTCAGCTCCAAACGCATTGAAACCGATCTAAGCTGCCTGATTTTTTGCTGAACCTGATCAGCGGCAATGCCGAAGTCGAGCATAAATACAATGCAATGAACCAGGTTTTCAAGTGAAGCCTCGTCGCGGAATGTAGTTTCAAAGGTGTTACTTCCGAGAAAACCCTGCAACCGGATCAGCGTTTTGTCCGGCTGGACTTCAAAAGCTACCTGTACGTCAGCCCCTGACCGGCTGCTGCCCCAGCTTACCATTTTCAGAAATGCATTGACAGGTTTCAGGATCAGCCTGATTTCCTCGTCTATGTCCGTATAATCCTTTCTGTAAATCAGCTTTCTGACTTTGGTGAAAAGGCGCAGCTTTTCAGTGATTTTTTGCTTCCGGCTCCTAAAACCATTATCATGCGCAGAACCGATATTTGTAAAAATACCGATTGTGGGCTGCATCACAGGTTGCAGGTACTCCATTTCATGCACCTGCGAAATCCCCGATTCAAAAACGCCCAGTGTATGCTCGTTGCCCATATTCCAGACAGAAAGCGGCACGCCGATCTGCGAATTATAGCTCTTGGGGCTCGCCACGATCCGGTGCTCGGGAGATAAAAGCTGCACCAGCCACTCTTTCACGATCGTTTTCCCATTGCTGCCCGCAATCCCGATCACAGGAATGTCGAACCTGCTCCTTTTCTCCGAAACCAGTTTCTGCAATGCGCGGATTGAGGAAGGTACGATCCAGATTTTAGCGTCGGTCCAGGCCGCGATCGTCTCGCGCAGCTTTTCGGGCAGTTGTGCATCTTCCAGCACAAATTCCCTTAC